>NZ_JBEXXX010000042.1:0-72771 GCF_040630635.1 Streptomyces sp. NPDC005761 | reverse complement strand
ACCGACAAATCCCAAACAAGACAGTCGAAGACGTCAGTCAGTCGGCGAGTCAGACGCATCAGCAGAACCACCACTCACATCATCACTGTCAGTCGGTGTCGGTCTTCTCGGCGGTGACGGAGCCGGTGGCCGCGTCGACGTCCACGGTGGTCTCGTTCCAGCTCTTGTCCACGACGTCCACCGACCAGACGAGGACGTTCTTGTCGTTCTGGTCCAGTTCCAGGGACGTGACCGTCCCCTTCTTCTTGTCGGTGGCCGCCTTGGCCGCCTGCTGCGGGGTCTGCTTGGCCTCGGCGATCCAGCCGGCCATGCGGCTCTTGTCCTCGGCGTCCTGGTCGGAGTCCTCGGTCGACTTGACGACCTTGCCGGAGACGGCGTCGATGCGCACCGTGTGCTCGGTTCCGTCCTTGGCGGCGACCGTCGCGACCCACTCGGGGCCGGTGGCCGCCGGTGAGGCGCTCGCCCCGCTGGGCGAGGCGCCGGTGGCCGTCGGGGATGCGCTCGCGCTCCCGGTCGGCGAGGCGC
The DNA here is from genome assembly GCF_040630635.1 of Streptomyces sp. NPDC005761. Lineage (NCBI taxonomy): Bacteria > Bacillati > Actinomycetota > Actinomycetes > Kitasatosporales > Streptomycetaceae > Streptomyces > Streptomyces sp. NPDC005761. The sequence goes on along the minus strand of NZ_JBEXXX010000042.1, from coordinate 72,246 downwards.
TGGTGCCCGACGGCGAGGCACTCGCGGTGGGCGAGGGGCTCTCCTGGTCGGTGTCGTCGTCCGCCTTGCCCGGACCTCGCAGGTCGAGGTCGACGACCTTGCCGCCGCTGACGGCTCCTTCGGCCGTCGTGACGGCCTTGTCGAAGGTGATCTTGGTGGAGTCCAGGAGCTTCTTGCGGTCCTTCTGGTCCTTGGTCAGCGCAGCGGTCGGCGACGCGCTCTTGCTCGCGCTGTAGGAGGGCGTGGTGGTCCGCTCCGGGACGGCACGCGCGGCTTCCGAAGTAGCCGTGTCCGTCGAGGTGTCGCCGCTGTCCTGGCCGCAGCCCGTGAGCAGGGCCGCGGCCAGGAGGACGCCGGCGGTGCCGGCGGCGCGCAGGCGCCGGGTGCGGAGGAATCCGGTGTTCTTCGGTGGGGAGTCACATGTCATGCCCGCATGCCTAACCGCACGGCCGGTCCGGCATGACGTGCCTCTGCCCGGTGTCACCCGATCACCGGAGAACCCGGCTTCAGGGCCGTGTGTCCTCGGGGATGCTGACGAGCCAGCGGGTCGCGCGGCGGGGCCTCAGGTACAGGGCCCAGTAGAGCGTGGCGACGGCGGTGATCCCGCCGGTCCACAGCAGGTACTCGGTCTCCTGCTGCGTGAGGATGTAGGCGAGGACGAGGACGAGCAGCACCGGGACCGCGGGCCAGAGCGGCATGCGCCAGGCGGGTGTGTCGCGGTGTGCGCCGCGGCGGCAGAGCAGTGCCGCGACGGCGACCAGCAGGTACATGGCGGTGACCGACACACCGGTCACCCCGTACAGGGTGTCGAGGCTGACGAAGCAGAGGGCCGCTCCCGGAATACCCACGAGGAGCGTCGCCACCCACGGCGAGCCGAAGCGGCCGAGCCGGGACAGGGCCGTGTTGACGGGGGCGGGCCATGCCTTGTCGCGGGCGGAGGCGAACAGCACGCGGGAGTTCTGGATGACCATGACGATGCCGGCGTTGATGATCGCGAGTGCCACGCAGAGGCTGACGAACGTGCCGACAGCCGAGTTGGACCACGCCTCGACCATGCCGCTGAGGTCTCCGGAGGTCAGGGTGGCGAGGTCGGGGGCGCCCATGGTGATGGCGATGACGGGAACGAGGATGACGGCCGTCGAGATCGCGAGCGTGGCGAGGACCGTACGGGCGACGTTGCGCCGCGGGTTCTCCAGTTCCTCCGAGAGGTAGACAGCCGTGGAGAAGCCCTGCGTGATGAAGAGGGCGATGGCGAGCCCGGAGACGACCATCATCGCGGTGACGGTCGAACTCGTGCCGCCGGACGAGGCGACGGATCCGTGCACGAGCGCGGAGGCGCCCCGTTCGGAGTGGGCGAACCCGAGGACGGCGACGACACCCGCGGCGATCACTTCGAGCACCAGGAAGATGCCGGTGATCCACGCGTTCGCGCGCAGGTCGAGGAGGCCTGCGAGGGTGGCGAGCAGCATCACGCCGGCTCCGGCGAGGGAGGCGGGGATGTGTACGAGCGGCGCGAGGTAGTCGGCGGTCCCCATGGCGATGACCGGGGGCACGATCATGACGACGAGCAGGGAGAGCACGAACACGAGCCACCCCGCTAGCCGCCCCGCCATCGTCGACACCATGGCGTACTCGCCACCTGCGCTGGGGATGAGGGTGCCCAGCTCCGAGTAACAGAACGCCACCGCGATACAGAGCAGCGAGCCGATCGCGATGGTGAGTGCGGTGTACGTGCCGAGGCCGGCGAACAGGTCCGGAACCACCACGAAGAGGGTGGAGGCGGGAGTCACGCAGGAGAGCGTGAGCAGGGTCCCCCCGACGACGCCGATGGAACGCTTGAGCTTCTGCGGGGTGGGTCCGGTCGCGGGGGCGAGTGCCTGTGGAGCGCTGAGCGTGTCGGTCATCGAATCGGGTTCCGATCAACAGGTGCGGTGTCTGAGCGGGGAGCGGTATCGCCTCCGGACGAGGTGTGATGGATGGTTCCGGTGCTCCCAGCGCGTCATGCAATACCGACGCGTTCCGCAGGTCAATAGCAGTTTTCCTTCGGAATTCGTCGCCTGGAGATCGATGTTCAACGGTTTGGCGTCAAGATCGAGCCAGGGCAACGGGATCGGCCCCTGCGGGAACCGCAGCGCGGCCCCTCGAAAAATTTCGTTCAAATCCACCTGCGGTTCGCCGCTGGGGCCGGTCGTCACCGCGCTTCGATTCGCGCATGGGCACGGCGGTCACCACCCTGCGGACCGTGCGGTTCCGGGACTTGTGGCCCGTGGGTCGCGTTACGCCGGCTTTGGTGCGAGCCTGGATGCATGACCTGGGCGTCCTGGACGACACGCGGAGTTTACTCGGGGCACGGCGGCGTGCTCACCGAGGAGGTCGGGCCCCTGTCCGGCGACCTGACCGTCCACACCACCTGGGCCGAGGGCTCGGCCCAGATCACCGTGCAGTACACCGATGCGGCCGACTGGTTCACCATGGCCGGCAGCCCTGTGCCCTGCGCGTCGGAGGAGGCCAGCCGTTCGCTGCACGAAGCGGTGGTCGAGGCAGTCCGGCAGGGATCGGCTGCGACGGTTCCGGTGGCACAGTTCGGACCGGAACGCACCACCGGGGAAGCTGCCGCGGACTGACCGGAGGGGCTCCATGGCAACGTACCGCCGTCCATGGAAGCTTCACGGCCGCGCGGTGCCGTCGCTCTCGACGACGTTCGCCGCGGTTCCCGATCCCGGGCGCCGCCCTCCGGTCCGGCGGTCCAGCATCTCGCGCCTGATGGCAGCCGCCGTGGTCCTGGCCCGGTCCGAGGCCGCCCTGCGGTCGGCCTGGGCGGGCACGAAACGGTGCAGTGGGTTCGCGCACAGCGGGCACGGGGAGTCGGTGACGATCAGCCTGCCGTCCTCGCAACCCGGCTCGGCGCACAATCCCGGCCGGAGCAGCTGTTCCGCGATCTCCCAGGGCTGTCGGCGGCGCCCCTCCTCGTCCTTCTCCTGAAGGGTGTGGGACCAGCGCGCGTTCCACCGGCGCTCGACCCGGTCCAGCAACTGATCGGGGGTGCGCCGCATCAGCTCCCTCCGGATCAGCACCACGAGTTCGTCCGGGTAGCGGCCGCGGAACTCCCTTATGAGGGGCGGTGGCAGCGCATGAAGGAGATAGCCGATCGGATCGGCCCCCGGTCGCTGCCGGCGTGGGCACTGGCAGTCACCGTCGGCCCCGGCCGGCGTGAGACAGCGCCCGCACAGTCCACGGCAGTCGCCGCAGAGACCGTGGTCAAGGCCGTCCAGGTGCGGGGCGGGTGCCCGGCCGCACTCCCGGCAGCAGGAGGCGCAGAGCCCGCAGAGGCGTTCACCGCCGACGGCGGTCGTCCAGGGCCTCTGCTGGCACCGGCAGCAGCGGTTGCTCCTGCAGTGCTCGTGATGGACTGCGCCCGGATCGCGCCCAGGACGAGGGAATGACATGGCAGCGCTCTCCGGTTCCCTTGTCGGTGCGCAGCCCGGCGGCCGGTCCCGCACCGGGCGAGGTCGCGCGGTCCGAACCGGCCGACGCCCCAGCAGACCGTTGCACGCCCGAAAACCTCGGGGCCCCGCTTGTTCGCATGATGTGGCCCGTTGGCCGAAATGATCATATTTCGGTGCACGCCCGGACCGTTCATGCGCGTTGCGCGGCGCTGCTTGACCTTGTCACTGGTGGCAGGGTCGCACGATCGCGGCATGAACAGCAGCCCCGCAGCTCCCGTCAGCCGCGTCGTCGCCGTCACCGGAGCCGGAACCGGCATCGGTCGCGCGACCGCCCACGCCTTCGCCGCCGAAGGGGCCACCGTGCTCGCCGTCGGCCGCCGCCCCGGGCCGCTCGAGGAGACCGCCGCCGGCAACGACCGGATCGTGCCCCTGGTGGCCGACATCACCGGAGCCGGTGAACCCGAACGCATCGTCCGGACCGCGCAGGACACGTACGACCGGCTCGATGTCCTGGTCAACAACGCCGCCGTGGTCCACAGCGGCGCCCTCGGTACCCTTTCCGCCGCCAGGATCGAACCCCAGATCGCCACCAACCTGGTCGCGCCCATGATGCTCGCCCAGGCCGCGCTGCCTCTGCTGGAGACCTCCGGCGGCGTCATCGTGAACGTCAGCACGTCGATCGGCCAGCGGGCCTGGCCCGGGAGTTCCGTCTACGCGGCGACCAAGACGGCCCTGGAGCTCCTCACCCGCAGCTGGGCGGTCGAGCTCGCGCCGCGCGGCATCCGTGTCGTGGCAGTCGCTCCCGGCGCGATCGCCACCCCGATCGGGAAGCACCAGGGTCTGACCCCGCGGCAGTTGGCGGCGCTACGGGACTGGCAGCTCGCACACACGCCGTTGAGCCGTCTCGGCAGGCCCGAGGAAGTGGCCCGTTCGATCGTCCATCTCGCTTCGCGGGACGCCTCGTTCATCACCGGCGTCATTCTCCCGGTCGATGGGGGTGCCGTGGTGGCGTGATAGGAGTGGGCCAGGAGGTGGTGGGGGTGCTGATCGGCGAGCTGGCCGAGACCACCGGTACGAGCGCGCGTGCGTTGCGCCACTACGAGCAGGCCGGGCTGATCACCTCGCAGCGAGCGGCCAACCGGTACCGCGTGTACGAGGAGCGGACGGTGATCCGGGTCCGCAACATCCGTCATCTGCTCGCCGCCGGGCTCACGTTGGACGACGTACAGCTGTTCCTGCCCTGCCTGGACGGCGATGTCGTCGCCGCACCCCCCTCGGAGCGGGGGCTGCTGGTGGCCCGCGAGCGGCTGGCCGTCCTCGAAGCGCGGATCGTCGCGCAGACGGAAGTGAGGGACCGGCTGGCCACCGCGCTGGGTGCTCTGTCCGACGGCTCCTCCTCTCAGGGCGAAGCCACCGGTCCCGGCGGCGTGGTCAGGGCTTGATGCTGCTGACGACGTCAGCGGTGGCCGTGATGCCCTCCTGGATGGTCGGTGCCATGCTCGTGCCCGCGAGGAAGAACCCCAGGAGCGCGCAGACCAGCGCGTGCGAGACCTTCAGCCCTCCGTTGCGGAGGAAGATCACCGCAAGAATCAGCAGAAGCAGCACCAGTGAGATCGAAATGGCCATGGCCAACCTCCTCCGCCGCGCCGGAATTGCGGCATTCGCCGCCAGTTTGGCGTAGCGGAGGAGCCATCCGGCGCACTGGCGTGTCCGCCAAACGGGTACGGCTGCGCGCGCAGGTCCCGGCCAGCCGGCCTACCGGGCGTGCCGGTCGTGGGTGCGGAGGAAGCGGGCGAGTCCGGCGAGGTCGTCGGTGTTGAGGTGGTCCACCCCGGCGGCCAGCAACTCGGCCCAGACCGCTTCGCGTTCGGGGCCCGGTACATCGGGCGTCGCCCAGAAGCGCACGCGCTGCCCCGCACGATGCGCGGCGGCGGTGATCGTACGCAGGGCCTCCCGTTCGGCGGGCGGGACGGGGCCTGCGCCGAGCCAGCTGAACGTCCCGGTCCAGCTGCTGCTGATGAGAGGGACGAACGACGCGGTGGCCGCGGTGCCGAGGTCGTCGAGCCTGCCGTCGTAGAAGGCGTACCGGGTGCGCTGCGCCTCCATCGGGGCGCGGGCGGCCCGGTCGCCCGAGATGACGGGAGTGACGGCTCCGGGCCGCACCCGGCCGTGCCGGAAGGAGGTCAGCATCTGGCGGTGGCGGCGGAGCTGGCGGTCGAGTTCCGCATAGGCGGCCGCACCGTCCGTCTTGATGTCGATCAGGAGCTGCACCGGTGTGCGGTCGCCGCGGAACACGTTCCCGTGGTTGGCCCGGACTCTGGCGAGGAGCGGATCGAGGTAGAGCGCGGCAAGAGTGCGAGCGGGGTCGAGGCCGGTGGCCTCGTGGGCGACGAGCAGTTCGCCGTCCACGAGGAAGATGTCGGCCTCGACACTGGTGAATCCCTGTGCCAGTGCGTCATGAAGCGGGTGGGGATGCAGATAGTCGTTGTGGGCGTGTGCCCGGGAAAGCGGCCGCGGCCCCCGGCCGCGTGGGGTTTCGCTCGCACCGGCTCTCGGAGCCGGAACGAAGGCCCCCGCGGCCGCGGTGGCCAGTGCGGTGGTGACGACGCGGCGGCGGGTGGGGAACGCCATGGTTTCTCCCGGTTGCGAGGCGTGCCGGACGGGCGGACGCGACCGAGTATGGAAGCGTCACGACTCAACAGGGGCGCGGAAGAGCAGAGTTGTCTGGTTCGCCGCCTGTCCGTCGGCCCGCGTTCCACCCGCCGTGGCCGGATCCGTACGAAACGGTCCTGCCGCCCGGCGCCGTACGCGAACGACGGAGCGGAGGTACGTGAGCACGCACCTCCGCTCCGGGTCGGCCGATGTCGCTACGGCGCCGGCAGCTCCATCAGGGCGGCGACGGTGTCACGGTGACGGCCCGCCGTCCCGAAGGCGGTCGCGTCGGCCTTGGCCCGCTTCAGGTACAGGTGCGCGGGGTGCTCCCAGGTCATCCCGATGCCTCCGTGCAACTGGACGCACTCCTCGGCGGCGTGGACGGCGACCTTGGAGCAGTACGCCTGCGCCACGGCCACCGCCAGCGGCGTGTCGGGGCTGCCCGTCGCCAGCGCGTCGGCGGCGTTGCGTGCCGCGGCCCGGGCCGACACCACCTCCAGCCAGAGCTGCGCCATGCGGTGCTTGAGCGACTGGAAGGATCCGACCGGGCGGTTGAACTGGTGGCGCTCCCGGGTGTGCCGCACCGTCTCGGTCAGACACCATTCGGCGAGTCCGAGCTGCTCGGAGGCGAGCAGTCCCGCACCGGCCACCAGCCCCCGGTCCACCGCGGAACGCGCCGCCCCAGCATTCGCGAGGCGGGTGCCGGTGGCGCCGGTGAGGGTGACGGTGGCGAGCGGGCGGGTGAGGTCGAGCGGGACGAGGGGCTGGACGGTGACACCGGTCGCGTCCGCGTCGACCGCGTAGAGGCCGTCGGTGGTGGGGACCAGCAGCACGTCGGCGGCGGCCGCGTCGGCGACCGGCCCGAGCGTTCCGTCGAGGGTGCCGCTCACCACCGGCGTGTCGGACGCCGCGGCGGAGAAGGGTACGGCGAGCACCGCGACCTTGCGGCCCGCGGCCAGTTCGGCGAGCAGCCCGCCCACCGGCCCGTCCTCGTCACCGAGCGCCAGAAGTGTCTCGGTGGCGACGACGGAGCTGGTCAGGTAGGGCGCCGGAGCGACGCTGCGCCCGAGCTCCTCGACGACGACGGCGGCCTCACGGTGGGTGGCGCCCTGTCCCCCGAGCTTCTCGGGCACCAGCAGGCCGGCGGCGCCGATATCGGTGGCGAGGGCCTTCCAGAGCCGCGGGTCGTACGGCGTGTCGGACTCGGTACGGGCGATCACCGTCGGCGCGTCGGCCCGGTCGGCGAGCAGGGAGCGGACCGCGGCACGCAGATCCTCCTCCGCCTCCGAGTACAGCAGGTCCGGTGCCTGGCTCGGTTCGGTCTGTGCGGTCATCGGGCGAGGTCCTTCCAGGCGACGTCCTTGTCGTTGCGCGGCTCGGCGGGCAGGCCGAGCACGCGTTCGGCGACGATGTTGAGCAGTACCTCGCTGGTGCCGCCCTCGATGGAGTTGCCCTTGGAGCGGAGGTAGCGGTAGCCGGCGTCGCGTCCGGTGAAGTCGACGTGTTCCGGGCGGCGCATCGTCCAGTCGCTGTACAACAGTCCGTCGTCGCCGAGCAGTTCGACTTCCAGGCCGCTGATCTCCTGGTTGAGGCGGGCGAACGCGAGCTTCATGCCGGAGCCCTCGGGCCCCGGCTGTCCGGCGACGAGCTGCTGGCGAAGGCGCTCGCCCGCGAGCCGGGCGACCTCGGCCTCCACCCAGAGGGTCAGCAGGCGCTGGTGCAGGTCGTGGGTGCGCAGTCCGGGTCGTTCGCGCCAGGTCCTGGCGACGGGGCCGATCATGCCGCCCTCGCGCGGGATGCGGGATCCGCCGATGGAGACGCGCTCGTTCATGAGCGTCGTCTGCGCGACCTTCCAGCCCTCTCCGACCGCGCCGAGCCGTCGGCTGTCGGGAATGCGCACCCCGGTGAGGAAGACCTCGTTGAACTCGGCCTCTCCGGTGATCTGGCGCAGCGGCCGCACCTCGACGCCCGGGTCGGTCATGTCGCAGATGAAGTAGCTGATGCCGCGGTGCTTGGGCACGTCCGGGTCGGTGCGGGCGATGAGGATCGCCCAGCGTGCCACATGGGCGCTGGACGTCCAGACCTTCTGCCCGTCGACCACCCAGTCCTCCCCGTCGCGCACGGCGCGGGTACCGAGCGCCGCGAGGTCGGAGCCCGCGCCCGGCTCGCTGAAGAGCTGGCACCACACCTCCTCGCCGACCCACAGGGGTCGCAGGAAGCGCTCCTTCTGCTCGTCGGTGCCGAAGCCGAGGACGGTCGGTGCGGCCATTCCGAGGCCGATGCCGATGCGGCGCGGGTCGTTGTCCGGCGCGCCGGCAGCGGCGAGTTCGGCGTCGACGACGGGCTGGAGGGAGCGCGGTGCGTCGAGGCCGCCGAGTCCCGCCGGATAGTGCACCCAGGCGAGTCCGGCGTCGAAGCGCGCCTTGAGGAAGTCGGTGCGGTCCGTGGTGGCCGGGGGGTGCGCGGCGAGCAGTTCGCGGGTGCGGCGGCGCAGTTCGGCGGCGTCCGGGGCGGTCATCGGGCGGCTCCTGCCGGGAGGACGACGATACGGCCGGTGCTGGTGCCGTCGGCGACGCGCTGGACGGCGGCTGCTGCCCCGTCCATCGCGACCCGCTCGCTGATCAGCGGCTTGATGACGCCCTGCGCGGCGAGCCGGGTGAGCTCGTCGTGGCAGTCGCGGACCGCCTGGGGGTCCTTCGTGTTGTACAGGCCCCAGTGGAGCCCGAGGACCGAGTAGTTCTTCACCAGGGCGTGGTTGAGGCCCGGCGTGGGGATGACGCCGCTGGCGAAGCCGACGACGACCACCCGGCCCTCGAAGGCGATGCACTTCACGGACTTGGCGTACGCGTCGCCACCGACCGGGTCGTACACGACGTCGGCGCCTCGGCCGCCGGTGAACTCCTTGACCGCGGCGACGATGTCCTCGGTCCGCCGGTCGACGACCAGGTCGCAGCCGAGCTCGGCGGCGGTCTTGGCCTTCTCCGGGCCGCCGACCACGCCGATGACGGTGGCACCGGCGGCCTTGCCGAGCTGGACGGCCGCGCTGCCGACACCGCCTGCCGCGGCGTGCACGAGGAGGGTCTCGCCGGCCTGGAGACGCGCCCGGCGGTGCAGTCCGAACCAGCCGGTCTGGTACCCGATGTGCAGCGCTGCCGCCTCGGCGTCGTCCAGGGCGTCGGGGGCCGGCAGCAGGGCGGCCTCGTCCGCGACGACGTACTGGGCGAACCCGCCGTTCGGCAGGGCCGGGGTGGCGAGTACCCGGCGGCCGTCCTCGGTCCTGCCGCAGATCTCCACGCCGGGCGTGAACGGCAGCGGGGGCCTCACCTGGTACTGGCCGCGGCAGAGCAGCGCGTCGGGGAAGTTGATGTTCGCCGCGAGCACCTCGATGAGCACCTGCCCGTCGCCGGGCGTCGGCCTGTCCACTTCTTCGAGCCTCATCACCTCGCTCGGCTCGCCGTTCCGGTGCACTCGCCATGCCTGCATGAGGGGCCTCCACAACACTGTCGGCATTACCACTGCTCCGGCGCATACTAAGCGGTCGCTTGCCTTTGTGGGAACAACCTGCGGGTGACCTGTTCGACGGGGCGCCTACATGGGTGTGCGCCCGGCCCCGCCCAGTAAGGTGCGGCGGCGCCGGGCGCACGAGGGAACAGTGCCGTTACTTCCCGACCACGACCTCCGCGATCCGGGGCGACGCCGAGCCCGTGTGCCAGGCGAGACGTACCGCGTCGGCGCACCGGCCCGCCGCGTCGATCCTCGTGTACGGGCCGTCGAGCGTGCCGATGGTCTGCCAGCTTCCGTCCGCGTTCCGCAGCTGGATGTCGGCCGCGGCCTCGGAGCCGGCCTCCTGGAGTACGGTGACCGGCCCCACCGCACGCGCGGCGACCAGGTTCACCTCCAGCGATTCGCCCGCCTCGGGTGCGCGCGAGGCCCGGTACACGCTGCCCGGGTCACCGTCGGCCGCAGCGCGCAGCGCGGATCCGGTGGCGGGCGGCGGGTTGCCGGTGACTTCGCCGTCCGTGGTCGCCACGCCGAATTCGCGGACGACGAGCCAGCTGTTCTGACCGGCGGTCGCCCTGGCCCGGACGTAGCGGGCCTCGGTGCCTGCGGGGACGGTCGCGGTGACGTCCGGCTTGCCGGTGAAGTCGGTGATCCGCGTCCAGTCCTGCCCGTCGGCCGAGTACTCCAGCACACCCGCGTGAAGGTAGTCATCGGTGCTTCCGGGCTTGGCCATGGCGAGTGCGACCCCGCTGAAGTCCCTCACCTCCCCCAGGTCGACAGTGAGCTGGTCGCCCGCCGCGGGCGCCCCGTCGCTCCAAAAGTAGGTGGAGTCGTCGCCGTCGAGCATCCGGGCGAGGGTGTTGCTCTGGTAGGTGCCCAGGTTCGTCGTCGCCGTGGGCCGGCCGCTCACACCCAGCTTCCGGTCGTGTTCGGCGGTGGCCGCTTCGACGAACCCGTCCAGCGCCCCGTCACCCACGAGGACCGGCACCTTGCGCCCGTCGAGTCCCGTGTACGTGAAGGACTTGGCACGCTCGACCTGCGCGGGCAACTGCTGCCGGAGCTCCCACGCCCGGGGGCCGTTTCCGGCACGGGCCGCCTCGACCATGCGCAGGGCGGTTTGGGCCGCGGTCGCCCATGATCCCGTGGCGTCCAGCCAGGGGCCCGAGTCCTCGATGAATCCGCGGTCCGGAAGGTCCGCTCGCAGCCGGGCCGGGGCGGCACCGAGGTCGGTGAGCGCCGACGTGAGCCGCTTTTCGTCACCGGACTGCCAGTAGCGGGCGAACTCGGCGGACAGTTCCGGCGCCTTGTCGGTGTTGAGCGCTGAGCTGTAGTTGACGTCGGCGAAGGCGCGCAGGGCGCGCTCGGTCCGGGAGTCGCCGCCCGCGTACTCCTTGAGCCCCTTGCCCCACGAGGTGCGCGGGTCGTACGCGCCGTCGTTCCACGCGTAGTCCGCGACGGTGTACAGGGAGAGCTTCGAAGCGTACGGCTGGATCATGGGGTTGGCGGTGATCCCGGCCAGCCGGCCGGGCAGCCCCTTCTCGCGGCCGTTGAACGGACCGAGCAGCAGCCGGTTGGTCGCGTAGTCGTTCACCGGGTAGTTGTCCCAGGTCAGGATCGGGTGCCCGAACACTGCCCGCGCCGCGTCCGCCTGAGCGACCGTCATGGTCGGGGCCACCACGCCGACACCGGTCCACTCGACGAGTACGTCCGGGTCGAGCTGTTCGGAGAGGGCCGTCTTGTACGGGGACGGGGACACGTTGTAGTACTCGGTCGGGACCATCTGGAGCGGTTCGGCACCGGGGTGGGTGGCGATGAACTCCTGGTTGACCTTGTTCAGCAGATACGCCTGGGCGGCGCCTGCCGCACCGCCTCCGGTCCCCCATTTCGCCTTGTCCGCTTCACAGTTCCAGTTGGTGTAGCTGATGTCGTCCAGCGGCACCGCGAAGGTGCGCACGCCGATGTCCCAGATCGTCTGGAACTTGTCGACGAGCGCCTTCGCGTCCGCGTCGGAGCTGTAGCAGACCGACAGGCCGGGAGACAGCGCGTAGGTGAACTCGACATGCCGCTGGACCGCCCGGTCGGTGAGGTCCTTGATCTGAGCCAACTGGTCGGCGGGGTACGGGTCGCGCCACTTCTCGCGGAGGTAGGCGTCGTCCTTGGGCGAGTACACGTAGATGTTCATCTTGTGCTCGCCGTAGTAGTCCAGCTGGTCCAGGCGGGCCTCGTGGGACCACGGCGTGCCGTAGAAGCCCTCGATGACGCCGCGCAGCGCGGTGCCGGGCCAGTCGCGCACCGCGAGTCCCTCGACGCGTGCCCCCGGGTGCGCCCGCTGCGGCAGGACCTGACGCAGGGTCTGCGCCGCGTAGTACGTGCCGGTGGTGTCCTTGCCGGCGAGGACGATGCGGCCCGCTCCGATGCCGAGGACGTACCCGTCGGCGGGCAGCTCCGAGGGCCCTTCGAGCTTCTGGGCGGCCAGCGCACCGGCGTCACCGACATGGACGTTGAGTCCGTTCCTGGCCGGCCGCGTGGCACGGACGACCCGCTGGGCTCCTGCCGTGCGCAGGGCCGCCGTGACCACGTCCAGGGTGGGCTCGTCGGCCGTCTTCCCGGCGACCAGCGTGACGGTGGGTGTGATCGTGACCCGGTCCTGTCTGCTCTCCACGGACTGCGGGGTCGGGGTGATGGCCGGGGTGTCCTGGGCCTTGGCCGACGGGCCGGCCGGGCCGCCGCCGACCGCTTGCGCAGATGGCACGGCGGTCAGCAGACCACCGGCGAGCAGGGCCGCTGCCGCGGTGATCGCGGTGAGGCGGGGTGGGCGAGGCGTCACAGATCCTCCATTGGTCACTCAAGTCACCAGAGTCGCGCAACACAACGGGACTGAATTCACCAGCCTGGCGCTGACATGTCAATGGTCTGGACAACATCAGTGCCTGGACCTGGACTTTTGTCTCGGAGTCCTGGATTTTTGTCGCGGAGATGCCCGGTGTCTATGCCTCTCAGGCCTGGCCAGGTGCCGACGGAAGCGGTACTCATACGTCCATGACGGAGAGCGTGCACACTCCCGGAACGCCCCCTCCTCCCCCGCTCGGCGCGAGTGCCCTGCCGGCAGGCACGTACGACGGGAGCCTGGTCCTGGTGACCGGCGGCGGCTCCGGACTCGGCAAGGCCGTCGCGGCCGAGTTCGCCCGCCTGGGTGCGGATCTGATGCTCGTCGGCCGGAACCCCGAGCGGCTGACCGCCGCCCGGAAGGAGCTGGCACCCCTCACCGGGGGCCGGGTCCTGGCCGTCCCGGGCGACATCCGCGACCCGGAGAGGATCACCGAGGTGTTCGACGCGGCCGAGGCCGAACTGGGCCTGCCCGACGTCCTCGTCAACAACGCGGCAGCCAACTTCCCCTCGCCCGCCGAGGATCTGTCACCCAACGCCTGGCGGGCGGTACTCGACATCACGCTGACCGGGACCTGGTTCATGACCCGGGAGTTCGGGCGGCGCCACCTGGCCGCCAGAACTCCCGGGTCGATTCTGTGCGTCGGCGCCTCGTACGCCTGGACGGGCGGACCCGGATACGCGCACTCCGCGTCCGCGAAGGCCGGGGTGAAGAACCTGGTCGAGACCCTCGCCGTGGAGTGGGGGCCCTACGGGATCCGCGTCAACGGGCTGGTCCCGGGGCTGATGCCACACGAGGACATGACCGGCGACATCCGCGGCCACCTCGGCCGGGACGAGGCGGAAACAGGCAGCGGGGGGCGGGAGCTCGACGCGCGGCAGCCCGCGCTGCGGGTTGGCCTGCCGCGCGAACTGGGCTGGGCGGCGACGTTCCTGGCCTCGCCGTACGCCGCGTTCGTCTCCGGGCACTCGCTGGTGGTCGACGGGGCGAACTGGCAGCGGCGCTCACTGGTGGCGCCGCCCGTGGTGCCGGTGCGCGAGCAGTTGGACCGCGGGCCCTTCACCCTGCCCGGCACCGCATGAGCGGATCAGATCCCGTCGAAGTGCGGCGGACGGCGGGCGGCCTTCGCTGCGTAGCCCTCGGCCGCGTCCTGCGAGGTGAGGGTGAGCGCCGCGGCCAGAGCGGTACGGTCGAGCGCCTCGCCGAGTCCGGCATCCGCGTACGCGTCGACCGATCGCTTGATGTGACGTACGGCCAGGGGCGCGTTCGCCGCCACGGCCTCGGCGACCGACCGGGCGGTGCGTTCCAGTTCGCCGACGGGTGTGACGGCCTGGAGGAGCCCGATCCGCTCCGCCGTCGCCGCGTCCATCCGACGGCCGGTGAGGGCGAGGTACTTCGCCCAGCCGGCTCCCGCCTCGCGCGCGATGCGCATGTCGCCGCCGGCGTCGACCGCCACCCCGATCCCGGCCTCGGGCAGCGCGAACACGGCGTCCTCGGCGGCGATCCGGATGTCCGCCATGAGCGCGAGTTCGAAGCCGAAGCCGAGACAGTGGCCCTGCACCGCGGCGATCACCGGCTGCGGCAACCCGGCGAACGCGGCGAAGCGCTCGTGCACCCAGCGGATGCCCTCGTAGTAGCGCTGCGTTCGCTCGGCGGAGGTGCGGCCGGTGATGCCGCCGCCGGGCGCGGTGACATCGATCCCGGCGCAGAAGGCCCGGCCCTCACCCCTCAGCAGGACCGCCCGGACCGAGTCGTCGAAGCGGAGCCGGTCGGCCATGACCCCGAGCTGCCTGCTGGACTCCCAGCTCCAGCCGTTGAGCTGTTCCGGGCGGCACAGCGTCAGCAGTCCGACACCGTTCTCGATCCGGAGCGTCATCCGCTCCTGGCCGCGCGGGATGTCGTGGTCCAGGATGTCGAGCACGACCCCGCCCCCTTTGACTGACACACCGTCAAGTCACTCTGCGCGGCACAGCGTACGGCGACCCGCCATCGGTGGCCAGGGCGCGTCCGCGCTCAGCGGGCGAAGAGCTCGAACGTAACCGCCGGCCGGCCCCCGAAGCGCTCGGCGGACGCCCGTGCGTTGCCGGTGAGGAACGTGCGGCAGTACGCCTCGGGGTCCTCGTCCGTCAGGACTTCGATGTACGTACGGTGCGCCAGGAGCGACTGCACGGACCGTTCGAGGCCTGCCGACGCGTCGACGGCGTGCGTCGGCGTGGACGATCCGGCCACGGCCACCCAGCGCACGCCGTCCCAGGGGTCGAGACCCTGCTCGGCCAGCTCCGGGAAGATCCATCGGTTGCCGGCATCCGCCACCGCATCCAGCGTGGCCCGGCCGACCGCACGGTGATCGGGAGTGTTCCAGGCGACACCGCCCCAGGTGTCACGGTGGTTCAGCGTGATCACCAGCTCCGGCCGGTGGCGGCGGACGGCTGCCGCGATGTCGCGGCGCAGACCGACGCCGTACTCGATCACCCCGTCGCGGTGGTCCAGGAACTCGACGCGGGAGACACCGACGACCGCCGCGCTCGCCCGCTGCTCCTGCTCGCGCAGCGGCGCACACCTCTCCGGCTCGAGCATGTCGATCCCGGCCTCGCCGCGGGTGGCCAGGAGGTAGGTGATGTCACGGCCTTCGTCGGTCCAGCCCGCGACGGCGGCCGCGCAGCCGTACTCCAGGTCGTCGGGGTGCGCGACGACGGCGAGGGCGCGCCGCCAGTCCGTGGGCATGGGTTCGAGCTGCTCCGTCATGTCGGCAGGCTAACCGGCCCGGTCGCGCGGGGCCCTGTGTCCGCAACGTCTCACCCATCCCATTAATACCCCCCGGGGTATCGATGTTAACCTCGGAGAGGAATACCCCCGGGGGTACATCACCATCGAGAGTGAAGGAGCGTGTCGTGTTCTTCGTCGACACCATCGAGACACCGGGCCTCGGCAACCGCAGCTATCTGGCGGGTGGGCCGCGTTCCGCCGTGGTGGTGGACCCGCCACGCGACATCGACCGGGTCATCGCCGCAGCCGCGGTGCGCGGGGTCCGGATTCTCGCGGTGGCCGAAACGCATCTGCACAACGACTACGTGACCGGCGGGCAGGAACTGGCGCGCATCACCGGCGCCGCGTATCTGGTTCCGGCCGCGGCCGCGGTGTCCTTCGCCCGGACCCCGGTGGCCGACGGTGACGCCGCTCAGGTCGACGAGGGGCTCGCGCTGCGGGCGCTGGCCACCCCGGGGCACACCCCGCACCACATGGCGTACGTCCTGGAGGAGGACGGCCGCGCCGTCGCCGCGTTCACCGGCGGATCGCTGCTCATCGGTGGCGTGGGCCGGCCCGATCTGGTGGAGCCCCGGCTGACCGGGACCCTGGCGCGGGCCCAGTACGCCTCGGTGCACCGCCTCGCCGCCGAGCTGGACGACGCGGTCGAGGTGCTGCCGACGCACGGCTTCGGCAGCTTCTGCTCCTCCTCCCGCGCCGGGGGAACCTCGTCGACCATCGGTGCCGAGCGGGGGCGGAACGCCGCACTGGTCCAGGACGTGGACGCCTTCGTCGACGGCCTGCTCGCCGGCCTGGACGACGTCCCCGCCTACTACGCGCACATGGGACCCGCGAACGCGGCGGGCCCCTCCCCCGTGGACCTCACACCGCCGGCGCGCGCCGATGCGGAGGACATCGCCCGGCGGCTCGCAGCCGGCGAGTGGGTGGTCGATCTGCGCAGCCGGGTGGCGTTCGCCCAGGGGCATGTGGCCGGATCGTTCAACTTCGAGGGATCGGGGCAGCTCGCCACGTATCTGGCCTGGCTGATCCCCTGGGGCAGGCCGGTCACGCTGCTCGCGGGCACGGCCGACGAGCTGGCGCAGGCCCAGCGCGAACTGACCCGGGTGGGCATCGGCCGGCCCGTCGCGGCGGCCACCGGCGATCCCGTGTCCTGGGTGCGCGGACCGGAGGAGCTGCGGTCCTTCCGCCGGGCCGGCTTCGCGGACCTGGCCTCGGCGCGCCGACGCGCCGAGGACCCCGTGGTTCTCGACGTCCGGCGCACCGCCGAGCGCGCGGGCGGCGCGCTCGCCGGCTCGGTGCACATCCCGTTGCACGAGCTGCCCGGGCGCCTGGACGACGTGCCGCCGGGCGTCGTGTGGGTGCACTGCGCGGGTGGTATGCGCGCGGCCATCGCCGCGTCGCTGCTGGACGCCGCGGGCCGGGAGGTCGTGGCGGTCGACGACGGCTTCGACGGCGCTGCCGCGGCCGGCCTGACCCTGACGACGAACCGGCCCGCCGGCTGACAGCGGCCCACGGCGCCCCGGCCAGAGCCCCGGCCCCTGACAACGGCCCGGTCCGCCGGGCTGACAGCGGCCCCGGCCCCGGCCAGAACACCTTTCCCGTACTTCCGGAGTGCTTTCCATGTCTTGTCCGAAGTCCCTCCTCCCGTATCCGAAGTCCCTCTTCCGTCGCGGCCCCGGACGGATCGGCGCCGCCGAGGCCAGGCGGCGGACCGCCGACGGTGCGGCCGTGCTGCTGGACGTCCGCGAAGTGCCCGAGTGGCGTGCCGGCCATGCACCGGGCGCGGTGCACCTGCCGCTGTCCGTGCTGGCCGCCGGGGCCCAGCTGCCCACACCGGCAGGCCTGCCCGTGGTGGTGATCTGCCGCTCCGGCAACCGCTCGCGCCGGGCGGCCCGGATCCTCGCGGACCGCGGGGTGCCCGTCGTCGATGTCACCGGCGGGATGACCGCCTGGGCCACCGCCGGCTTCCCGGTACGAGACCGGCGCGGAGACGCGGGCAGCGTCGCATGACCCCGCTCGTACTGGCGCTGCTCGCCGGCGCCGTCGTCGGGCTCGCGCTCGGCGGACTGGGCGGCGGCGGCAGCGTGATCGCCGTGCCCGCCCTGATCTATCTGCTCGGCTTCGGTCCGGCCGCCGCCACCACGGCCGGACTGCTCATCGTCATCGCGACATCGCTCACCGGGCTGCTCGCCCATGCCCGGGACGGGCTGGTGCGCTGGCGGACCGGTGGACTCTTCGCAGCGGCGGGCATCGTGCCGGCGGCGCTCGCCGGGGCTCTGTCCGTACGCATCCCGTCCGGGGTCCTGACCGCGGCCTTCGCGGTGCTGGCCGTCGTCGCCGGGGTCCGGATGCTGCGCACGGCCGGTGCTCGGCAGGCGGATGCGGCACGGCCGGAGACCGTGCCGGCCGGGAGGGCGGCCGGGGCAGGGGCCGGGCTCGGCGCGGTGACGGGCCTGCTCGGGGTGGGCGGCGGCTTCCTCGCCGTTCCCGCCCTCGTCACCGTTCTCGCCGTGCCGATGTCGGCGGCCGTAGGGACCAGCCTGCTGGTCATCACCGTGAACTCCACGGCGGCACTGGCCGCCCGGCTCGCCACGCCGACGGCACTGGACTGGGCGCTCATCGCCCCGTTCACGGCGACGGCGGTACTCGGGGCCTGGGACGGGAAGCGGCTGGCCGGCAAGGTCTCCACGGAGTCGTTGCAACGGGTCTTCGGCGCGGTACTGCTGGCGGTCGCCGCCTTCATGCTCGTCGACTCCGTCACCTGAAACGGTGCCGGTCCGTGATACGAAACGGTGCCGGTCCATCGCACGAAACGGTGCCGGTCCGCTCGCCTGCAACGGTGCCGGACGTGGTACCAACGGTGGCGGGAGCCCCGCTACGCCCCCTCAGGCAAGGGAGAGGAAGAGCTTCTCCAGCCGGGCGCGCATCTGGTCCCGGTCCGCCGGTTCGCTGCCGCCGTCGGCCATGCAGTGCTGAAGGCCCGTCGCGATGATCGCGAAGCCCGCGCGGTCGAGGGCCCGCGAAACTGCGGCCATCTGGGTGATGACGTCCTCGCAGTCGCGCCCTTCCTCGATCATCCTGATGATTCCGGTGAGCTGGCCCTGTGCGCGGCGCAGGCGATTGAGGACCGACTTGAGTTCATCGGCCGCCATGTCGAGTTCCACACATCCTCCTTTTAATACCCCAAGGGGTATTCTAGCCCGTCCGGGGCAGGAGAGACGGAGTCTCTGCCTCACACCCGGTGAACGAAAGGAAACACTGCTCGTGACCAGCCCCGTATCCCTCTCCCCCACCCAGGCCGCCGCCCGTCTCGCGGAGTTCACCGTGATCGATGTGCGCGCTCCCGGCGAATACGCCTCGGGGCACGTCCCCGGCGCCCTGAACATCCCGCTCGACCGTCTCTCCGAGGCGGTGCCCGCCCTCAAGTCCGCCTCGGCCCGCGGCGCCCTGCTCGTGGTGTGCGCCTCCGGCGTCCGTTCCACGCGGGCCTGCGACATCCTCTCGGCGGCCGACATCGACGCGGCGACGCTGTCCGGCGGCACCTCCGCCTGGGAGGGCGAGGGCCACGGCCTCGACCGCCCGGAGGGCGGCCGGACCACCTGGCCGATGGAGCGCCAGGTACGGCTCGCCGCCGGCTCGCTCGTGGTGGCCGGTCTGCTCGCGGGTGTGCGCCGGCCGGCCGCCCGCTGGCTCTCCGCCGGTGTCGGAGCCGGACTCGTCTTCTCCGCCGTGACCAACACCTGCGGCATGGCGGCGGTGCTGTCGAAGCTCCCGCACAACCGCGCTCCGCGCTCGGCCGCGAACCTGAACGCGACGCTGGACGCGCTCCAGGGCTAGGGCCTTTCGTTCGGATCATGCCGGCTCGCGGGGGTCCGGCCCCCGTGAGGTCGGGTCGCAGCGGGTGGGGGCCGGTCGCACACCCGATGCGACCGGCCCGCGCCCGTGACCGAGGACTCAGACCTCGTCGCGGACCAGAGCCAGGAGCCGGTCGAGCACGCGCGGTCCGCCCGCGCGCAGTCCGTCGTGCTCGAACTCGTCGGTCACCCAGGTGCGCAGCCCGCGGATCGCTGCGGCGGTGCGCAGCGCGTGCGCGGTGTCCACGTACATGTCGTCGTGGTAGACGGCCGCGGCCACCGGCACCTCGTTGGCCGCCAGGCGCTCCATGTCGTACAACGGCTCCCAGTCACCACGCGTGGCAAGCAGTTCCGCCGTCTCGCGCAGCGGGCGCAGCGCCGGGTCCACGTCGAAGTGCCAGGGGTGGATGCTCTCACCCGTGAACAGGACCGGACCGTCCCCCTTGAGTGCCGCCTCGGCGTCGAACTGCGGGAACTCCGCACGGACCCGCTCGGCCGCCCAGCCCGTGGGGCGCTCGTCCTGGCCGTAGATGGCCTCGTGCAGGACCGCGTAGAGCGGGTGTCCGGCGAACGAGTTGGCCGTGCGCATGGCCTCCTGGAAGGTGTCGGAGAGCTCCGTGCCGTGCGGGGTGGTGACGAAGGCGTTCTCCAGCAGGTAGTGCAGCTGGGGGCTGCCGTTGCTCCCGCCGAGCATGATGCCGAGGGACTGGAATCCCTCGGGCGTGAGCCGGTGTCCGGCACTCTCCGGCCGGTGCTCCGCGAGGTGAGCGGTGATCTCGCGGGCGCGCTCGACGTCCTGCGGGTAGCGGGCGTAGTGCGCGGCGACCTTCCGCTCGATCCTCGGGTACGCGGCCCGGTACACGTCGTCCGCGTGGGCGTCGAGGGACGGCAGGCCCCCGGTGATCAGGACCGTGCTGAGGCCTTCCGGTGCGGACGAGAGGTACCGGACGGCGCAGAAACCGCCGAAGGACTGGCCGAGTACGGTCCAGGGCGCGCCGCCCGTCAGCTGCGGGCGGATCAGCTCGCAGTCGCGCACGATGCTGTCGGACCGGAAGTGCGCGAGGTAGTCGGCCTGCTCGCGCGGACCGCCGCGCAGCGGCAGGGTCTGCCGGTTCGCCGGGGTGGACAGGCCGGTGCCGCGCTGGTCCAGGAGCAGTACCCGGAACTCCTTCACCGCCCGGCCCAGCCAGGCCTCGGCCCCGGTGAAGCGCCGGGCGCCGAAGCCGGGGCCGCCCTCCAGGTAGAGCAGCCACGGCAGTTCCTCGTCGGCCCGGGAACCGGCCACCACCTCGCGGCCGAAGATCTCGATGTGCTCACCGCCGGGATCGGTGTGGTCGAGCGGCACGGAGAAGTGACGGTCGGTGAGGACGAGGCCGGGGTGGCGATAGCTGTTCAAGGAAACTCCTGGATCGATGGTTCACGGACAGTTCAGCACACCGCCGTGCCCCGGACGGTCCCGGCCCGTGTGCGGCTGACCCGACCGGCTCCTACCGTGCAGTCATGATCCGGTTCGAACAGGTCGGCAAGGTCTACCCGGACGGGACGACCGCGGTCGACGAGCTGTCCTTCGAGGTCGCCGAGGGGGAACTGGTCACCCTGGTCGGCCCTTCGGGCTGCGGCAAGACCACCACGATGATGATGGTGAACCGGCTGATCGAACCGACCTCGGGCCGGATCCTGGTCGACGGCGAGGACATCTCGAAGGTCGACCCGGTGAAACTGCGCCGCCGGATCGGCTACGTCATCCAGCAGGTGGGGCTCTTCCCGCACCGGACCGTCCTGGACAACACCGCGACGGTCCCGGCGCTGGTCGGCTGGAAGCGGTCCCGGGCCCGGGCGCGCGCGGCCGAGCTGCTCGATCTGGTGGGCCTGGATCCCGGGACGTACGGCTCGCGGTATCCCGCCCAGCTCTCCGGCGGCCAGCGCCAGCGGGTCGGGGTGGCGCGCGCCCTGGCGGCGGACCCTCCGGTGCTGCTGATGGACGAGCCGTTCGGCGCGGTGGACCCGGTGGTGCGGGAGCGGCTGCAGAACGAGTTCCTGAGCCTGCAGGCCACGGTCAGGAAGACGGTCCTGATGGTCACGCACGACATCGAGGAGGCGGTCCGGATGGGTGACCGGATCGCGGTGTACGGGCAGGGGCGCATCGAGCAGTTCGACAGCCCCGGAGCCGTGCTCGGGTCGCCGGCGACCCCGTACGTGGCGCGGTTCGTCGGCGCGGACCGCGGGCTGAAGCGGCTGTCCGTCACGACGATCGAACCGGAGGACCTCGAGGAGCCCCCGGTCGCCCGGCTGGACGAGCGGGCCGCGGTGGCGGCGGCCCGGCTCGGTGCGGCCGGTGCGCGCTGGGCGGTGGTGCTGGACGGTGACGACGAGCTGCACGGCTGGGTGTCGGCGGACGCCCTGAGGATCGCCGGGGACGACAGGACCGTGGCTGACCCGGCCCGCCGGATGGACGCGTGGGTGCCGGTGGGAGCCCCGCTCAAGCAGGCGTTCAGCGAGATGCTCCAGCACGATGCCGGGTGGGTGGCGGTGCTGGACGGATCACGCTTCCTCGGCGTGCTGACTCCGGCCAAGCTCCACGAAGCCCTGCGCCGTTCGGTGGACGCGGACGCGCGGGGCGTGGGACGCGACGAGGTGCGGTTCGACTCGGTGTCGGACGCCTGACGGCCGGACGGGATTCACTCGCCGACGGCGTGGCGCCAGAAGTCCCGCATCATCAGGGGCGGCTTGGGACCGGCCATCTCCATCTGGCTGAGCATGACGGCGACCGTGCCGGTGGCCGGGACGATGTGTGCCGTGGTGCCGGTGCCGCCGACCCAGCCGTAGCGGCCCGGTACGTTCCAGGGGTCGGTCCGTTCGACGTCCACCGAGCCGCCGAACCCCCAGCCCTGCCCCTCCGTGAACAGTCCGCTCGCCTTGCGCTGTGCGAGCGTCAGGTGGTCGGTCGTCATCCACCGCACCGATCCGGGCGTCAGCACAGCACGGCCGCCGAAGGTCCCGCCTGCGAGCAGCATCCGGCCGAAGGCGTACCAGTCGCCGGCGGTCGAGACCAGACCGCCGGCCGCGGAGGGGAAGACCGGCAGGCTGCTCCACTGGCCGTCGGGAGCGTCCACGAGCTCGGAGCCCCCTGCCTCACCCGCCCGGTAGTAGCCGGTGAACCGGTGGAGCTTGTGCGCGGGCACCGCGAAACCGGTGTCGCTCATGCCGAGCGGCTCGAAGAGCCGCTCGGCCAGGAACTCCGGCAACGGCTGCCCGGAGGCCCGGGCGATCAGAACGCCCAGGATGTCGGAGCAGGCGTTGTACAGCCAGGCCTTCCCGGGCTGGTGGAGCAGCGGGATCCTCGCGAGGGTCGCCATCCACTCGTCCGGGGCGGCGACGGCCTGCGGCCGGGGCGGCCCCTGCTTCAGCTCGCTGAACAGGGGCGCGACAGCGGGCAACGAGAAGTCGGACGGGAATCCGTACCCGGCCCGGAAGGTCAGCAGATCGAACACGGTGATGGGCCGGGCGGCCGGAACCACGTCGTCGACCGGGCTCTCGGGCGTGCGCACGACCATGGGCGACGCCAGTTCGGGCAGCCAGGACGAGACCGGGTCCTCCAGCGCGAACCGGCCGTCCTCGATCAGCATCATGGCCGCCGCCGCGGTGAC
Organism: Streptomyces sp. NPDC005761; assembly: GCF_040630635.1. Lineage (NCBI taxonomy): Bacteria > Bacillati > Actinomycetota > Actinomycetes > Kitasatosporales > Streptomycetaceae > Streptomyces > Streptomyces sp. NPDC005761. The sequence goes on along the minus strand of NZ_JBEXXX010000042.1, from coordinate 49,493 downwards.
CGGTTTGGTGAGGGAGGCGATCCGGAAGATCGAGTCCGGGGCCATCGAGGCACCACCGCCCGCCTCGGCGCTGCCGGCTGCCTGGACGTCGACCCGTCCTTGCCGGGCCACCAGGGCCACGGCTCCCGGCGCCGATCCATCGCGTACGTGCGTCTCCAGTAGTTCGCGCAGGGTGTTCATCGCTCCGCCTTGTCACCTGGCCGGGGGCTGTCCCAGGAATGACTTCCACGGCGCTGCGAACTCATCGGTGGCCGGGAAAGGGTTCCCTTGACCCGAACCCTGCGCAAAGCCTAGGTTTCCGCAGGGAGAAAGCGCTTGCTATCGGGTGGGCGCCCCTCACCGTGGAGGTGTTTGTCACGCCCAGCCAGGCTTCCCCCCGCAGGCCGATCCGGGTCGCGATCGTCGGCACCGGCGCGATCGCACGCGTCAGCCATCTGCCTGCCCTGCGTGCGCTGGCCGCCGAACAGCCCCTGGAGATCGTCGCGGCCGTCGATGTCGACGCCGCGTCCGCGGAGGCGTTCTGCGCCGAGGCGGGCACCGGCCGTCCGTACACGGACCTCGGCAGGATGCTCGCCGAGGAGCGGCCCGATCTCGTCACGCTCGGCACCCCGCCCCGCTTCCACCGCGACCAGACCGTCGCCGCACTGCGGGCGGGGGCCTGGGTGTGGTGCGAGAAGCCCCCCTGCCCCTCGTTGGAGGACTTCGACGCCATCGAGGCTGCGGAGGGCCCCGACAACGGCGGTCCGTACGCCGCGATCGTGTTCCAGCACCGGTTCGGCTCCGGCTCGGACCACGTCCGGGCGCTGCTGGCCGGGCAGGCCATGGGCCGTCCCCTGGTCGCCCACTGCCAGACCACCTGGTACCGGGACCAGGCGTACTACTCCGCGCCCTGGCGCGGGCGCTGGAGCACGGAGGGCGGGGGCCCGGCGATGGGCCACGGCATCCACCAGATGGATCTGCTGCTCGACCTGCTGGGCCCGTGGTCCGAGATCCGCGCGATGGCGGGGCGGCTGGTGCACGACGTGGAGACGGAGGACGTCTCCACCGCACTCGTCCGCTTCGAGAACGGCACCATGGCCACGATCGTCAACAGCGTCCTCAGCCCTGACGAGGTCAGCCGGATCCGGATCGACTGCGAGCGGGCGACGGTCGAGCTCACCCATCTGTACGGCCACCGCAACGCCGACTGGCGCATCACCCCGGCCCCGGGGGTGCCCGCCCAACAGGTCTCCCGCTGGCGGGACTTCGGCGCCGATGTGCCCAGCTCCCACGAGGCGCAGCTGCGCGGCCTGCTCAGCGACCTGCGGGCCGGCCGCCGGCCGCGCAGCAGCGGGGCCGACGGGCGTACCAGCCTGGAACTGGTCGCCGCCCTGTACAAGGCGGCCTTCACCGGGAACACCGTCCGGGCGGGTGAGATCGGCCCCGGCGATCCGTACTACAGCGCCTTGCACGGAAACGCCCCCGGCTGGGCGCCCGAGCCGGCCGGGGCTTCCTCGTGACCGGCGGGCCGGTCCTCGCGCACCGGCACGGCGACCACATCTCCGTCTCCGTGGCCGGCACCGGCGTGGAACTCCTGCGGTACGTGTACCGGCCCGAGGCGGCCTGGGAGGCACCGAAGCCGTACATCCATCCGCTGCGGACCCTTCTCGACCGGGTGGTGACCGACTACCGGCCCAACGACCACCGCTGGCACAAGGGGTTGCAGCTGACCGCCTCGCACCTGTCGGGGCAGAACCTGTGGGGCGGCAACACCTATGTTCCGGGCGAGGGCTATCAGGCGCTGCCCGAGCGGATCGGTTCGATGACGCACCGCGGGTTCGACGAGGTGTCGGTGCGGGAGGACGGAGCCACGATCGCCGAGCGGCTCAGCTGGCATCCGTACAGCGGTGAACTGTGGGCCGAGGAGGTGCGCCGGGTCGACGCGCACGATATCGACCCGTCGTCCGGCAGCTGGGTGCTGACGTGGTCGTCCGCCGTCACCAACCGGCGGGACGAGCCTCTGCGGTTCGGCAGTCCGACCACCCACGGACGTCAGGACGCGGGCTACACGGGGCTGTTCTGGCGCGGCCCCCGCGCCTTCCGCGACGGCCGGATCCTCACCCCGGACGGCGGGGGCCGCCAGGCGATGGGGCGGCAGGCGGCCTGGCTGGCGTACAGCGGCGAGCACGACGGAGCGGACGGCCACGCCACGCTCGTCTTCGCGCACGCCCCGGAGAACGACCACACAGGCGCGGGCGGTGAGCACCCCGCGCACTGGTTCGTCCGCAACGACCCGTTCGCCGCGGTCGCCCCGTCCTTCGCCTTCCACGACGAACTCGTACTGGAGCCCGGGGCCACGCTGGCCCGGCGTTACCGGGTGGTCGTCGCGGACGGGGCGTGGGACCGCGAGCGGATCGAGGGCCGGCTCGCGGAGCTCACCTGGTGAGCCCGCGGGCCGCCGCCGTCATCGGTCGGCGGGGATGAGGTCGTGCGAGCGAAGGTAGCTGCGGGCCACGTCCTCGGGGAGCCGGCGCCAGCTGTCCACCTGTTCGTTCATCCGGGCCAGGCCCCTGGTCGTGAGTACGGTGTTCAGCTTGCCCAGCGCCGAACGGACGCCCTCGCTCCCCGCCCGGGAACGGTTGACGACGGGTACCAGGTAGTCGGCGTTCTGCAGGTGCCGGTCATCCGCGAGCAGCACGAGTCCGAAGTCGTCCAGGGTGGCGTCGGTGGTGGTGGTCAGCAACATCTGGTCGCGGCCGCTCCGGACCGCCTGCTTGGCCTGGGTGGTGCCCACGCCTTTGGGGTCGACCCGGGTGATGTCGATGCCGTACGTCTTCTTCAGCCCGGGAGCGCAGTAGGGGCGCTGGACGCACTCGTCGCCCGCGGCCAGGCGGACCGGCAGTCCCGACCTCCCCAGGTCGCTCAGTGACTCCAGGTGGTGCTTCGTGGCGTAGGCGGAGGTCACCGCGAAGGCGTTCTGGTCGACGGCTCGGCCGGCGTCCAGGACGGTCAGGCCGCGGGGGGCGGCCAGGGCGCGCAGGGCCTTCATGGTGGCGGCGAGGCCGGGCGAGCCGACGGGAGTGGCGTCGGCACCGTTCTTCTTGGCGTTCAGCCAGTCGGCGAAGGTGGCGGCGTACTCGGGGACGACGTCGATCTGGCCGCTCTCGAGGGCCGGTTCGTAGATCTCGCGGTTGGTGACGGAAATGACCTTCGTGGAGTATCCGGCCCGGCCGAGCAGCAGCGCGTACATCTGGGCGAGCAGATCGCTCTCGGTGAATCCTGCCGAGCCGATGGTGAGGTGCTTGCTGTCGCCGGGCGGGGCGGTGACCTCACCCTGGTTCTCCAACGTGGGTCCGGCGGCGCAGGCGGACACCGGTGTCAGCAGCAGGAGCAGGGCACCGATCGTGTGCCGGGCCCTCATCCGGGGCTCCCCCCGCGGACCCGGCCCGGGGCGAGCCGCTGTGCCAGCTCGAAGAGACCTTCCACGATCAGGGCGAACACGGCGACCAGCACGGCCCCGGCGACCACCTGCGCGGTGGAGGCGAGATTGAAGCCGGCGGTGATGATGCGCCCCAGCCCCCCGCCACCCGCCAGCGCGGCGATGGTGGCGGTGGCGACGAGCTGGACCGCCGCGATCCGTACGCCGGTCATGATGAGCGGCATCGCGAGCGGCACCTCGACCTGGGCCAGCATCTGCCGGCCCGTCATGCCCATGCCCCGAGCCGCCCGTACGACGTCCTCGTCGACCTCCCGCATGCCGATGTAGGCGTTGGTGAGCAGGGGTGGCACGGCGAACAGGACGAGCGCGACGACGGTCGGTCCTTCCCCGAGCCGCCCGACCGGCGTGAGCAGCAGCAGGACCAGAACGGCGAAGGTGGGGACGGCACGGCCGACGTTGGAGATGTTGACGGCCAGGGCGCCGCCCTTGCCGAGGTGGCCGAGGATCAGTGCGACGGGCAGGGCGATGAGGCAGCTGATCAGCAGACAGGCGACGGTGAGGACGAGGTGCTGGGCCAGCCTGGTCCAGATGCCGTCCTCGCCGTACCAGTGCGCCGAGGTGGTGAGCCAGTTCCAGGCGCCGGAGAGGGTGTTCACGACTTCCTCCGTGTCCAGGGGGTGAGCAGGCGCTGGGCGAGGAGGAGCAGCAGGTCGGCGGCGACGGCGATGACGACGCACAGGACGGACGCGGTGAGGACCTGGGCCTTGAAGTAGGTGTTCATCCCCGAGTAGATGAGATTGCCGAGTCCGCCGTAGCCGACGATCGCGCCGATGGTGACGAGGGAGACGGCCGATACGGTGGCGATGCGCAGGCCCGCCATCGCGGCCGGCAGGGCGAGCGGGAGTTCCACGGCGACGAGCAGCCGTACGGGGCCGTACCCCATGCCGCGCGCCGCCTGCCGGGTCTCCTCGGGCACGGCGCGCAGCCCGGCCAGGATGTTGCGGACCAACAGGGTGAGCGAGTACAGGACGAGGCCCGCCACGACGAGCGAGGCGGAGAGCCCGTACACGGGGAGCAGCAGCGAGAACATGGCGAGCGACGGAACGGTGTAGAGGATGGTCGTCACCCCCAGCACCGGCCCTGCCGCCCAGCGCCAACGGCGGGCGGCGAGGGCGAGTGGCACCGCGATGACCAGTCCGATGAGCACGGAGGCCGCGGTCAGCTGGAGATGTTGCAGCACGGCGTCCAGGAGGATGTCCCGACGACTGCTCAGATACGCACCGCAGATCCACTCGTTGCGCGCGAGGCAGTCGTCCGGGGGCGCGGTCACCCGTCCATTGCAGCCCGGAGCGGTGCGGGGGCGCGCGTCCTGTTCCACTGTTGGAGGGGCGCCGGCCGCGGTACTCCCACCCGACGGGTGAATCGTGCAGGTGCGGGTCGGTACGCTGCGGCGCCGTCCGGGATCCTGACCAGGTCGCCCGGCCGGGAGAGCATCCCCGGTGGCCCGTGTCCATCGCGATCGGCTCCCGCCGCTCACCGGTCAGCGACGCGGCCAGGTCATCGGATGGTTCGGGGCCGTCGGACGGCACTCGACGCACGTCGCCGGAAGGTCGCCGAGCGGACCGCTCAGCACCGCCGGGCATTCAGCGAGGCTCCCCCATGCGGGGTATAGCCGCTCACCAGCCGTGCCGCTGCGCGTCGGTGAGGCCCTGCCCGGCGAAGTCGGGCGCGGTCGGCCGAGCCCAGGAGCGGCCGTTCCCCGCGAACACCTGGACAGGCACCACCGACATGATTAATCTACTTCACACTTATTCAAAAAATTGAGTATGGAGTTCGGAATGCACCCTTTCCGTAAAGCCGTCGAGGCCCATGACCTCGGCGCCGTCGAGGCCCTGCTGGCCGAGGACGTCGTCCTCGTCAGTCCGGTGGCGTTCAAGCCCTACCCCGGCAGGGCCCTCACCGCCGCGATCCTGCGCGCGGTCGACGACATCTTCACGGACTTCCGCTATGTCCGGGAGATGGCGAGCGACGACGGCCGCGATCACGCGCTCGTCTTCGAGGCGAAGGTGGGCGACCGGGAGATCAACGGCTGCGACTTCCTGCACATGAACGAGGCGGGCGAGATCGACGCCCTGACGGTCATGGTCCGGCCCCTCTCGGCCGCGCAGGCGCTGGCCGCCGCCATGGGTGCCCGCTTCGAGCAGATCAGCCGTGAGGCCTCCGCGGGCTGAGCGGGCCCCGCCAAGGCCTCGTAGAACGCGGGCGGTTGCTCCGGTTTCGCCATCATTCCGCGCGAAGCGTGGTTGATAGGATCACTGCCCTATGGAAACCAGTGCCGAGATCGCCATGGTCGACGTCCCACCGGGACGGGTGACCCTGTCGGACCGTCGTACACAGCGCAGCTGGGCGGTCGATCTCGCGCCGTACCGGCTCGCGGCGTGCCCTGTCACGCAGGGCCGGTACGCACAGGTGACCGGGGAGCGGCCGAGCACCGCGCAGGGCGAAACGCTGCCCGTCGAGGGTGTCTCCTGGCTGGACGCCGTCCGGTTCTGCAACGCCCTGTCCCTGCGCGAGGGGCTGGCACCCGCCTACCGCCTCCACGACGATGCCGCACGGGTCGAGTGGGACACGGCCTCCGACGGGTACCGCCTTCCGGCCGAGGCCGAGTGGGAGCACGCGTGCCGGGCCGGCACGACGGAGGCGCGGTACGGACGGCTCGACGACATCGCCTGGCATCGCGGCAACTCGCAGGAACGTCCGCACGAGGTGGGCGGCAGGCTGCCCAACTCATGGGGCCTGTACGACACGTTGGGCAACGTGTGGGAGTGGTGCTGGGACGTCTACGACGCCGAGGTCTACGGCACCTACCGGGTACTGCGTGGCGGTGGCTGGTTCGACGAACGCTGGAGCTGCCGGGCCTCGGTGCGCCGCCGCAGCCACCCGACGTTCCGGATCGACGACACGGGATTTCGCGTCGCACGCTCGGGCACCCGGTGAGCGGCCTCACCACGGAGCGGTGCGTCCGCCGCCGACGGTCCGCATCGACCGTGCCGCAGCGGTCAGTTCGACGGTGAAGGGGTGGCGCGGCGCGTGCAGTACGTCGCCCACCGCCCCGGTCTCGACGATCTCACCGTGCTCCAGCACGACGATGCGGTCGGCGAGGGCCGCCGTGTCCAGATCGTGGGTGATCAGGACCAGGGCGGGTACGGCGCCGGAGCGGAGCAGTCCCGCGAGCAGGCCGAGGAGGGAGCGCCGGGCGAACGTGTCGAGGCCCGAGGTGATCTCGTCGCAGACCAGGACCCGTGGGCGCGCCAGCAGGGCGCGAGCCAGGGCGGCGCGCTGGAGTTCGCCGCCGGAGAGCCGCGCGGGGGGTCGCAGCGCCCGCTCGGCCGGGAGGTCCAGCGTGCCCAGGACGTCGAGCGCTTCGGCCCGTGCCGCGACCCGGTCCACGCCGCGCAGCCGTACGGCCGTCCGCGCGATCTGATCGAGTACGGGGCGGCGGGCGTCGAAGGCGGCCTTCGCGTCCTGGAAGACGTACTGGACCGCGGCCAGTTCCTCGCGGTTGCGGTCCCGCAGACTGCGTGGCAGCGGCACCCCGTCCAGGAGCAGTTCGCCGTCGTGGTCCCGGTGGAGGCCGCTCAGACAGCGGGCCAGTGTCGTCTTGCCGCTGCCCGAGCGGCCGACGACGGCAAGGCTCTCTCCGGCGCGCAGGGTGAGGGACGCGTGGTGGAGAACCGGGGTCCGGCCGTGGCGTGCGGTGAGGGACCGGACGTCCAGCACGGTGGCGGCGCACGTCGGTACCGGTGCCGCGTGCGTGCCCCGCGGCTTCGCCGGCAGTTCGCGGGTCCACGCGCTGTCCGGTGCCCGCAGCACCTGCTCCGCGGGCCCGCCCTCGACGACTCTTCCGTCGCGCAGGACGACCACCTCGTCGGCCAGGGCGCGGACGACGTCCAGGTCGTGGCTGAGCAGGACCACCGCGATGCCCTGCCGGGCCACGGCGGTCAGCCGCTCCACGATGCGCCGCTTCGTCAGAGGGTCCTGACCGGTGGTGGGCTCGTCCGCCACCACCACGCGGGCGCCGAGCAGCAGCGCCTGGGCCAGGACCACGCGCTGCTGCTGGCCGCCGGAGAGCTGATGGGGGTAGCGGCGCAGCAGGGCACCGTCCGCAGGAAGCTGGGCCCGGGCGAGAGCATCGAGAACCAGCGCCCGATCCGCCGCCCTGCGCCGGGTCCGGGGAAGGTGCCTCACCTGTTCCCGGGCGATGTCGCCGAGCAGGGCGCCGGTCCGGCGCGCCGGGTTGAGTGCGGTGGCCGGGTGCTGCGGAACGTACGCGATCAGACCGTCCGCGACCCGCACGTCCCCCGTCACGCGCGCGCCGGGCGGATACTCGCCCAGCAGCGCGCGTCCCGTGGTGGTCTTGCCACTGCCCGACGCCCCTACCAGCGCGATGATCCGCCCCGGCAGCACCCGAAGGCTCACGCCGTCGACGATCGCCCGTCCGCCGGTCTCCACCCGGAGTTCCCGGATCACGGCTACGGGGGCTGCTCCGACGGCCGTCCCGGGCTGTGCGGCTGTGTTCACGAGTGGTTCTCCTTGCTGCCACGACGGGTGAGTGCGGCGTCGACGATCAGGTTTCCGCCCACGGTGAGCGCGACGATCAACAGGGCCGGGACCACCACCGCCCACGGCTGGACGAACAGACCGGTGCGGTTGCGGTCCACCATCACCGCCCAGTCGGCGGCATCCGGGGCGACTCCCACGCCGAGGAACGCCGCCGTGGCCACGAGGTACAGCGCCCCGGTCAGACGGACGCCGGCGTCGGCGGCGAGGGTCCGGGCGACCGACCTGCCGACGTAGCCGAAGGCGATCCGCGCCCAGCTCTCACCCTGCATGCGCAGCGCCTCCACCGCCGGGCGCGAGGCGGCTTCCGCCCCGGCAGCGCGGACGATCCGGGCCGCGTCCGGGATGTTGACGAGTGCCACCAGAAGGGCGAGACCGCCCGGGCCCGGGGCAACGAGGGCGGCCACCAGCAGAATCAGCAGGAGCGACGGGACGGAGAGGAGCACGTCCAGCGGGCGCATCAGCAGGTCCTCCACCCACCTGCGTCGTGTGAGGGACGAGATCAACCCGACCGGCAGCGCCACCGCATGGGCGAGGGCCGTCGAGGCGAGCGCGACGAGGACCACCGACCGCCCGCCGAGCAGCACCTGTCTGCGGACGTCCCTGCCGATGAAGTCCGTGCCGAGCCAGTGCCCGTCACCGGTGGTGAGCGAGGTGCCGCGCGGCCCGGAGTCGCCGGCGAACAGCGGCCCTGCCAGGGCGAGTACGAGCGGAATGCCGACGAGGAGCAGACCGGGGAGGAAGCGGCCGGCCCGGGCGCGCCCCTCCTTCCGCCGCGGCCGGCCGAGGACAAGTGTCTTCAGCCCGCGCCGGGAGCGGGCGAGCGCGAGGCCCATCACGCCGCCACGCCCGTGCGCGGCGCGAGGCGGTGGGTGACCAGGTCCGCCCCGAGATTGAGCAGTACGGTGGCCAGGCCGAAGACGACTGCCAGGCCCTGCACCACGGGAACGTCCCGCTCCGCGACGGCGTTCATCAGGACCGTGCCGAGCCCGGGGATCACGAACAGCGCCTCCACGACGACCACCCCGCACACCAGCCAGTCGACTGTGCGGGCCAGTTGCTGGGCGGCCGGGGCGATGGCATTGGGCAGGGCATGGGTGTAGCGGACCCGGGCGCCGGGCACGCCGCAGCGGAGCGCCTGTGCGACGTACGGCGAGGCCAGCGCGTCAGTCATACCGGCCCTGATCAGCCGGGCGAGCGAGCACACCGGGCGCGCCAGCAGGACGAGGACGGGAAGCACCAGGGCACCCGGGTGGGCGAGCAGATCGGTGCCGTATCCGACAGCGGTCGGCGGCAGCCATCCGAGCCGGAGCGCGAAGACCGTGACCAGCAGCACGCCGAGAGCGAACTCCGGTACGGCGTACAGCCCCAGCGTCACCGCGCTGACGATCCGGTCGACGGGGCGCCCTTCGTTCCGGGCGGCGAGCACCCCGAGACCGACCGCTGCGGGCACCAGCAGCAGGACGGTGGGGACGGCGAGCAGGAGGGTCGGCCCGAAGCCGTCCGCCAGGTAGCCGCTGACGGGCCTCCCCGAGGTCAGCGAGACCCCGAGGTCGCCGTGGAGCAGCCCGGCCGACCAGTCCAACAGGCGCTCGAGAGGCGGCCGGTCCAGGTGAAGGGCGGCTCGGACCGCCTCGATCCTTTCCGGGTCCGGCTGGTCGCCTGCCAGGGCCACGGCGGCATCGCCCGGAAGCGCCTCGGTGAGGGCGAAGACGAGCAGCACGACAGCTGCGGTCTGCGCACCACCGAGCAGCAGCCGCCGTGCCGCCCAGGGCATGGGTCCGCTCATGCGAGCCACACCTTGTCGAAGCGGGCCCAGTCGAGGGTGTTGGCGGGTGCCTTCTGCTCGATGCCCCTGACGCTGCGGGCGGTGCCGAGTATCCAGTCGGCGAAGCCCCAGATCAGAAAGGGGCCCTCGGTGTGGAGGCGTCGCTGCATGCGGGCGTAGACGGCGGCGCGCTGCTTCGGGTCCCGCGTCGACTGGGCCTGCTGGTAAAGGGCGTCGAAGTCCTGGTGGCGCCATTTGGTCGCGTTGGTGGTCGAGGCCGTCAGCAGGCGCTGGGAGAGGTGCGACTCGATGGGCATGGCGCCGGAGCGGTAGCAGCACAGGGTGCCGGCGTCGAGAATGTCCTTCCAGTAGGTGTCCTTGCTGCCGGTCCTCACCTCGACCGTGATACCGGCCCTGGCCGCCTGGTCACGGAAGACCGCGGCGGCCTCCGTGAAGCCGGCGGCGACGGGTGAGGTGTCCAGCGTGATCCGCAGATCCCGGGCGCCCGCCCGCTTCAGCAGGCTGCGGGCCCGCCCGAGGTCCTGCTCACGCTGGGGCAGGCTGCCTGCGTAGTACTCGTATCCCCTGCCGAACAGGTCGTTGCCGATCTCCCCTGCGCCGGACAGCGCTCCCTGGACGAGTTCCTCGCGGTCGGCGACGAGCATCAGGGCCTGCCGCACGCGCCGGTCGTCGAAGGGCGGACGGTCGGTCTTCATGGCGAACGACTGCATCGCGCTGTTGCGCAGCCGTACGATCCGGATCCGGCCGCCGCCCTCGTGGGCGCGGGCGGTCGCCGGGTTCAGCTCGTGGGCGTACTCGACCTGGCCGCCGATCAGGGCGTTGACCCGTGCGGACTCCTCGTTGGCGACGACGAACTCCAGTTCGTCCAGGTGCGGGGCGCCGTCCCAGTAGTCGTCGTTGCGCCGCAGGACGGTGGACCGGCCCGGGGCGAAGGACACCAGACGGAACGGCCCGCTGCCCACCGGCCTGTGGTCGTAGTCGCCGTCCCGGGCGGACGCGGGGACGATGTAGGCGCCGAATGCCGCCATCACATTGGGGAATTCGGCCGTCGGCCGCTTGAGGACGAACTCGACGGTCCGCTCGTCCAGGGCCCGGCTGGCCGCCAGGTCGATCGGCTCGAGGGACGCCTTGGCGCGGAAGGCACGCTCGGGGTCGGCGATGCGCCGGTAGCTGTGCAGCACGTCCTGCGCGGTCACGGGCTGCCCGTCGTGGAACGCCGCTGCCCGCAGGGAGACCTTCCACCGGTCCAGGCCGCTGTTGGGCTCCCAGGAGGAGGCGAGGCGGGGCCGGGCGGCGAGGTCGTCACCGTAGTCGGCCAGCTTGTCGTAGAGAGCCTTGGCGCGGGCGGCGTCGGCGAAGAGGTTGCTCAGGTGCGGGTCGAGGGTCTCGCTCGCCCCGCCACCGGCGAAGGCGGCCCGCAGTCGGCCGCCCCGCTTCGGCCTGCCGTCCCCCTGACCGTCGTCGGGGGCGGTGCCGGAGGCGCCGGCGCAGCCGGTCAGCGCGAGGGCGCCGAGACCGGCGGCGCCGGAGGCGGCCAGGAAGCCGCGGCGGCGCAGGCCGGGGAAGGGCGGGGGCGTGGTCGTACGGGAAGGGCAGCGGTGTCCGTCGCTGTGCATGGGGTGTCCTTGATCCGGTGGGAGCGTTCGGGCGGGCGGAGCGTTGACCGATGGGAAGGCTCAGGTGGGCAGGGTCGACCGGGTGGGCAGGGCCGGGAGCCGCCCGTGCCCGTCCACGCGGCGGGGCCGGTCAGCCCTCCGTGAGCCGGGCGATCACATGAAGCCGGTCGGCGTGCGTCGTCGCGGCGGGCAGGTCACCCTCGCGCCAGGGCGGCGCGGTCCGGGGCCCGGGGCCGTCGTGGAGGGCGAGGACCTCGAATCCGTGCGCGGTCAGCGCCCGGCGGAGTTCCGAGGGCTCGAACAGCCGCCAGGCCGAGCGCTGTTCGACCGGGGGTGACCCGTCGTCGGTGGTCCAGGTGCGGCTGCGGTGGAGCATGCGGGCACCCGGGTCCACGCGCAGCCGGGTGACGGAGCGGTGGACGATGCCGCGGTGGGTGAAGGTGTGGACGGCCGGGGCCGCGGGGAGCGCGGCACGCCCGAGGAAGTACGCGCCGTTGCGCATCTCCGCGAGGAGAAGGCCTCCGGGTGCCAGACAGCGGCGACAGGAGGTGAGGAAGCTGTCGGTCTCGGCGTCGGTCCGGCAGTACAGCAGCGCGCTGTCCAGGCACACGACGGCGTCGAACCTCCCTGCTCCCAGATCGAACGCGCGCAGATCGGCGCGGAGATACTCCGGTCCCGGGTGCTGCCGGGACGCGTGGCGGAGCATCGCGTCGGAGAGGTCGGCGCCGGTCACGGTGCGCCCCGCCGACTGGAGGTACGCGGCGTCGCGGCCGGTGCCGCAGCCGATGTCCAGGACGCGTGGGCCGGATCCGTGCCTTCTCAGCGTGTCCTCGGTCCAGCGTCCGGCGAGCCGGTGGGGGTCCGGGAAGCGGGCCTCGTACAGCGCCGGGTTGTCGGTGAGCAGGTTGGCGTCGTCCACGGAGCCCTCCTCAGGCATGGGCGGCTACGGGAACGGGCCGGTCGGGCAGCGCTCCGCGGCGGTGCAGCCGGGCGATCCCAGCTGCCGATACGAGACCGAACGCAAGGCAGCAGACCCAGGGCAGCCAGCCGGCACCGATGTGCCGTCCGGTGTCCATCGCCCGGCCGACGGCGGCGTTCGCGAGGGCGGCGGCGATGCCGGACACGACGTAGAAGACGCCGAAGTACGTGCCGGTGAGGCCGGGCCGGCCGAAGTCGGGGATCAGTTCCATCACGAACGGCTGGGCGACCATCAGTCCGGTCTGGAGCAGCAGGGCACCCGTGAGAACGGGAATCGCGCGCAGCATCGCCTGGCCCACGCCGGCTTCCGGCGGTGCACCGGTCGTCACGAGCATGGGCGGCACGAAGGCCAGGGCCATCAGCGCGAGGCCCGCGGCGATCCATCCGGCCCGGTTGCCCCGCCGCTTGAGTACGCGGGTGATGCGCAGTTGGAAGGCGAGCCCGGCGAGCGTTCCCACGAGGAACACCAGGCCTGCCGCGCCGTCCCACCCGGTGGCACGGCGCGCCCCGTCCGGGAGCAGCAGATAGAGCTGGCTCTCCAGTGCCACCATGGAGACCGCGGCACAGGCGAACGCCATGAAGGGGCGGTTGCGGACCACTTCTCGCCAGTCTGCAAACACGCTGTTCGTGGTGGTTGCGACCCGGCTCTGCGGCAGTGTCAGGGCCTGGGCAACGGTCAGCACGGCGAAGATCCCGGCCGCCGTGAGGGCGGCCGCCCGGAAATCGACCAGGAGCAGGGCACTGCCCAGAAGGGGGCCGATCAGGGCTCCTGTCGTCGCGAAGACGTTGAAGAGCGCGAACGCCTCCGCCTTGCGCTCCCCGGCCTCCTGGGCGAGGTGGGCGCGGACGGCGGGGTTGAACAGGGCGCCGGCCAGTCCGGTGAGCACGGAAGCGGTGAGCAGAACCGCGATCCCGTCGCCGAGTGCGAACAGTGCGAAGCCGGCCGTCCGCAGAGCGCAGCCGGCGATGATCACTCGGCGGGCTCCGAGCCGGTCCGAGGCCGATCCCCCGATGACGAACAGTCCCTGCTGGCTGAGGTTGCGCACGCCGAGCACGGTGCCGACCACGGCGGCGGACATCCCGAGGTCGTCGCTGAGATGCACGGCAAGGTAGGGGATGAGCAGGTAGAAGCCGGTGTTGACCCCGAACTGATTGACCAGCAGGAGGCGTACGGCCGGGGGCAAGGCCGATATCGTGCGCAAGGTGCTCACGGCCGCGCCTCTCCTTCGTGGCGGCTCCCCCGGACGACGCCGTCGGCCATGACATGCGACCGGGGCGCGTCGAACGGCGTGCGCGGGCGCACACCCAGTCCGGGGTAGATGCTCGCCCGCACGGTGCCGTCGTTACCGCCGATCCCGGCCCACGGGTCGTGGGCGAGCAGCAGGTGTCCGTCCAGGTCGGTCCACCGGGCCCGGTCCACGAGGTGCACGGCCGGTGCGATGCCGAGCGAACTGGCGGTGAGGCAGCCGAGCATGAGGGCGGTTCCGCTGCCGGCGATCAGCCCGGCGATACGCAGGGCCGCGCTCACGCCGCCGCATTTGGCGAGTTTGACGTTGATGCCGTGGACACGGCCGGCGAGCCGCCGGGCGTCCTCGATACCGACCGCGTCCTCGTCGGCGACCACGGGCAGGGGTGAGTGGGCGGCAAGCCGGGCCAGGGCCTCGGGGTCGCCCGGGGCGACGGGCTGTTCGACGGCCTCGACACCCAGTGCGGCGAAGCGCCCGAGGAGGGCAGGCGCCGCTGCCGCGCTCCAGCCGCCGTTCGGGTCGAGGAGCACACGCACGTGCGGGACGGCGGCGCGCACGGCACGTACGCGTGCCACGTCGTCCTCCGGGTCGGTCGAGCCGGCCTTCAGCTTGATGACGGTGAACCCCGCCTCCGCCAGCCGGACGGCAAGATCCGCGGCGCGGCCGGGCGCGGTGATCCCGATGGTCCGGGCGGTCGCGGCGACGGGGGCGACGGCCGTGCCGAGGAGGCGGTGCACCGGTGTGCCGGCGCGCTTGCCCACGAGATCGAGCAGCGCGGACTCGACGGCGGCCGTGACGGCCGGGGGTGTCCCGGGAACGGCCGGCCCGCCGGCGCCGGCGGGCTCCCCGGAGACGCGGCCGGACAGGACGGCCAGGGCCGTCTCCGGGTCGGGGAACCGTGCGAGTGCCCGGCCGCACCGGTCCAGCCAGTGGAGGACGGCCGCGGTGTCGAGGCCGTAGTACACGCTGGTGACGGTCTCGCCGTGGCCGTGCAGCCCCTGGTGCTCGATGGACAGGCGGACGGCGTCACGGGCGGTCGTGACGGAACGGGAGATCCGCAGCGGCTCGGACAGTCGCAGCCTGACGGTGCGCAGGCTCGTCCTCATCGGGCCTCCCCCGGCTCGTACGGCAGGCGGGTGTACGTCCAGGAATGCGCAGGAGTGGTTGCCGCGGGCATGCGGGCGACCGGCGCACCTCCCGGAACACGGGACACCGGCAGCCGTGCGGGCCGGCGGTCCTCGCACCGTCCGGTGACCGCACGGCAGCGTGTCCAGCCGGTCGCCTCCACGGCCTGCGGGTGTCGGATCTCCACGGGGCGGGTGGCCGCGGTCTCCGGCCCCAGCCCGTGCACGGCGTTGAACCCGTCGTCGAAGATGCTGCCGAGATAGCGGTGCGGTCCGTCCGGGAAGACCGTGACCACGACGGCGCCCGGGTGGACGCGGGCCGCCCAGGCCGCGACGAGTGCGACGGCGCCCGTGCTCCAGCCCCCGCTGACGAAATTGTCCCTGGCCAGCCGCCGGCAACTGTCCGCGGCCTCCGCGGGTCCGACCCAGTGGATCTCGTCGAACTGGTCGTGGGCCACGTTGCGCGGATGGATGCTGCTGCCCAGACCTCGCATCAGGCGGGGCCGGGCTGGCTGCCCGAAGATCGTCGATCCGGTGGCGTCGACGCCGATCAGCCGCAGTCCGGGCCAGCGTCTGCGCAGCGGACCGACCAGACCGGCGCTGTGACCGCCGGTTCCGACGCTGCAGACCAGGACGTCCGCATGGTCGAGGCCGTCAGCGATCTCGGTGGCCAGCGACGCGTAACCGGCCGTGTTGTCAGGGTTGTTGTACTGGTCGGGCCAATAGGCGCCCGGGAGTCCGGCAAGGAGCTCCCTGAGTCTGGCCAGCCGGGCGGCCTGCCAGCCGCCCTCGGGGGCGGGGTGGTCGACGAGTTCCAGCGCGGCACCATGGGCGTGCAGGAGACGGCGCATCGACGGTTCGAGTTCGGTGTCGCCGACCAGCACGACCGGATGGCCGAGCGCCTGGCCCGCGAAGGCGAGTCCGATACCGAGGGTGCCGGAGGTGGACTCCACCACCGGGGCGCCCGGGCGCAGTTCGCCGCGCTGTTCGGCTCCCAGCAGCATGGACACGGCGGCGCGCGCCTTCATCCCGCCCACGGCGAAGCCTTCGAGTTTGGCCCAGAAGCCGGGGTGCGGGCAGGGCAGGTCTGCGGTGATGCGGGCGAGCGGGGTCCCGCCGACGAGCCCGAGGAGTTCCCTGTTGCCCGCGGGGCGCAGAAGTGCGGTGGTCACAGGGCGCCTCCATAGCGGTGAACGGTTCCGGGACCGCCGTCGAGCCAGAAGAAGGGGTACGGCTCCGCGGACACGGCGGTGACTCCGGCGCCGATGAGCCTCGGCAGCACCGCGCTGCCGGTCTGGGCGAACACCACCAGTGGCTTACCGTGCCGCTGGGCGTGCACGCGCAGTGGTTCGAAGCTCCCGTTGCCGAGGGTCATTCCCGAAGCGAGGATCGCGTCGCAACGCTCCTGTTCGGCGCGCGCGTCTGTCCGTACCCGCTCACCCCACTCCGTCGATCCGCCCTTGAGATCGCACGGTACGTAGGCGAGACCGCGCTCACGCAGCGCCTCCAGCAGGGAGTTGACCACGCCGACGACGAGCACGGTGCTGCCCGGCGGGGTGTCGAGCATGCCGACGACGGCACGTGCCCGCGCCCGGGACTTCTCCAGCGAGCCGCCGGCCGGAAGCGCCCACGGCCGGGCGCCGGTGCCGGGGCCGTGGGGCAGCACATCCATCAGATACGCGTCGAGTGCGGCGATCCGCACCGGGCGCAGCCGGTGCGCGAGGAGCGCGGCCACGTCCGCGCCGACGCAGTCGTCGACGACCTCGGCGGGCAGTTCCCCCGGTTCGACGGCGCAGGAGCCGACGGCCGCGCCGAGGCGCAGACTCAGCACCTCGTTGCGGTAGCCGCTCCCGCGCCCCGGGTGCCGTACCGACTGCCGGGTGATGAAGGCCATGGCGATGTGGCGGGCTCGCGGATCGGGTCCGTACCGGCCCGCCAGGACTCCGGTGACGAGATCGTCGTACGAGGCCGCGGCGGCGGGGGCGGTCCGCGCGGTCCCGCTCATCGGTTCACGACCTGGGGGCGCAGCCGGGCAAGGAGCGCCTCGACGTCCGCTCGGGCGCCCGGCCCGTCGGGGTCACCTGCCATGACATGGCCCAGGTACTCGTTGTTGTCGCTCGCCACGCCGACCCGGGTGCCGGGGGTCGCGACGCCGATCTCCAGGACGCCGTCTCCCTCACCCACCTCGTCGACGCCGTCGACCCCTTCCAGGACGCCCTCGGCCCGGGGCACCAGGAAGCCGATGGCCGCGCTGTGCAGTCCGGTGGCGCGTGGCCGCAGGTCCGGTGCGTGCCCGAGCGCCACGCTCACGCACGCTGCTGCGAGGTCGATGCCGGTCACGTGGCGGACCAGTTCGGTGATGCGGTTGCCTGCCGGGCGGGGGTTGACCTCCACCACGCGGGGGCCGCCCGGGGTGAGCTTGACCTCGGTGTGCGCCACCACGGCGTCAAGCCCGAGCGCCTCCACGGCCCGCACGGCGGTCTCCCGCGCCGCGCGCTCGTCCTGCTCGGTGAGTGCCGCGGGGAACATGTGGCCCGTCTCCACGAAGGCCGGGGCTCCTCCGGTGGTCTTGTCCGTCACCCCGACCACCTCGGTCCGGCCGGCGAACGTCACGGTCTCCACGCTGACTTCGGGCCCGTGCATAAGTTCTTCGAGCAGCGCCACGGGCGCGCGGGCCTGGCCTCGCGCATTGACGGGAAAGTCCATGAGTGCCCGATGAGCATCGGCAAGGCCCGTCTCGTCGTCGACGCGCCGCACGAGCATTCCGGCGCACAGGTCCACGGGCTTGAGGACGAGTGGAAAGCCGATCTCCCGGGCGGCCCGCACGGCCTCCTCATGATCTCCGCAGACGGCGAACCGCGGTCCCGGTACCCCCGCTTCGGCGAGGATCCTCCGTGTGGCGTCCTTGCGGCAGGCGTTCACCACGGCTTCGGGAGTGGGGCCCGGAAGGTTCAGGGCGGCGGCGATCCGGGCGGCGACCGGCAGGTAGTAGTCGCAGGACGTGATCACCCCGTCGAACCGCAGGGAGGCGTGGGCCCGTTCGGCGAACGGCAGGAGCAGTTCGGCGTCGTTCGTGTCCGCCGTCAGCACGTGGCGGGCCGCGAGCAGCGGGTGGCCGACGCCCTCGGGGGCGGCGCGCAGGTAGTGGTGGAGATCGCGGGTGAGGAAGGTGAACTCGTGACCGCCTTCCCGGACCGCCCGTGGCAGAAGCCTGCTCATCGATCCGACCCAGCTCTCGACCATCAGCAGATGTGCCACGACTACCCCTCTTCGCCACGCAGTTCAGGACCGGACAGGCGGGAGCACCCGTTCGAGGGCTCGCGCCTGACTCGCCATACGTTATCGACAATCGTTTTCATTGTCATCTAGCTGGTGAGGACTCCCCCGGGCCGTCGGCGCGATGTGCGAGTGAAGAGGGGAATGTTCCGCCGATGCCGAACGGTCATGCTCAACGGAGGTTCGACCACAGCGCTTCGAGACGTCCGGACGATCGGGCCGACCGCGACGGCACGCCTGCCGTCCGCCCGGCACATCGGCCCGGCTCGGTTCCCGGCGGCGGGACCGGCCCCGGCGGTTGCGGGCCGACGGCACACGGTGTTGATTCGAAGTAGGTGTCCGGGCGGCCGCCATTTCCCCGATCCGGGGGTGAACCCCTGTGTTGTTCGCCGACCGCGCCGACGCGGGGCAACGGCTGGCCGAGGCCCTTCACCCGCTGGCGACAAGCGACCCGGTCGTGCTGGGGCTGCCGCGCGGCGGCGTACCGGTGGCCTTCCGGGTCGCCGCGGAGCTCGGCGCCGCACTCGATGTGATCGTGGTGCGCAAGCTGGGCGTTCCTTACCACCCGGAGCTGGGCTTCGGTGCCATCGGCGAGGGTGGTGTGCGGGTCATCAGCGAGGACATCGTGCGCCGCGGCCGGGTGTCGGAGGCGGATGTGGCCGCGGTCGAGCGAGCGGAGGAGGCCGAGCTGCTGCGGCGGGCGCGGACGTTCCGGGGCGAGAGGCCCCGTATCCCGCTGGCGGGGCGGACGGTGATCGTCGTCGACGACGGCATCGCGACCGGCGCGACCGCCCTGGCGGCCTGCGAGGTGGCGCGGGCCCAGGGTGCGGCGCGCGTGGTGCTGGCCGTCCCGGTGGCACCGCCGGACGCCGCCGAACGGCTCGGCGGACAGGTCGACGAGCTGGTGTGCCTGTCGACACCGCACGGATTCTCCGCCGTGGGCGAGTGGTACCGGGACTTCGGCCAGACCCCGGACGAGGAGGTCGTCTCGTTGCTCGCCCGGGCCGCGGCCCGGAGTTCGTCCCGGAGCACCGTCGAGGTGGCGGTGGAAGCGGGAGGCGTGGTGCTGCCGGGTGCGTTCACGGAGCCCGGGGACGTCGGAGCGGTCGTCGTGTTCGCCCACGGATCCGGCAGCAGCCGGCACAGCCCGCGCAACCGGTCGGTGGCGGCGGCCCTGAACCGGGCGGGACTCGGCACCCTGCTCCTCGACCTGCTCACCCCCGCCGAGGAGGCAGACCGCGCCAACGTCTTCGACATCGGCACCCTGGCAGGCCGGCTGGTCGACGCCACCGCCTGGGTGCAGCGCCGCGCACCCGTCCCCGTGGGCCTGTTCGGCGCGAGCACCGGGGCCGCGGCCGCGCTGCGGGCGGCCGCGGCCGTCGGCACGGAGCGTGGGACGGGCATCCGCGCCGTCGTTTCCAGGGGTGGCCGCCCCGACCTGGCGGGCGACTTCCTCGGCGGAGTACGGGCCCCGACGCTGCTCGTCGTGGGCGGCGAGGACACCCGGGTCCTGGAGCTGAACCAGCAGGCACAGGCACAGCTGCGCTGCGAGAACCGGCTCGACGTCGTCGCCGGGGCCACCCACCTCTTCGAGGAGCCGGGCGCGCTGGACGAGGTCTCCGAGCTTGCCCGCGAGTGGTTCACCGGCCATCTGTCCGCGCCGTCCGCCTGACGCGTGGCCGGTCCGCCCCAGCGGTGGAGCGTGCGGCCACCCCACGTTTCCGCGCGGTTTCCCCGACCGCCGAGCAACCCTGCGCGCGCATTCGCCGTCTTGATCCACAACAAGGCGGCACACCGCACACGACCGACCTCGACCCACCCCCCACGAGCACAGGGGTCCATCCGTCGCGCACCTATACGCACGCTGTATACATGGAGCGTATAGGCGCCTCGGGCAGCCCCGTACGCACGCGAAAGGCTCCCATGCACAGCAAAGCGATGGCGCCCGAGTACCAGGGCGCCCTCACCAAGATGTCCGTGAACGCATCGCTCACGGACGTTCTGGCCGAGGGGCAACGTCACCTGAAGGAGGCCGAACTGGCCGGCTCCCCCCAGGAAGTGGCCCGCACCGGCCTCGCGGTGGCCGAGGCACACCGCAGGCTCGGCCACGTACAGGACGCAGACCGGGCCTGGAAGGCCAGCTACCGGGCCGCCCGGTCAGCCGGCGCCACGGGGGCCATGGCCTGGGCACTGTGGAGCGGTGGGACGCTCGCCCGGCAGCGCGGCGAACTGCGACTCGCCTTCCGCCTGTTGCGGCTGGCCGCGGACCTGGGGAAGGCGGGCGGGGACGCGGTCGCTCGCGGCTACTCGCTCGCCGGCCTCGCGGAGACCGGACGCATCCAGGGTGACTACCGGACCGTCGCCACGCT
This sequence comes from Streptomyces sp. NPDC005761, assembly GCF_040630635.1. Taxonomy (NCBI): domain Bacteria; kingdom Bacillati; phylum Actinomycetota; class Actinomycetes; order Kitasatosporales; family Streptomycetaceae; genus Streptomyces; species Streptomyces sp. NPDC005761. Next base: position 29,056 of record NZ_JBEXXX010000042.1, on the reverse strand, counting down.
GCATGAACAGCTTCTCGCCGAGGCACGTGCCCGTGGCGAGGCCCGCCACACCGTCTGGGCCCTGGAAGGCATCGCCCAGATCCACCGCAACACCGGATCGTTCGACACCGCCCTGGAGATGTTCGAGGAGGCCGCCCAGCTCGCCGGGGACGCCGACGACCGGCGCGGCCGGGCATGGGCGCTGCGCGGGATGGCCGACATCATCTCCGTACGGGACGACGACCCGGAGCGCGCGCTCGGTCTGCTCGCCGAGGCCGAACTCACCTGCCGTGCGATGAATTTGTCGAGCGCTCTCGCCTACAACCACAAGATGCGCGCCAATGTGCTCTATCGTGCCGGGCGCTACGAGGAGGCCCGGACGGTGTACGAGGATGCACTGGCGGAGTTCCGTGCGATGTCCGAGCCCCGCGGCGAGGCACTGGCGCGGCTCGGCCTCGTGAAATCGCTCGCCCGGCTCGGCCGCGACCGTGACCGGACCGCCGCGGAACTGGACGAACTACGGGGCACGTTGAGCCGGATCGGGCTGCTCAACGCCCGGGACATGGTCGACAAGGCGTACGCGGAGCTCGGCGTGACCCCGGCCGGCGCACCGGCTCCCGCCGACCGCGCGACGGCCCCGGCGGGCGGCCGCCGATGACGCCTCCCGTGGCCCAGCGGACGGACGCGCCGCAGATACTCGCCCGCTGTCGCGAACTCGTCCGTCCGGCGCTCGGCCGGGCCGTCGCGCAGTTGCACCCGTGGCATGCGGAGATCACCGCGTTCTCCCTCGGCTGGGGTGGGGCCGACGGCCGTGCCGTCCCCGGTGCGCAGGGCAAGGGGGTCCGGCAGGCCCTGGCCGTCCTCGGCGCGGAGGCGGTCGGCGCGAAGGCCGAGAGCGCGGTCCTCGGCGCGGTCGCCGTCGAACTGATCCACACGTTCTCCCTGCTCCACGACGACATCATGGACGGCGACGAGACCCGCAGGCAGCGGGCCACCGCCTGGAAGGCCTACGGGACCGGGCCCGCCGTCCTCGCCGGGGACGCGCTCTTCGCGCTCGCCGTCCGGACGCTGGCCGGGGCTCCCGGGGGCGCCTGCGTCCCGGCGGTCCGGCTGCTGGCCGGGACACTCGACGACCTGGTGCGCGGCCAGGCCGACGACCTGCTCTTCGAGTCCCGGCCCTGGACCGGTCCGGATGCCGTGGAGCCGCACGAGTACCGGCGGATGGCCGAGCAGAAGACAGGCGCGCTGCTGGGCTGCGCGGCCGGTCTGGGCGCCGTTCTCGGCGGCGCCGGCCGGTCCGAGACCGACGCCCTGACCGCGGCGGGGCGCCACCTCGGCGTCGCGTTCCAGGCCGTCGACGACGTCCTCGGGATCTGGGGCGACCCGGAGGTCACGGGCAAGCCGGTCCACAGCGATCTGCGTCGCCGGAAGAAGACGTACCCCGTCCTCACCGCCCTCGCCGCCGGCGGCCCGGCCGCTCGGCGACTGGGCACGGTGCTGCGTGGCGGTGGGGCTCTGGAGGACCGCGCGGCCCGGCGGGCGGCCGGTCTGATCGAGGAGGCCGGCGGCCGCGCGGCGGCCATGGCCGAGGCGGACCGGCACCTGGAGAGCGCCCGCGCCTGCCTGGAGAGCGTGGCTCTGGCTCCGGACGCTCGAGCGGACCTCCTCGCCCTGCTCCCGTACTTCGCAGAACGCACCCTGTGACGCCTCGCGCGGTCGGCCGGGACGGAAGGGGATCCGCCCACCGGCCGCGCACAGGGACCCGCGCACGCGGCGGGCGTGCTCAGGGATGCATCGAAGCGCCCTTGAGGATCTTGTCCACGGCGTTGCGGGGTCCGTGCACGGCCATCCCGACCAGGTCCATCTGGTCCCGCCGCACCGCGCGAACGGCGGCCCGGTTGTCCCGGTCGTTGCCCGTCGCGAAGAGGTCGGAGGTGAACACCGACAGGGCCACGCCCCGGCTGACGGCTCGGGTATGCGCTGTCGTCAGGAGTTCCTTCGGGCCTTCGAAGACCATGACCGGCTGGCGGAACATCGGCAGATAGCGGGTGTCATCGGCGTCGGCATACGGCTCGCCGACCACCTCGGGCACGACGGTGCCGAGCCCGCTGACCAGGAAGGCCGTCACGTTGAGCCGCTGCCAGGTCTCCAGGTCCTCCCGGAGCAGCACGGCGATCTTGGTGTCGAAGCGGACGGGGGCGAGTTCTTCTGTCATGGGACCGAGCCTGCCGGGCCGTGCGCCTCCCCGTCTTGTACGAACTTTGCACGGCTGCCCCCGGATCCCAAGGCGGCGCCCCGGGCGTACGATCGGCTCATGGCTGCACGTCCGGACATCACCGCGTGGCGTCCGTCGGTGGCGGGAATCGACGAGGTCTTCCACGCCCACTTCACCGACCACACCTACCCGATGCACACGCACGACGCCTGGACGCTGCTCATCGTGGACGAGGGAATGGTCCGCTACGACCTGGACCACCACGAGCACGGCGTACTCACCGACGTGGTCACCCTGCTGCCCCCGCACGTCCCGCACAACGGCGGCGCCGCCACCCCCGCGGGCTTCCGCAAGCGCGTCCTCTACCTCGACGTCGGCCAGGTCGACGAGGAACTCATCGGCATGGCCGTGGACCGGCCCGTTCTCCGCGATCCGGCTCTGCGCCGGGGGATCGACCGCCTGCACACGGCGCTCGCCGGACCGGGCGACGAACTGGAGGCGGCAAGCCGCCTCGCCCTGGTCGCCGAACGCCTCGACCGGCATCTGCGCAGCCGCCCGGAGCCCGTACGACACGTCCACGACCGCAGGATCGCGCACCGGCTGCGGGACCTGCTCGACGAACGGTTCGTGGAGGGGATCACGCTCCAGGAGGCGGGGCTGCGGCTGCACGCCCATCACGCGCACCTGGTGCGGGCCTTCAGCCGGGAGTTCGGCATGGCGCCGCACCAGTACGTGACGGGCCGCCGCGTCGATCTCGCTCGCCGGCTGCTGCTGCAGGGGCGGCCGGCGTCGGAGGTGGCGGGCGCCGTGGGGTTCTACGACCAGTCCCACCTGACGCGCCATTTCAAGCGGGTCGTGGGGACCGGTCCGGGGCACTATGCCCGCACCCGCGGCTCATCAGCCGCGCCGCCCGTATGACCGGTCGCTTCCGGACTGCCCCGATCCGTTCGGAGCCTCCGCCTTCGCCCAGCTGCCCCCGGACGGCCCCTCACCGGAGCCCGTCCGGTCGGCGTTCCAGACAGCCCCGGACGAAGGCCGCCTGCCCGGCGTGCTGGAGGTCGTCCGACAGCACGCTGACCAGGCGGACGCCCAGGGTGACCGGAGGCGACCAGGCTTCGTCGACGATGCGGTCCAACGCCTCGGCGTCGAGCCCCCGGACGAATGCGACCGACCGGTTGTGCACGGCGTCGTAGTACCCGAGCAGCAGTTCCGCCGAGCCGACCTGGACCGCGCCGACCTGTTTGCTGCTGTGGCCGTATCCCGTGGCCGCCTTGGTGACGGGCAGGTCGAAACGCGCGGCCCAGCCCTCGGTGAACCAGATCTGCTCGGCCTCCGCCGCGTCGGCGATGTGGTCGTCCTGGACGCGGGTCAGGTGCCAGACCAGCCACGCGATCGAGTTCGCCCCCTCGTCCAGGCGGGCGTTGAGGTCGTCGGGTTCGAGACCCCCGACGGCCGCGTGCACGGTCTCCCTGATGCGGGTGTATCCATCGGTCAGGATGTCTGCGACGTTCATGCCCTCACCTTGGCCGCTCCCCCGTCCGCACGCGCCTTCGACACGCCACGCGGCGTTCCGCGCCGATGAGGGCGCCATGCCATCCCTCGCACGATGCCGCCCTCCCTCACAGGCACGCCCGTCGGTCTGCCGTGGATACCGCCCTCCCGGAGGAAGCAGCCCTTACCGGTGCCCCGTTGCGTGAGCTTGCGCATCGTGCCGCTAATCACGGGGCGGGATGCCATCGCCGGGCGTGAAACCGGCGTACGCCCTGAAAGAGCGCTCTCCCAGCAGAGTGACGTGTACGCGCACAGCTGGCCACGAGCTCGGCGGTTGCGGCTGCCGACACGCGGCGCGGACGCCCGGAATGGGGACGTCGCTCCCCACCCGAGGTCACGTCGGCGCTACGGGCGTCCCTGCCGCACGAGGCTCGGGGCCTCCACCGGACGCTCCGCATGCCTGCCCACTCCGGCCGCCCGTGCGGCGCTGTGCAGGGAACGCAGTGCCACCAGCAGGAAGCCGATGTCGTCGAGGTAGATGGGGTCCGGCAACAGGTCGACGGGCGACACCGTGTAGATCACCGCGGCCCAGAACAGGGCCTTGTCCCGCAGGGGGATCCCGGCGTCGGCCAGCAGTTTCCTGGCACGCAGAACCCGTACCAGGAGAACGCCGGCGACACCCACGGTGAGCAGCACGACAGCCGCGCCGATGACGATCCAAGCCGTGGTGTCCATGCTTCATCGTGTACCCGCCTGCGGGAGAAATACCAGCGAGGGCGTCGGGCACCGGTGTGACGGTGCCCTCCTCGCTAGCCGGGGCTCTTCGCCTGCCTGCGCGAGCGGCGCTTCAGCGCGCGCCGTTCGGTCTCGTCCAGACCACCCCACACCCCGGCGTCCTGGCCGTTCTCCAGGGCCCACCGCAGGCACTCCTGCCGTACGGGACAGCCCTGGCACACCATCTTCGCCTCCTCGGTCTGGACCAGGGCGGGACCGGTGCTGCCGATGGGGAAGAACAGATCCGGGTCCGCGTCGCGGCAGGCCGCGAGCATGCGCCAGTTCTCCATGGGTTCTCACTCTCCTGACGGTCGTTTTCGTCCGTTCGGCTCCGTACGCTGCGGGTGACCGTCTTCGGGCTTCCGAAACCCCCTGCGGCGCACGATCCGCAGCAGTCGGAGCTGCGCGGGTGGGGGATCCGGGGCGACCATGGGAGACAGCGGACCTGCGTCCGGGCGCGAGGACTGCATGGGAAGGATCATCTGTGGGCGGCGCTGATGACATGCGGACCGGTTGGGGCGATGCGCGCCGGGAGGGTGTGCACCGCTCCCCGGAGGGGGGCCTGCTCGACGTCCTCGGCGTGGGGGCGATGGTGCTCGACACCGAGGGACGCATCGTGCTGTGGAGTCCGCAGGCGGAGCAGCTGCTCGGCTACGCGCCCGGAGAGGCGCTGGGGCGCTTCGCCGCACAGGTCCTCGTGGACGAGGAACACTTTGAGCTGGTGCTGAGGCTGTTCACCGGGGTGATGAGCAGCGGCGAGGCATGGGCGGGTGTCTTCCCCGTGCGGCACAAGGACGGAACCTCCCGGCTGCTCGAGTTCCGCAACATGAGGCTTCAGGACGACCGTGGCGACTTCTACGCCCTCGGGCTGGCCGCCGACGGGGCAACGCTGCGCGAGGTCGAACGGGACCTCGCGCTGTCCGTGCGCCTGGTCGACCAGTCACCGATCGGCCTGGCGGTCCTGGACGGCGACCTGCGTTATCTGGCCGCCAATCGCGCGCTGGAGCGGATGGACGGGCTCAGCGCCGGCGGGCACCTGGGCCGCCGGGTGGGAGAGGCTCTGCCGTTCCTGGACACCGACACCATCGAGGCGGCGATGCGCGACGTCCTCAGGAGTGGTGTTCCGCAGGTGTCGCACGAGGTGGTGGGGCGCACGCCGGCCGATCCCGGCACCGACCGCGCCTGGAGCGTGTCGCTGTACCGGCTGGACGACTCCGGAGGCCGGGTGCTCGGCATCGCCCTGTCGTTGATCGATGTGACCGACCGTTTCCGGGCGGCCGCCGAGGTGGAGCGCGCCCGGCACCGCCTGGCACTGATCGCCGACGCGTCGGTACGGATCGGGACCACGCTGGATCTGGAGCAGACGGCCCGGGAGCTGGCGGAGGTCACCGTGCCCGAGCTCGCCGACGTCGCCGCGGTCGATGTCCTGGACAGCGTCCTGAAGGGGCGCCCCGGCCTGACGGAGGGGCCGCTCCTCATCCAGGCCCTTGCCATCGTCGCGGCGCGGCCGAATCCCGTGGTGGAGGCCGCGGATCCGCCGGGCCACGCCGCCCAGTACGGTGCCGACCGCCTGATCACCCGCTGTGTGCGTACCGGCCGACCGGTACGGGAGCCGTACCTCGACGCGGGGATACTCGCGCGCATAGCCCGTGACAGCCGGTCCGCCGCGCTGCTCGCCCAGGCAGGTGCGCACTCCTACCTGGCGGTTCCACTGATCGCGCGGGGTGAGGTCCTGGGCGCGATCGACCTCATCCGTACGGACAATCCGCTGCCGTTCACCGAGGACGACGAGGTGACGGCGTGCGAGCTGGCCGCCCGTGCGGCGGTCAGCATCGACAACGCGCGGTTGTACCGGCAGCAGAGGGAGACCGCGCTCACCCTCCAGCGCAGCATGCTGCCGCGTGACCACCACGATCCCGTGGGGCTGGAGGTGGCGTCCCGCTACCAGCCGGCCGCTTCCCGGTACGAGGTCGGCGGGGACTGGTTCGACGTCATCGGGCTGCGGCACGGGCGGACCGCGCTGGTGGTGGGCGATGTGATGGGCAGCGGGATCAACGCGGCCACCACCATGGGACGGCTGCGTACCGCCACCCAGACCCTGTCCAGGCTCGGCCTCCAGCCCGCCGAGGTGCTCGGGCACCTCGACGAGATCACCGCCGACCTGGACCCGTCGTTCGCCACCTGCGTGTACGCCGTCTTCGACCCGGACGCCGGGCGGTGCCGGGTCAGCACCGCGGGCCATCTGCCGCCGGTGCTGATCCCGAGGGGCGGCGCGCCGCGCCTGCTCGGTCTGCCGCCCGGGGCGCCGCTCGGTGTGGGCGGTGTGCCGTTCAGCGACGTCACCGTCCCGTTCGGGCCCGGCGACCGGCTCGTGCTGTACACGGACGGGCTGGTGGAGACCCGTGACGACGACATCGACAGCCGGCTGGCCACCCTGCTGGAGCTGTTGCGCCGGCCGGATCCGTCGTTGGACGAGTCGTGCGACCGACTGCTGCGCGAGCTGCGGGCGCCTCAGAACCTCGATGACGTGGCCCTGCTGATGGCCCGCGTGCGCTGACGACGCAGGGGCGGTGGCACGCGACCGTGCCACCGCCCCTGCGTCCGGGTGCCCCGGCGTCCGGGGCACGGGTCCCACCTCGTCAGCGTGTGCACCCGCGGTGCCGACGGCACCGGTGCGATGCCGCGCCCGCCCGGCGCGCGCCCGCGAGGAGGAAGCCCAGCCCGATGCCGAACATCCAGGAGTCCTTGGCCAGCGGCACACCGTCCTGACTCGGGCGCACGCTGCCGGGCTCACGCATCCCGGGCACCCGCAGATACAGGCCGACCAGCCCGCCGGAGAATCCGGTGAGGGCCAGCCCGGCCAGCCTGGTCGGGACGAAGGGCACCAGAAGGCTGCTGCCGACCGCGATCTCGGACCAGGCGAGCAGCCGGGTGAACCGGTCGGGCTCGATCTTATTGAGGAAAGGGTAGGCCGTGCAGGCCATGCCGTGCAGGCCCTGCTGAGTGGCTTCGTCCGCCTTGAGCTTGCCCAGGCCGGAATTGAGGATGAACGCGCCGGTGGCGATGCGCGGCGGGAAGTCGCGTGGTTCGGGCAGCGGCAGCATGGGTGCCTCCCTGTCTCAGGTCGTCGGCCCCTGATCGAGCATATCCAGCGCGCCTTTCGGACGCGCGCAGAGAACGGCCGTCCGTCCCGGCCCGTCCCAGCTGAGGACCGTTCGTCTCACAGGGTCCTGCGCAGCACCTCGGCGAATTTCCGCGGGCTGCCCGAAGAGGGCAACGCATCGCCCGCCCTCCGGCGTGGGAGAGGGACAGACATCCCGGCGGGGCCTCGGCCATACTGATCACGGCGGGTACGGAGAGGCGGCACAGTGGTCCAACAACTAACGCGGTACGACGTCTTGGTGGTCGGCGGCAGCGGGGTGGACACCATCGTCCGCGTCGACGCGCTGCCGGTCCCGCTCGCCGACTCGGTGATGGTCGGCCCGATCGAGGAGTGGCCCGGTCACACCGGGGGCAATGTGGCCCTCGGTGCCCGTGCGCTGGGGCTGGACGTCGCGTTGCTCGACTGCATCGGCGACGACTGGACCGGTGCGCAGGTACGTGAGCGGCTGGCCAAGGGCGATGTGGAGTTCCATCCGATGGTCTCGGCGGCGGGCACCCGCCGCGCGGTGAACCTGGTGGACGCGACCGGCCGGCGGATGTCGTTCTACGACGCCCGCGATCCGGAGGACCTGCGGATGCCCCCGGACTTCTATCTGCCCCGGCTGCGGCGCGCCCGCCACGTCCATGTGTCCATCATGAACTTCACGCGCTTCCTCTACGACGACATCGAGGCGCTCGGCATTCCGGTCTCGACCGATCTGCACGACTGGGACGGAGTCGCCGACCACCAGCGGGAGTTCGCCCTCCGGTCCGATCTCGTGTTCTTCAGCGCGGCTGAAACGGGAGACCGTACGCCCGCGCTGATGCGGGAAATCCTGCGTGCGGGCCGCGCCACGACCGTGGTGGCCACGGCGGGTGCGGAGGGCTCCTACGTCCTCACCCGCGACGGCGGCCCGGAGCCGCGCCACGTCCCGGCGACCGTGCCCCCCGCACCGGTGGTGGACAGCAACGGTGCGGGCGACGCGTTCGTCACCGGTTTCCTGTACGGCAGGCTGGAGGGGCGGGACGCGTTCGGGTCCGCCCGTCTGGGCGCGGTCGCGGGTGCCTATGCCTGCACGGCACCGGGCTCCACCGCCATGATCGGCCGGGAGGCCCTGCTGGCGGCGGACAGCGGCGGCTCGTAGCCCTTCCTCGCACGCGGACGCGCCCCGACGAGCCGGATCTGCCGGCCCGCCGGGGCGCTTGCTCTGCGGGAGGGGCTCCGCAGCCGCCCACCTACTTCAGGTAGGGACCCGCGGTGCCGATCATGCCCGGGCCGTTCAGCACGTAGACGCGCATGTTGCCCTTGCCCGGGGCGGCGACGGTCAGCTTCCCGTCGGTGACCACCCGGGTGTCGCCGGTGACGGCGTCCTTGTACGTCCCGTTGGGGATCCCGGTGTACGAGGCCCCGCCCGTGACGGTGACGAGTGCGAAGCTGTCCGTCGTGCCGCTGGTGTAGCGGCGCTTGTACGCCATCTGGCCGGTGATGCCCTCGGTGGAGTACTGGCCCATCTGGAGGGCGGGCACGGCCCTGCGGATCTCGTTGAGCCGTTGGACGTGCTTGACCAGCGGCTTGGTCAGCGTGTTGGCGACCTCACCGGTTGCGGAGTCGACCTTGGAGAACTCCGAGGATGTGACGTTTCCCGCGAGGTGGTCGCCGTAGTAGGCACGGCCGGTGGTCGCCAGCGGGCAGCTGGGCCCGCAGTCGATCTTCTTGCCGGCCTGGAACTCGATCTCCGATCCGTAGTAGAGCGTGGGGATACCGCGGAAGGTCCACATCAGGGACATGTTCTCGGCCCAGGCGTCGGTGCCGCCCGTGTAACGCTCACTGCTCTTGTTGGGGCCGTAGTCGTGGCTGTCGACGTAGACGACGTTGTAGGTGGCGTCGTTCGTCGAGTCGTCGGAGTCCTTGCCGTTGTTGTAGGCGTTCGTGGCATCACCGAAGTTCATGTGCATGCGCATGTCGATGATGTTCATGCCGGAGAACTTGCTGTGGTCCGGCGCGTGGTAGGTGTTGCCGCTCAGGAACGCGTTGTCCGAGGTCGGCTGTGCCCCGGTGCCGAGCTGCTGCTCGTAGTCGTACATCTCCAGCGCGGCCTTGGCGTCGTCGGCGTCGTACTCCTTGCGCTCCTTCCAGGTGAAGAACTGCGCGGAGTGGTTCACCGAGCCGCGGTTCCACTTGTCGTTGACGAACGCGCCGACCTCGCCGAAGACCAGGAAGTTCCTCGCGGCCTCGGCACCGAACTGCTGGGTGACGCGCTCCTGGATCGCGGGCAGGAAGCGGCGGTTCCAGGTCGTGCGCGGGATATGGACGGCGGTGTCGATGCGGAAGCCGTCGACGCCCATGTCGATGTACTTGTTGTACGCGCCGATCAGGTAGTTCTGGACCGGTGCTGACTCGGTGTTGAAGTCTGCGAGGTCTTCGTGCAGCCAGCACGAGCGGGAGTCCTCGCCCTCCCAGTTGCCCAGCCAGCAGTTGTGGTAGTACGCCTTGGGGAACATCCCGGAGGTCGGGTTGGGCCACTGGCAGTTGTAGATCTTGTAGCCCTCGGGCGAGGTGGCTCCGGTCGGCTTGCCCCAGTTGAGACAGGTGTTGCCCGCGGGCTCGGCCGTGGACCACAGGTCGCCGTTGTAGTACGACTTGCCGCTCTTGGGGTCGACGGTGAGTCCGTCGTACTCGAAGCCTTCGTTCTTCTCGTCGTAGTACCAGCTCCACTGGCTGTCCCGGACGCCGTACACGGTCGGGGTGAACAGGCCCTTGGCTCCCCACCGCGAGGAGTGGTTGTAGACGACGTCCTGGTAGATCTTGACGCCCTTGGCGTGGGCCGCGTTGATCAGGTCCTGGTACGAGGCTCCGGCCGACTCCAGGCGGGGGTCGACCTTGTAGAAGTCGTAGCCGTGATAGCCGTGGTAGTCGTAGTCGGACCGGTTCAGGACGACCGGGGTGATCCAGATGGCCGAGAAGCCGAGCCCCTTGATGTAGTCGAGCTTGTTGACCAGGCCCTTGAAGTCGCCCCGGAACATGGGGTCGTTGTTGGCGGCGTTGCCGGACTTCACGTCCTGGCTGCCGCCCCGGTTGTTGCTCGCGTCCCCGTCGTTGAAGCGGGCGGTCAGGACGAAGTAGATCGGGTCCTTGCGCGGGTCGGTGCCCAGCGGCTTGCCCTGGGCCGCAGTCGGCGGCTTGGCCCCCGTGGTGGCCTTGGCGGCCGCTGAGGCTGCGGAGGTGTTGCCCGCCGCGTCGACCGCCTTGACGGTGTACGAGTAGGCGGTCTTCTCCTCCAGGTTCGACTCGGACAGCACCGTCGAACTCACGTCCGTGACGACGCTGCCCTTGGTGCCGCCGGTCCGGGTGACCTGGTACTTGGTCACCTTCTTGTTGTCGGAGGAGGGTTCCCAGGTGAGGACGACGGCCACCCCGTCGGCCTTGGCGGTCACCTGGGTGGGCGCCGTCGGCGCCTCGGTGTCCGGCGGTTCCGCGACGCACGGGTCCTTGGCGTCCTTGACGACCGCGCGGTCCTTCACGGTGCTGACGCCGGCGGCGATCGTGTAGTTGCCGCCGTTGTTGTTGTCCCAGACCCCGTTGCCGTTGTTGAACACGGCCTGCATCGACGTGGCGGAGCCGAGGTCGACGGTCTTCTTCACCCAGCCGGTGCAGGCGGGCTCCATGCCGACGCCGGGCACCGCGGTCCAGGAACCGCCTGCGGGCTGATAGTGCAGATTGGTGGTGGTCCAGCCGACGGTCGCCGTCGAGTAGTACACCGAGGCGGAGTTGGCGCCCGAGCCGGTGGGGCTCGGGCTCGGGTCAGGCCCCGTTCCCGCGCACGGGTCGCTGTGGGCCACGACCCCGTCCTTGACGGTGATGTTCCCGCTGCCCAGTTCGTAGTTCTTGCCGGCGTTGTTGTCCCAGACACCCGAGCCGTTGTTGAAGGTCGCCTTCAGTCCCTGCGCGGACCCGAGCGGCACGGTCTTCTTGACCCAGTCGGCGCAGGCGGCTTCCATCGCCACGCCGGGCACCGTGGTCCAGGAACCACCGTCCGGCGCGTAATGCAGGTTGTACGCAGTCCAGTTCTTCGTCTTGGTGTAGTAGAAGACGGTGGTGGACGTCTCGGACGCCGCGACCGGCTGCGCGTCGAGGTCAGGGGCGTCGGGCAGCGCGGTGAACAGACCGAGCACTGCGGCCGCGGCCGTGGCTGCTGCCAAGGGGCGTCTCGGCAGCCGGTGAGGGGTGCGTTTCATCGGTGTCTCCAGGGAAGGGCCACGGCGACGGCGAAGCCGGGGCGTCCAGGACGCAGGAGTCGGGGACCTGCGCCGTCCCGCCGGAAACCCTGACGCGCCTCAAGGTCCGAGCGATGGCGGTGCGTTCCGGCTGAAACTCCAGTCGGAATGTTGCTGCAATCTCTTGCAGCACGGAAGTTACCGGCGCATGACAAGGCCGTAAAGGGGTCCGACGCCATCCGACACGCCCCACTCAACCGGAGCAATACATTCCGCGTCGGCGGTCACCTCGGCACCGGCACGGCGCGCGCGAGGTCGCCGCTCAGAGCCGTACGGTCAACTGCGCCTGCACATGGGCCCGCAGCACGCCCGCCATGTCCGTCGCGCAGCCGCTGAGAAGCCACTGCGTCTGGAGTCCGTCCATGAGTGCGATCAGTTGCTGCGCCGCCTCGTCGGGGTCGATTCCCTCCCGGAGGGCACCCGCGTCGCGGGCTTCCGTGTAGGAGACGGCCGTGGTCCTGACCGAGTCCCGGTACCGCTCGACGAAGTAGGCGTGAGCGGGGTGGCCGGCGGAGGTGGCCTCGGCGGCGAGTACGGAGAACAGCTCGACGATTCCTCGCCGTTCGGCGTTCAGCGCGGCAAGGTCGACCATCCGGCGCAGACGGTCGACACCCGTGGGACCCCCGACGGAGAGCCACTGGCCGTCCACCTCGTCGCGGTGTTCGAGGACCGCGAGCAGCAGCGACCCCTTCGTGGGGAAATGGTGCAGCAGACCCGGGTGCGAGATGCCGCAGCGGGTCGCGATCACGCGCAGCGAGGCGCCCCGGTATCCGGCCTCGCCGAACATGGCCATGGCCTGGTCCAGGATCTCCACGCGCTTGGCACGCCCCTTCGCGTAGCCCCGACGCGCCTCACCCGTCACTCGCCACTCTCCCCGCTCAAGTCGGATGCCACTCCTGCGTACGGTCGCACACTGACATACTTACCACCCGGTCGGGATTCAGCGTACGGTGGTCCCGAGAACGTCACCGACGTTGTGAAAGGAACTCCCGTGGGCTCCTCCTTGCCCTATCTCGACCCCGCACGGCCCGTCGCCGAGCGCGTCGCCGACCTGATCGGCCGGATGACGCTGCCGGAGAAGGCCGGCCAGATGCTTCAACTGAACGCGAAGGACGGGGTGCGGCATCTCATCGAGGAGATGCACGCGGGATCGATCCTCCACGCCTCCCCCGACCGGGTCCTGGAGGCCGCGGCACTCACCGAGCGGACCCGGCTCCGGATCCCCCTCCTCGTGGCGGAGGACTGCATCCACGGGCACTCGTTCTGGGAGGGTGCCACGATCTACCCCACCCAGCTCGGCATGGCGGCGAGCTGGGACCCGGAGCTCGTGGAGCGGATCGCCCGGGCCACGGCTGTCGAGGTGGCCGCGACCGGCGTCCACTGGACGTTCTCCCCGGTCCTGTGCATCACCCGGGACCTGCGCTGGGGCCGCGTGAGCGAGACGTTCGGGGAGGACCCCTTCCTCATCGGCGAGTTCGCCTCGGCGATGGTGCGCGGATACCAGGGCGACGGACTGGACGACCCCACGGCGGTCCTCGCGTGCGCCAAGCACTTCGCGGGCTATTCCGAGACGCAGGGGGGCCGGGACGCCAGCGAGGCGGACATCTCCCGGCGCAAGCTGCGCTCGTGGTTCCTGCCGCCGTTCGAGCGGGTCGCCCGCGAGGGCTGCCGGACGTTCATGCTCGGCTACCAGTCGATGGACGGGGTGCCGATCACGGTCAACAACTGGCTGCTGAACGAGGTGCTGCGCGGCGAGTGGGGCTACACCGGCACGCTGGTGACCGACTGGGACAACGTCGGCCGCATGGTCTGGGAGCAGCGGGTGTACGCCACCCACGCGCAGGCGGCCGCCGCCGCGGTCCGCGCGGGCAACGACATGGTGATGACGACGCCGGCCTTCTTCGAAGGCGCGCAGGAGGCGGTCGCCGACGGCACGCTCGACGAGGCGGAGATCGACGAGGCGGTCCGGCGCATCCTCACCCTCAAGTTCGAGCTGGGCCTCTTCGAGAATCCGCGCCACCCCGACCGCGAGCGCCAGACCGCGGTGATCGGCAGCGCGGACCACGCCGCGCTGAATCTCGAAGCGGCGCGCCGCTCACTGGTGCTGCTGACCAACGACGGCACGCTGCCCCTGGCCGGCGGTCTAGGGACCGGTTCCGACGGCCGCGCGGTCGCGAGCCCCGGATCGGCGCCGCGCACGGTCGCCGTCATCGGGCCCAACGCCGATGACCCGCAGACCCAGCTCGGCGACTGGGCGGGCTCGTCCGGCCAGGCGGACTGGCTGCCGGACGGGCAGCCGCGCGCCATGATCCGTACCGTGCTGGACGGGTTCCGCGAGCATGTGCCGGACGGCTGGACCGTCACGCACGCCCGGGGAGCCGACATCCTGACCGTGGGCCCGGACCCCGAGGGCGCGTTCTTCCCCGACGGGCAGCCGCGGCCGGAGATCGTCGTACCGGCGGAGCCGTCCGAGGCCATGATCTCCGAGGCGGTCACCGCGGCAGAGGCTGCCGACTACGTCGTCGCGGTCGTGGGTGACCGCATCGAACTCGTCGGCGAGGGCCGCTCCACGGCGACGCTGGAACTGATCGGCGGCCAGGTCGCGCTGCTCGACGCGCTCGCCGCGACGGGCAAACCGCTCGTGGTGGTCGTCATCAGTTCCAAGCCGCTCGTCCTGCCGCCGTCCGCCCACCGCGCTGCGGCGATCGTGCACGCCTTCAACCCGGGCATGCTCGGCGGCCGTGCGGTCGCCGAACTCGCGCTCGGCCTGATCGAACCGTCCGGGCGCCTGCCCATCTCCTTCGCACGTCATGCGGGGCAGCAGCCGACGTACTACAACCAGGTGCGCGGCCAGCACGGCAGCCGCTACGCCGATCTGACGCAGCGTCCGGCGTTCGTCTTCGGCGAGGGACTCAGCTACACGACGGTCACGTACACGGATCTGGAAGTACTCACCGACGTCCTCGGAGCGGGTGACACGCTGCGGGCGCGCGTCACCGTCCGCAACACCGGTGAGCGGCCCGTGCTGGAGACCGTGCAGGCGTATGTCAGCGATTCGGTGACCTCCGTCACCTGGGCGGAGAAGGAGCTCAAGGCCTACCGTCAGGTGCCGCTGGCCCCCGGCGAGTCGCGCGACGTCGTCATCGAACTGCCGGTCGCCGAGTGCAGCCTCGTGGACGCCGAGGGCAGGCGCATCGTCGAGCCAGGTGCCTTCGAGCTCCTGGTCGGCCCCTCGTCGCGCGACGCCGTGCTGCTGCGGGCGGGGTTCACGGTCAAGGGGTAGGGCCTCCCGTCGGGGCCGGTCCGGGCTCGTGGGGAACCGGCACGCGCGTCGGCGACGCCCGTGATCGATCCGCGCGGGGCCCCTCGTCAGGGCCGGGCCGAGGTAGCCCAACCGGGGCCCGGCAACGGCCCGGCGGCATGTCGCGGGGGCACCCCGCGACATGCCGCCTACTGTCACCGGCACGGAACCTGGGAACGGGTGACGTCGCGGCATCGGCGCTGTGCGGGCGGCCCCGGCGGCCGCCCTCCCTCTCGACGACGACGTCACCGCTCATGACGGAGTACGGGGAGTGGCATGCCGGACGTACAGCAGCGCCGACCGCCGGGCGTGGCCGCCCTCGTCTGCGGACGGCGCACCAAATGGCTGATCGTGGCGTTGTGGCTGATCGTCTTCGTGGTCGCGGCGCCACTCGCCCAGAAGCTCACCGACGCCCAGGACAACGACGCCACGTCCTGGCTGCCGAGCAGCGCCGAGTCCACTCAGGTCCTGGAGAGCTCGAAGGACTTCAGGCCCGAGATCATCACCGCCATCGTGGTGTACGCCCGTGACGCCGGGCTGACCGAGGCGGACCGCTCCCGGATCGTCGAGGACACCGGGCAGTTGCGCGCGCTGGACGCACACGGCGTGCGGGGCACGGAGACCCGGGGCCCCGTCTACGACAGGAAGGTCGCGCCCCGGGCCGCTCAGGTCTTCGTGCCCATCACGATGGGCGAGGAGGGCTGGGAACAGATCGGCCCCGCGGTCGACGACATCCGGGAGGCCGTGGGCACGAGCGGCGGCGGTCTCGCCGTGCACGTCACCGGCCCCGGCGGCGTCACGGCCGACTCCGCGGAGGCGTTCTCCGGCATCGACTCCACCCTGCTGTTCGCCGCACTGGCGGTGGTGGTCGTGATGCTGCTGATCACCTATCGCAGCCCCACCCTGCTGTTGCTGCCCGTGATCGCGGTCGTGGCCGCGCTCTTCAGCGCGCAGGCGGTGATCTACCTGCTCGCCGCGCACGCGGGCCTGACCGTGAACGGGCAGAGCGCGGGCATCCTCACGGTGCTCGTCTTCGGCGCCGGCACGGACTACGCCCTGCTGCTCGTGGCCCGCTACCGGGAGGAGCTCCGACGGCACGAGGACCGGCACGAGGCGATGGCCCGGGCGCTTCACCGGGCCGGTCCCGCGGTGCTGGCCAGCAGCGGCACGGTGGTGCTCGGCATGCTGGTGCTACTGGTCGCGGAGATGAACTCGACCCGGGGGCTCGGGCCCGTGGCCGCGATCGGGGTGGCCGTCGCCCTGATCTCCATGCTCACGCTTCTGCCCGCCCTGCTGGTGATCTTCGGCCGCTGGGTCTTCTGGCCGGTCGTCCCGCACTTCGGCTCCGAAGAGCCGACCGAGCGCGGATTCTGGGCACGGACGGGTCAGCGGCAGGCCCGCAGGCCGCGCACGATCTGGATCGTCACCGCGGTGGTGCTGGCCGGCCTCTCCCTGGGGCTGACGCAACTGGAGGCCTCCGGCCTCAGCAACGCCGACTCGTTCACCGGCAAGCCGGATTCGATCACCGGCCAGGAGGTCCAGGACCGGTACTTCCCCGGGGGCAGCGGCGATCCCCTGGTGATCGTCGCAGCGGCCGACCGCGCCCCCGCTGTACGGGCCGCCGTGGCCACCACCCCGGGCGTGGTGCCCGGTTCGGTCGGTACGCCGCCCGGTGCCCGGCCGGAGGCGAACGGGCAGGTCATCCTCGAGGCGACCATGACCGACCCGGGGGACAGCGACGAGGCCAAGGAGACGGTGGAGCGGGTCCGCGACGCGGTGCACGCGGTGCCGGGTGCGGATGCCCAGGTGGGCGGCAGCACGGCCGCCCTGCTCGACATGGACACCGCGACGAGGCACGACAACCTGCTGATCATTCCGCTGGTGCTCCTGGTGGTGCTGATCATCCTGGGGCTGCTGCTGCGGGCGGTGGTGGCACCCCTGGTGCTGGTCGCGACCGTGGTGCTGTCCTTCGCCGCCGCACTGGGCATCAGCGCGCTGGCTTTCCGTCACGTCTTCGACTACGCGGGCGAGTCGACGGACTTCCCGCTCTTCGTCTTCGTGTTCCTGGTGGCACTCGGCATCGACTACAACATCTTCCTGTCGACGAGGATCCGCGAGGAGGCGGCGCTCCAGGGCACCCGGGCGGGTGTGGTCGCGGGTCTCGCCGCCACCGGCGCGGTGATCACGTCGGCCGGCCTGGTGCTCGCCGGTACGTTCGCGGCACTCGGCACCCTGCCGGTCGTGGTCTTCGCGGAGATCGGATTCGCGGTCGCCCTGGGCGTGCTGCTGGACACCTTCGTCGTGCGGTCGGTGCTGGTCACCTCGCTGTTCCTCGACATCGGACCGCGGGTGTGGTGGCCGAGCCGACTGGCCCGCGAGGAGGGCAGGACGGTGCGGGAGACCGGGGCACCGCCGCAGGCGTAGCCGGGTCACCGCACCGGACAGGGGGCCTTGGCAGGTCACCGCTCCGGGCGGGGGCTTCGCGGGCGTCACCGCTCGGGGTGGGGGGCCTTCGCCGGCGTCACCGCTCCGGACGAGGGCCTCGCGAGCGTCACTGCTCCGGACGAGGGCCTTCGCCGGCGTCACCGCTCGGTGGGCGCGCGGCCGGATCCGGCTCCGGCGCACCGGCCACGGTCCTCTCCTCCGCCGGCCCGCCGTCCGTCGTCCCGGCACCCGGCATCGCGCCGTCGCCGCGCAGACGCTCCAGGTCCGAGGGGCGCACCTGGATGACGAACAGGGCGATCAGTGCGGCGACGACGGCGAAGACCGCGGCAACGATGAACGCGTTGGAGACACCGGACGCCAGAACCTGGTCGCCCCACTGACCCGGCAGCTGGCCGGTCCTGCGGAACTCCGCCAACTGGGCCGGTGTCGCGTCCGCCAGGAATTTCGGTACCTGGTCGGTGGCCTCGTTGCGGCTGGCCGTTCCGAAGACCGTGACGAGGATGGAGAGGCCGAGCGATCCGCCCACCTGTTGCGTGGTGTTGAGGATGCCGGAGGCCGCACCGGCCTCCTTCGGCTGCACTCCTGAAACGGCCATCAGCGTCAGCGAAACGAACTGCAGGCCCATGCCGAGGCCGAACACCAGCACCGGGCCCAGGAGGCTGCCCAGGTACGAACTGTGGACGTCGGTCTGCGTCAGCCAGCCCAGACCGGCGGCCGCCAGGAGCGCGCCCGTCACCATGAAGGGCTTGGGCCCCCACCTGGGCAGCAGCTGGGAGGCGATCCCGGCGCCGACCGCGATGATGGCGCTGACCGGCAGGAAGGCGAGACCCGCCTTCAGGGGGCTGAAGTTCAGGATGTTCTGCACGAACAGCGTCAGGAAGAAGAACATGCCGAACATCGCGGCGGCAAGGCTCAGCATCATTCCGTACGTGCCGGCGCGGTTGCGGTCGCGGAACATCCACAGGGGCGTGATGGGCTGACGGGACCGGCCCTCGATCGCGATGAACAGGGCGAGCAGCACCACTGCCACGGCGAACGCCGCCAGGGTGAGGGTGTCGCTCCACCCCTCTTCGGAGGCCCGGATGAAGCCGTAGACCAGGGACACCATGCCCAGCGTCGCCGTGAGCGCGCCGAGGAGGTCGAAGTGGCCGGGATGGCGTTCGGACTCCCGGATGTAGCGAGGGGTGGCGAGCACGATCAGCAGGCCGATGGGGATGTTGACGAAGAAGATCCACCGCCAGTCCAGCCACTCCACCAGCACTCCGCCCGCCAGCAGTCCGATGGCGCTGCCACCTGCCGACACGGCCGCGAACACGCCGAACGCCCTGTTGCGTTCCGGCCCTTCGCGGAAGGTCGTGGTGATGAGCGACAGGGCGGTCGGTGAGGCGATGGCACCACCGACACCCTGGAGGGAGCGCGCGGCGAGCAGTTGCCAGGATTCCTGGGAGAGACCGCCGAGCAGGGAGGCGAAGACGAAGAGGGCGACCCCGAACATGAAGACTCTGCGGCGGCCGAGGATGTCACCCAGCCGGCCGCCGAGCAGGAGCAGTCCGCCGAACGTCAGGGTGTAGGCGTTGATCACCCAGGAGAGATTCTCGGTCGAGAAGCCCAGGGAGGTCTGGATGTGGGGAAGGGCGATGTTCACGATGGTGATGTCGAGGACCACCATCAGCTGACAGGAGCAGATCACGAGAAGGGCGATCCCGCTGCCTCGCCCCTTCTCCGGGGTTGTGGCAGCCTGCCGGGGTGTCGCGTGGGAGCCCGTCATGAGATTTCTGGCCGCTCGTACCGTCAGTGAACGTGGTCGTTCACTCCCCCGACGTTAGCCCTGCCGTTCGGCCGCCGCCATTCGGGCGACGGCACCGGCCGCCCCGCCGGCCTCGTCCGGATCGCAGGGGAGACGGAGCCGGCCGTACTGACCGGCGGGTGCCTCGCTCGCCCGCAGCCGCTCCTCCGGGAGCCGGATCACGGGAGGTCGCGGGCGCATCGGAAGCCGCCGTGGCCGGTCGAGGAGTCGGGGGTGTTGTGCGAGCGGGCGGCGACGCGGTAGCGGTTGCAGTACGAGGCATGGCACAGGTAGGAGCCGCCGCGGATGACGCGCTCACCGGGCCCGTAGGCATCGGCACACCACTCCCAGACGTTGCCCGAGGTGTTGTGGAGGCCGTATCCGTTGGGCTCGTACGCGGTGACGGGGACCGTGCCGGTCCGGCCGTCCGGCCGGACCGAGCGGTGCGGGAACGGACCACGCCAGATGTTGCACATCTCGCGTCCGCCGGGGGTGAGTTCGTTGCCCCACGGGTAGCGGGCGCCGTCGGCGCCCCCGCGGGCCGCGTACTCCCATTCGGCTTCGGTGGGCAGCCGCAGCCCTGCCCAGTCGCAGTAGGCGAGCGCGTCGTCATGGGAGATGTGGACCACGGGGTGATCCGCCCGGTCGCCGGTACCGGAGCCGGGCCCCTCGGGTGCGTTCCAGTACGCTCCCTCGACGCCCAGCCACCACGGGGCGCCCGGGACCCGGCCGATGACGTGCCGCCCGGCTGCCGGGTGGACGAGGAGGTGGAAGACGTAGGAGCTGCCGTGGCGTTCGGCGTCGGTGCGGAAGCCGGTGGCGTTCGCGAAGACGGCCCAGTCGGCGTTACGGACCGCTGTGGTGTCGATGGCGAAAGGGGCGACGGCCACCTCGCGCACCGGTCCCTCACGGTCGGAGGGGTAGCCCTCGCCGAAGCTGTCGCCCATCCGGAAGACCCCTCCGGACAGTTCGGCCATCGTCGGGTGCCCGACAGCCGGCGGCGGGGCCGTGCGGCGCACCGAGGGCAGCGGGAGCACTCCCGTACAGGGGCGGCCCGGCGTGCAGCACGCGGTCACGCGAGTGCTCCCGTCTTCTGCGGGCGAACCGTACGGGCGGCCTGGGGTACGGGTTCGGGCGCCGCCGCCAGCAGGGCCCGGGTGTACGGGTCGCGGGGGTGCTCGCACACCTCGTCGGCGCTCCCGGTCTCCACGATCCGGCCCTGGTGCATGACCGCGATGCGGTGGCTGACCTGCCGGACGACGGCGAGGTCGTGGGCGATGAAGACCAGGGCGAGGCCGAGATCGCGCTGGAGGTCGGTCAGCAGGCCGACGATCTGCGCCTGGACGGAGACGTCGAGTGCGGAGACGGGTTCGTCGCAGATGAGGACCGAGGGTTCGGGGGCGAGCGCACGCGCGATGCCGATGCGCTGACGCTGGCCTCCGGAGAAGGCGCGCGGGTGGCGGTCGGCCACGGCCGGGTCGAGGCCGGCCCGGCGCAGCAGTTCCGCCACTCGGTCCTGTCGTTCGGTCCGGTCGCCCAGACCGAAGGCGATCAGGGGCTCGGCAACGATCTCACCGACCGTCATGCGGGGGTTGAGGGAGGCGTACGGGTCCTGGAACACCATCTGCACCTGGCGGCGCACCGCGTGAAGGGCGCGCCTGGAGGGCCGGGTGACGTCTTCGCCGCGCAGCCGGATGCTGCCGCTGTCCGAGGTGTGGGCGTGGGCCAGAACCCGGGCCAGGGTGGACTTGCCGGAGCCCGACTCGCCGACGATGCCGAGGGTCTCCCCCGCCGCCAGGGTCAGGGACACGCCGTCGAGCGCGGGGGACGTCCGCCGCCGGGCGCCGCGCCGCTTGTACGTCTTGCGCAGTCCGTCGGCCTCCAGGACCACTGCTCCGGGGGCGGGGCGGTCGATGCGGGTGGGCGGGGCGGGTGCGGGCAGTGGTTCGGTGCGGTCCGCGGCGGGCAGGCAGGCCACGTGCACGCCGTGCGCCGAGCGGATGAGCGGCGGTGTCGCGGCACGGCAGCGGTCCTCGACGAGCGTGCAGCGGTCGGCGAAGGCACAGCCGTCGCCCAGCAGGGTGAGGTCGGGCGGGCTGCCGGGGATGCCGGTGAGCCGGGTGCCGGACGGGGTGGAGAGACGGGGTACGGCTGCGAGGAGCCCCGCGGTGTAGGGGTGGCGGGGGCGGGTGAGCACCTCGGCGGTGGATCCGTCCTCGACGACGGTGCCGCCGTACATGACGAGGACGCGTTCGCAGGCCCGGGCGACGACGCCCATGTTGTGCGTGATGAGGACGAGGGCGGTGCCGGTCTCACGGTTGAGGTCGGCGAGCAGGGTGAGGATCTGGTCCTGGACGGTGGCGTCCAGTGCGGTCGTCGGTTCGTCGGCGAGCAGGATGTCGGGTTCACCGGCGAGGGCCATCGCGATGAGGACGCGCTGTCGCTGGCCGCCGGAGAACTGGTGCGGGTGGTCGTCGGCGCGCCGGTGCGGCTCCGGGATGCCCACCCGGCCCAGGAGTTCGACGGCGCGGGCCCGGCGGGCGGCCTTGTCCCGGTCGCCGTGCGCGCGCAGCACCTCTTCGATGTGCTGGCCGGCCGTCAGGACGGGGTTGAGGGCCGTCATCGGGTCCTGGAAGATCATGCCGATGCGGGCGCCGCGCACGGCGCGCAGTTCCTGCTCGGTGGCGGCGGTCAGATCCCGGCCGTCCAGGTGGACCGTGCCGGTGGTGATGCGGCCGGTGCCGGGCAGCATCCGGTTCAGGGCGAGCGCGGTGGTGGACTTGCCGGAGCCGGACTCACCGACGACAGCCAGTGTCTCGCCCCGGTTCACAGTGAACGAGACGCCGCGGACGGCACGGAGCGCCGACCCGTCGGGGGCGGTGAACTCTACGCCGAGGTCGCGGACCCTCAGCAGTTCCTCGGCGGTCATCGGCGTATCTCCCGGTTGAGCGCCTCGGCGATGAGCGAGAGTCCGAGGACGAGCGCGGTCACGGTGATCAGAGGGCCCGCGGCGAAGTTCGGGGCCTGGGCGAGATAGGGCATGGACTGGCTCAGTACGGCTCCGAGGGTGGGCTCGGGCGGTCGTACGCCGACCCCGAGGAAGCTCATCGCTCCTTCGATGAACACGGCGACGGTGAGGGAGACGGCGATCTGGACGATGAGCGGGTCGGCGGCGTTGGGCAGGATGTGACGGACCAGCACCCGCCCACCGGAACTGCCGCCGACCCGGGCGGCGGTCACGTACTCCCGCTCCCGCTGGACGAGGATCCCGCCACGCAGCAGCCGGCCGAAAGCCGGGATCTCCGCGAGCGCGATGACGAGGACGACCGGGAGGCGGCCGGGCCCCAGGATCGCGGTGACCGCGAGCGCCAGGATCAGGCCGGGGAACGCGAGAAGGAGGTCGAAGATCCGCTGGACGACGGTGTCGGCAACCGGGTGGGCGGCCGCGACGAGGGCGAACAGGCAGCCGAGCGCGGCGCCGAGGGGTACGGCGAGCGAGATGATGCCGAGGTCGGCCCGGATGCCGTGGAGGACGCGGCTGAGCAGGTCGCGGCCCAGGTCGTCGGTGCCCAGGGGGTGGCCCGGGGTCCCGAGGCCGGCAAGGCTCTGGCCGCTCTGGTCGGTGGGGCCGTGTCCGGAGAGGAGCGGCGCGAGCAGCCCGGCGAGGACGACCGCGCCGACGAGGACGAGGCCGGTGCGGGCACGTGCGGTGGACAGGGCGCTGCGGTAAGGGTGGCGGGTGCGGCCGCGCGGCTTGGAGGCGGGCGGGGGCGGCCCGGCGGTGAGGAGGTCGGTCGTGGAGGTCATGGGCGTTACTCCCACCTGATCCGGGGGTCGAGCCAGGCGTACACGAGGTCCGTGAGCAGCTGGACGAGGACGAAGACGGCGACGAGGAGCAGCAGGAGGTCCTGGACGACCGGGTAGTCGCGGCGCTGGAGGCCCTGCTCCGCGAGCTGGCCGAGGCCCGGCCAGGCGAAGATCGCCTCGACGAGCACGGCTCCGCCGAGCAGGTGCCCCACCTGCATGCCGAGCAGGGTGACGACGGGCGGGAGCGCGTTCGGCAGAACGTGGCGCCACAGCAGCCGGCGCGGTGCGACCCCCGCGGCTGTCGCGGTGCGGATGTAGTCCTCGGCGAGTCCTCGTTCGATGCCGTCCTTGAGGTAGCGGCCGAGAACCGCGGCGCTGGGCAGGGCCAGGCAGAGCGCGGGCAGCAGCAGGTACTGCGCGGCGAGGTCGGGTGCGGTCAGGAAGGCGACCCGGCCGCCCGGCGGCAGCACGCCGAGGATCACGGCGAACAGCAGGACGAGCAGGACTCCGGTGACGAAGGGGGGCACGGCCAGGGCGGCCGTGGTGGTCACCCGGACCGCGGTGCGGATCCAGCGGTTGCGGGAAGTGGCCCCGAGTACGCCGAAGGCCGTACCGAGGAGGACGACCAACAGGAGTGCGGCGACGGTGAGTTCGGCGGTGGCGCCGAGGCCGTCCCCGATCAGGTCGGCGGTCTGCCCGCCGATCGCGTACGAGGGTCCGAGGTCGCCCGTGAGCAGGGACCCGATCCAGTGGGCGTACTGGGAGAGCAGGGGTGCGTCGAGGCCGAGCCGGTCCCGGATCGCCGCGACGGTCGCCGCGTCCGCGTCGGGGCCGGCGAGCGTGGTGGCGGGGTCGCCGGGGACGAGACGCAGGATGGTGAAGATCAGGAACGAGGCGGCGAGCAGGACGAGGAGGGCCGACGGCAGCCGTCGGATCAGGTAGCTGCGCACGTCACACCAGGTAGGCGTTGTCGAGGTTGAGATACGAGAACTTGTTCAGCGTGACGCCGTGCAGCCGGTCGGCGGCGACCTGGATCTGTCCGCGGACCACGAGGTCGATGAGGAACGCCTCGTCGAGCAGGATGGAGGAGATCTTCTCGTGCTGGGCGTTGGCCTCGGCCGGGCGCGTCTCGGGCTTGGTCCAGGCTTCTCGCACCACCTGGGTGTACTCGGCGGACCGGTACTTGGACGTGTTCTTCGCCTCGTTGAACGGATAGGCGCTCACGGCGAGGGTGGAGGGCTGGACCTGGGCGAAGCCGTGTCCCATGGTCCACAGCGCCGGCATGTCCTGGGAGATGAGCTTCTTCTGACCGGTGGCCGGGTCGGTGGGCTGGAGCGTGACGTGGACGCCGACCTGCTTGAGGTCGTACTGGAGAGCTTCGGCGATCGCGGTCTCACTGGGCAACGCGAGGTGCAGCAGGGGAAGTTCGAGCTTGGTGTGCCCGGCGGACTTCAGCAGCTGCCGGGCCTTGGCGGGGTTGTGGGAGTAGTGGGTGCGGTGTGATTCGGTGAAGGCGGGAGAGGACTTGGGCCAGGGGGAAGCGGAGGCCAGGCCGTAGCCGCCGAGGGTCTGCGCGAGCAGCCGGTCGCGGTCGACGGCCCAGGCGAGCGCCTGGCGCACGGTCCGGTCGTTCAGCGGCGCGACGGTGGTGTTGACCCCGAGGTAGACGGCGCCACCACCTGTGTCGTAGTCGCTGATGCTGAGATGCGGATCGCTCTTGACGACGCCGAGGCTCTTGCCCGGCACGTTGAAGGAGAGCTGGGACTGGCCGGAGCGCAGCGACGAGATCAGGGCGTCGGCCTGGGGTATGACGCGCAGTTCGACACCGTCGAGGTAGGGACGGCCGGCCTGCCAGTACGAATCGTTCCTGGCCAGGCTCAGACCGGAGCCGGGGCTCCACTTCGTCAGCTTGAACGGGCCGGTTCCGATGAGCCGCCTTCCGGCGACAGCGTCCTCGACCGTCGCCGGATCAGCGATGATCATGAACTCGAACAGGTCGAACAGGTTGTTCACCGGGTGTGCCAGCTTGAGTACGAGTTCATGGTCGCCGCGCTTCTCGAACCCGGTGACCGTCGCCGCCGTGGCGCGCAACTGGGCGGCCCGTACCGGATTCTGCAGGTTCTTCACGGCGAAGATCACGTCGTCCGCGGTGAACGCGCGGCCGTTGTGGAAGGTCACGTCGTCGCGCAGCCGCAGCGTGATGCTGCGCCCGTCCCTGGCGTACGTCCAGGAGCGGGCGAGCTCCGGTTTCGGGCGGAGCCGGTCGTCGTAGCGTGTCAGGGTGTTGTAGATCAGCCGGTGCTGGAGGGACTGCCCGCTCTGGGAGAACAGCAGGGCGGGCGTGAAGTCGCTGTTGACCGCGACATCGAGCACACCGCCGCGCTTGGGTGCTGCGCTCGCGCCCTGCGGGGCGGACGAGGCATCCGACACCGCCGAGCGGCAGCCCGCCAGGCCCAGCCCGAGAAGCAGGGTGCCGCCTCCTGCTGCACGCAGTGCCGAGCGCCGGGAGGGTCCTGGGGACGTGAGGGGGTACAGCTCGGTCATCGAAGCCTGCCTGTGACGGTGGAGGACTGTGAAGGGAAGGCGCAGCGCGACGCACACGTGCATTGGTTCCGCTGCGGGAGGAATTGAGCGTGAGAGCAAGCGAGCCGAGGAGGACGCTGTTCAGGGGTGCTTCGGGAACGTGCGCGAGCAGTGCCGACAGCGCATGGAGAAGCCTGGTGAGGTGGGGCCGATCAGGTCGTGACGCGGTGCCGGACCCCGGGGGATTCGGCTCCGGCCGGGAGCGTGGTTCCCTCGGTGAGGTATCAGCGAGGCGCTGCGAACACCCGGGACGGGCCCGCGGAAGAAACGGTCCGGGTCAGTTGTGGACGGCACAGACCGCGCTGGCCTGTCGACAGAGGTCGACGTGCCTGCGGGAGATGAGGCGCATGTCCGGGTTCACGGGAGCAATATGACAGCGGCTTCGCCGGACGGTCAACCCGGCCTGTCCGGATCCTGGTACGGATCCTCCTCAGAGCCCTGCCGGGCGGCTAACGCGGGGACGCGGTCAACGGGCTTCTGAACAGCGGGTTCAGCGAGATGGTGCCCGCCGCGACAGGGGTGACCGCTGTCCCGGCATGCGGACTGACGATCCGTTCGGGATCCCCGCACACGTGGGAGTGGTCCACTGCCGCTCCCCGGATCTCCTCCAGGTAGTCCGGATTGACCAGGCTGGAGTGCTCGGTGACCACGACCAGATCCGGGTTGAGGACATCGAGCAGCAGGGCTGTCGCTCTGCCGACCGCGCGGGCACGCTCGCGCAGCAGCCGGTCCGCGCGCCGGTCGCCGGCCGCCGCGGCGTCCACCACCAGGAAAGCGTCGGGGTCGGGCACGATCCCACGCCGCACGGCTGTCTGCGCGAGAGCCGTGTTGGAAGCCGTGGCCTCCAGGCAGCCGGACCGTCCGCAGGCACAGGTGGCAGTGGAGTCGGGAACGGGCAGATGCGCCACGTCACCGGCCCCGGACCCCGGGCCCTGGTGGATCACCCCGGCGATGCCGAGGGCCGCGTCCACCACGTTACCGACGAAGAGGTGGACCAGGCTGCGGCGTGCTGCGGGCCGGCCGAAGAGGATCTCCGCCTGGGCGACGGCCCGGGCATGGTTGTCGACCCGCACCTCGACGCCGCCCAGCCCGCGGGCGAGTTCGGCGGCAAGGGGCCGCTGGTGCCAGCCGAGCGCGTCGTGCCGCACGGCCGTCCCCGTCACCGGGTCCACCCACCCTCCGAGGGCAGCGCCCACACCCAGCAGGCGCCGCCCGCGACCCACGTCGCCGAGAAATGAGCGCAACCCTTCGGCGATCCGGAGCGACAACTCGCCCGGCGCGATGCCGTCGTGCGGGAGGGCACGGCGGGCAAGCAGCCGTCCGCGCAGGTCCAGCAGGCCGAACGTCGAACCGGGTACACCGATGTGGACCCCGGCCGCCACCGGCCCACCGCTCTCCCCCGTGTGCAGATCGACCGGAATCTGAGGTCTGCCGACTCCGCTGCTGGCCACCAGCTCGGGCAGTTCCCGCACCAGGCCGAGATTTACCAGGTCGGTGCACTGACGGGACACGGCAGCGGGACTCAGCCCGGAAAGGCCGGCGATCGTCCGGCGCGCGACCGGCCCGTGGTCGAGCACGGTGCGCAGCACCGTGGCGGCGTTGGCCTCGCGCCTGCCGTCACCGGTCGCCCGGAAGACGTGGGGAGCAATTGTCATGGGGGCCTTCCTCAGGTCCTGCGACACAGGGGCGGGTCGCAACGTTACGGCGGCATGAATTCGTCTCCGGGCTCGTGCCCTGCGGTGGGACGGCCTGTGCGGGCCCCTCGGCAGGACAGGAGAACACGCAGCTCAGAGGTGTTTTCGCGGTGCCGTTCCGGAGGTGGTGCGGGCCCCGCGCAAGGGCCGATTGAATCACTGCCCGGCGCCCCGCGGGGCGGGGGCGGCCGCTTGACGTGCGCCGCACGCCGCTGCGAGTCTCCGGAACATGTTCGCGACGGCCGTTACCGATGCGCGGCCCGCCCGCGCCGGCCGCACCGCAATGCCGCCCGCGTGTCCGGGCCGCTGTACCGCCGCCTGACCAGGCTGCCCCGCACCGCACTTCGGACGCCTCTCTCCACACACACCTCCGCTCCCGGACGGCACCCCGTCCGTCGGCGGACGCCACACGCCCCTATTACTTCCGCTCACAAATTAATCGACTCAGCGTCGACCGGTACCCATGAGCCGCCGACGCCGAGCGTGCTCCTCGAAGGGAATCTGCCATGACCGCCACCACCACCGCCCCTGCTCCCGCCATTACCGTCCAGAAGCTCGGAGGCCGCATCGGCGCCGTCATCTCCGGGGTCCGCCTCGGTGGCGATCTCGCCCCGGAGACCGTCGCGGCGGTCCGGGAAGCGCTGCTTGCCAACAAGGTCGTGTTCTTCCGCGGCCAGGACCATCTGGACGAGGACAGCCATGAGGCGTTCGGCCGGCTGCTCGGCACCCCGGTCGCCCACCCGACCGTCCCGTCCGCCGACGGCCGCTACTCGCTCGGCATCGACTCCGACCACGGCGGCCGGGCCAACCAGTGGCACACCGATGTCACGTTCGTCCCGGCCTACCCTGCCTTCTCCATCCTGCGCGCCGTCGTCATCCCTCCCTACGGCGGCAACACCCTGTGGTCCAACACCGCAGCCGCGTACGCCGAGTTGCCGGAGCAGCTGCGGGCCCTGGCGGACAGCCTGCGGGCCGTCCACTCCAACGACTACGACTACGTCGCCCTTCGTCCGACCGCCCGGCCGGAGGCGCTCGCCAAGTACCGGGAGGTGTTCACCTCGACGAAGTTCCTCACCGAGCACCCGGTGGTCCGCGTACACCCGGAGACCGGTGAGCGGGTCCTGCTCCTCGGCAACTTCGTCCAGCGGATCAGTGGCCTGACCGGCAGCGACTCCCGGGCCCTGGTCGACCTGTTCCAGTCCCACATCGAGCGCCCGGAGAACACGGTCCGCTGGGACTGGCAGGTGGGCGACGTCGCCATCTGGGACAACCGCGCCACCCAGCACTACGGCGTGGACGACTCCGACACCCACGAGCGCAAGCTCCGGCGCGTCACCATCGACGGCGACGTCCCGGTCGGCACCGACGGCCGCTCCTCCACCCTCATCAGCCCCGAGGCGGTGCCCGACCCGTCCTTCGGCATCGCGTCCGGTGCCTCGACGGCCCAGACGGCGGGCGCATGAGCGGGACCACCCCGCACGGTGAGGCACCGGTCCCGGCGGGGGGGGGCGGGGGGGGCGCGGCCGCGGCGGGCGGGGGCGTGGGGGGCGGGGGGGGGCCCGGGG
>NZ_JBEXXX010000041.1:0-73434 GCF_040630635.1 Streptomyces sp. NPDC005761 | reverse complement strand
CATCACCCTCGGGGGTGCCCTCCCTTTTGCGCGGGCCCGCCAGTCGATCTTCACTGTGGAGCTAAGGAGAATTGAACTCCTGACCTCCTGCATGCCATGCAGGCGCTCTACCAACTGAGCTATAGCCCCGTGCTGTGCTGCCCGGTCTCCCGTGGCGACATCGAGAACATTACCGGTCCCCCCGGCCGTCCACCAAATCGATTCCGGTCGGCCCCTCCCCCGCCCCTCTCCGGCATGTCGCCGGGGCGGTCAGGCGGTGGCGAAGGAGTAGAAGCGCTTCAGCGTGCAGTGCTCCTCCAGCAGCCGTCCGTAGATCGGCTCCCCCTCCAGCTCCCGGTAGGTCTCGATGGGGTCGCCCTTTATGACCAGCGCCCGTGCGCATTCCTCGCACCAGTACTGGTAGTCCACGTTGACCGGGTCCATGTCCCTGACGATGGGCGTACCGCTGCCGCACCAGTCGCATTTCCGCCTGTGTGCACCCATGGATCAGCTCCGGGTGCGGCCGCGGGCCGTGCACATGGGGAGGATCCCGGTACAGCCACCGGGCGTTCGGGCCGTCGCGCAGCGAATCGGGACAGATCCTGGGGGCAGGTCCGGGACGTCGTGGCGGCTCGTAGGCATCGCGCACTCCTCCCCGTTCGGTCCGTCTCCCCCTCCGGCGGTCCGATTCTGCCATGAGCCCGCAAGGGGGTCAGCCCGCCGGAGATCCTTCGGAGACCGGGCCGGGGAACAAGCAAGGATCCCGCCCCCTTACGGGGACGGGATCCTGATTGTGGAGCTAAGGAGAATTGAACTCCTGACCTCCTGCATGCCATGCAGGCGCTCTACCAACTGAGCTATAGCCCCGCTGTTCGCTGTGTTTCCCTGCGTTTCCGCGCTGCGAACAAGAAGAACTTTAGCCTGTGACCAGCCAGAAAGTGAAATCCGGCCGAAGCTGCCCGGAGACGCCCGGCGGGCGCCGCCCGGACACCCGGTCAGGCGTCGTCGCCGAGCACCGGTTCGGGCAGCGTGCCGGCGTTGTGTTCCAGCAGACGCCAGCCGCGGGCGCCCTCGCCCAGTACGGACCAGCAGCAGTTGGAGAGTCCACCGAGCCCTTCCCAGTGGTGCGCTTCCAGGCCCAGCAGCCGGCCGATGGTCGTCCGGATGGTGCCACCGTGACTGACGACGACGAGCGTGCCGTCGTCGGGCAGCTTGTCGGCGTGCGCGAGCACGACGGGGGCAGCCCTGTCGGCGACCTCGGTCTCCAGCTCACCGCCGCCGCGCCGCACGGGCTCGCCGCGCTTCCAGGCCGCGTACTGCTCGCCGTACAGCCCCACGATCTCCTCGTGGGTGAGGCCCTGCCAGGCACCCGCGTACGTCTCGCGCAGTCCCGGAACGTGCGCGACGGCGTGCCCGGTGATCGCGGCGAGCTCGGCGGCCGTCGCCGCGGCCCGCCGCAGGTCGGATGCGACGATCGCGTCCGGCTTCAGCGAGGCGAGCAGCCGGGCGGCCCGGCGGGCCTGCCCGACGCCTTCCTCGGTGAGGTCGATGTCCGTGGAGCCCTGGAAACGGCGCTCCAGGTTCCACGCCGTCTGGCCGTGTCGCCAGAGGACGATCCTGCGGCCCCTGCCGCTTCCGCTGCCGTTCAGCTCTGCTCACCTTCCGTGCCGCCGGTGAGCTGCGCGTGCTCATCGGCCTTGCCGCGGGTCTTCACGGCGTCCTCGGGAAGGGCGATCTCGGGGCAGTCCTTCCACAGACGCTCCAGCGCGTAGAAGACGCGCTCCTCGCTGTGCTGGACGTGGATGACGATGTCGACGTAGTCGAGGAGGATCCAGCGGGCGTCGCGGTCGCCCTCACGGCGGACCGGCTTGGCGCCGAGCTTCTTCTGAAGCTGCTCCTCGATCTCGTCGACGATCGACTTGACCTGGCGGTCGTTGGGGGCCGAAGCCAGCAGGAAGGCGTCCGTGATCGACAGCACGTCGCTGACGTCGTACGCAATGATGTCGTGCGCGAGCCGGTCGGCGGCCGCCTGAGCGGCGGCGTTGATGAGCTCGATGGAGCGGTCCGTGGCGGTCACATGCAGGCTTTCGTCGGCGGTCAGATCAACCTCTAGGGTCTCACGGACCGCCGACAGCCCACGCAGTCATCGTCCGAAGACCGTTCCGGAGTGGTCCGGCGCACCCCGGAAACGCCCCGGAGCAGCCCGTATCCGCCCGCAGATGACCCCGGGGCCGGTTTCTGGAACGCGGCGGGGCGGCCCCGGAACGCTCCGGGGCCGCCCACGGACCGGGCCGGACCGTTCGCCTACTTGATCTTGTAGTCCTTGCCGATGACAACGGACACGTCCGCGTTGCCGGCCGGCTTGCCCTGCTTCGCCGTGCTCGCCGGCAGCCCGAGGGTCGCTGCGACCTCGGTCGCCTTCTTCTTGTCCGCCGCGTCCTTGTAGACGACCTCGGAGGAGTCGGCGGCGTCGGCCTTCCCGCCGTTGACGAAGGTGTAGCCGCCGTTGACCAGTTCGATCCGGGCGGACTCCGTGCCGCGGTCACTGCCCGTGGCGTTCTTGACGCCCACCCGCACCGCCGCGTCCGCGGCCGGGGCCTTGAACGTGCCGCCCAGGATGTCCTTGACGACGCTTTCCGTCGCCGCTTCGGTGAGGGTGCCGTCGTCCTGGACCGGCATCAGCGCGGTCTTGTAATCGCCGATCTTGGCGTGCTCGGCGAGCTTGGCCAGGGAGGCGCCCAGATCCTGCTCGGGCAGGGACGGGTCGAGGATCTGGGCCAGCGTCTGGACGGTGACGGTGGCGGCCTTCGGATCGTCGGAGATCTTCCGCAGCACGCCACGCATGACCTGCCCGAACCGCATCAGCTGCTTGGCCTCGGCCTCGTCGGGACCGCGGTACGTGGCGTAGGCGACGGCCATCGGGCCGCTGAGCGTCTGCGCCCGGCCCTTCTTCACCAGCGGCGCGGCATCCTTCTTGGCGTCGGGAACCGCGGTGTCCGTGTCGACCTCGATGTTGCCGACCAGGTCGACGAGGTTCTCCAGATACGGGGTGTCGAGCCGCCACGTGCCGCTGATCTCGGTACCGAGCAGGGAGTCGATGGACTCACGGGTCCCTGAGGTCCCGTCGTCGTCGACCGATTTGCCGAGCGTGGTGGTGACGCCGTCCTCGTCGGAGACGGCCAGCGAGTTGGGCAGCAGGACGGTGGTGCCCTGCTTGGTGGTGATGTTGTCGACGAGCAGGGCCGTGGACGTGCCACCGCCCTTGGTGTTGTGGAGGTGCACCACGATGACGTCCCGCCGCTGCGGGCCGGTCGCCGCGGTGTTCTCCTTCTCCGACGCGGAGAAGCCGGGAAGCTTGTCCGCGGACCACAGATAGCCGACGCCGCCGACCACGACGAGGGCCGCGACGACGATCAGCGCGACCATCCGGTTGTGACCGCGGCGGCGCGCCTCCTCACGGCGTTCGCTGCGGCTTTCGGTGAACTTGAGCCAGTCGATGACGTCTTCGGAGTCCTCGTCGGGCTCCTCGATGAAGGAGAACTGCTCCGTGCGGTAGTCGCGGTCTCCCCGGCGCGGCTCCGGGACGCCCGCCTCGGGCTCCGCGGCCGGCTGGGGTTCCGGGGCCCGCTGAGGCGGTGCGGCCGCCGCTTCGGGCGCCGGGGCCTGCTGCGGAATGCTCCACTGGTGGGTGGTGTCGACCGCGGCGGGCTGCTGGCCCGTGTCGTAGCCGCCGTCGTAGCCGTAGCCCTGCTGCTGAGTCTGCTGGTGCTGCTGGTGCTGCTGGGTGGCGTACGGGTCGTACTGCTGCGGGGGCGCGGCGGGCTGCTGCTGTTGCTGCTGTGTGTACGGGTCGTAGCCGTACCCCTGACCGGCCTGCGGCGGCTGAGGCTGTTGCTGCTGCTGTGCGTACGGGTCGTACTGCTGCTGTCCTGGCTCCTGCTGCCCTGGCTGCTGGTACACCGGCTGCCCGTACTCGTCGTAGCCGATGATCTGCGGCTGCTGGTAGTACGGGTCGTACGGATTCTGTCGGTCGTTCACCGGTGCCCCTCTCCGTGGCTCATTCGCCGCGGTACAGCTGGCGCTTGTCGATGTAGCGGACCACACCGTCCGGCACGAGGTACCAGACCGGGTCTCCCTGGGCGACCCTCCCACGGCAGTCCGTGGAGGAGATCGCCAGTGCGGGGACCTCCACGAGGGAGACTCCCCCCTCCGGCAGCCCGTCGTCCGTGAGCACGTGCCCCGGCCGTGTCACACCGATGAAGTGGGACAGTGAGAAGAGCTCTTCGGCATCCCGCCAGGTGAGGATCTGGGAGAGCGCGTCGGCGCCCGTGATGAAGAAGAGGTCCGCGTCGCCGTGGAGCGTGCGCAGGTCCCGCAGGGTGTCGATCGTGTACGTCGGGCCCTGGCGGTCGATGTCGCTCCGGCTGACCGAGAACTGCGGGTTGGACGCCGTAGCGATGACGGTCATCAGATAGCGGTCCTCGGCCGGGGAGACCTCCTTGTGACTCTTCTGCCACGGCTGCCCGGTCGGAACGAAGATCACCTCGTCGAGGTGGAACTGGGCGGCCACTTCACTGGCCGCCACCAGGTGTCCATGATGGATCGGGTCAAACGTCCCGCCCATCACGCCGAGTCGGCGCTTTCCGCGGCCGGTAGGCACTTCCTGCTCTCCCATGCGTGCAGAGCCTACTGGCACAGCTGTACGCCTCGGCCTCAGCGGTCGCGGTTGAAGCGCGTGGTGATCCACAGAAGGAGGAGAAGCGCGACAAACGCACCGCCACCGGTGAGGAGCGGGCTGAGACTTTCGTGGTTTCCACCGTGCTCGCCCTCGGCGGCGACGGTGACCAGCTGGTGTGCGGTGCTCGTGAGGCTCATCTTCGGCAGGACCTATCGATCGGGAGTCGGAGGGAAGACGTCGCGGACATCGTATGCGGGGGCCCCGCGCACGCTCACGCCGACTCAGTCGTTGTTGTCGTCGTTGCGGTATC
This sequence comes from Streptomyces sp. NPDC005761, assembly GCF_040630635.1. Taxonomy (NCBI): domain Bacteria; kingdom Bacillati; phylum Actinomycetota; class Actinomycetes; order Kitasatosporales; family Streptomycetaceae; genus Streptomyces; species Streptomyces sp. NPDC005761. The sequence goes on along the minus strand of NZ_JBEXXX010000041.1, from coordinate 68,467 downwards.
CGCGCAGCAGGAACCAGGCGAGCAGGGCCGCTCCGACGAGTGAGGCGATCAGCACGATGCGGACCGTGTTGCCCGGCCCCTGGTCCTCGGATGCGGCAGCGAGCAGAGCAACGGTGTGCGGCATGTCGGGCGTCTCCTCAGTTATCCACAGCCCCCCGCACACCGTAGCCCCAGCACCTACGCTGGGATTTGTCAGGGGGGCGAGCGACGTCTCGTACGAACAGGGGGCCCATTCATGACCGACGGCAGCCACGAGAGCCACGGCCAGGTGCCGAGCAGGCAGCGCAGGCGTTTCCCCGGGATCTCCTCCCGGGCGTACGAGCATCCGGCGGACCGCTCGGCCCTGGTGGCACTGCGCAAGCTGAGCGGTTTCGACACCGTCTTCAAGGCACTGAGCGGACTGCTGCCGGAGCGCAGTCTGCGACTGCTCTTCCTGTCGGACTCCGTCCGGGTGAGCGACGCGCAGTTCACCCATCTCAACGACATGCTGCGGGACGCCTGTTACATCCTGGACCTGGAGAAGGTCCCTCCGATGTACGTCAGCCAGAACCCGCAGCCCAACGCCATGTGCATCGGTCTGGACGAGCCGATCATCGTGGTGACGACGGGCCTGGTGGAACTGCTCGACGAGGAGGAGATGCGAGCGGTCGTCGGGCACGAGGTGGGGCACGCGCTCTCCGGTCACGCGGTGTACCGCACGATCCTGCTCTTCCTGACCAACCTGGCCCTCAAGGTGGCCTGGATCCCCCTCGGCAACGTCGCGATCATGGCGATCGTCACTGCGCTGCGCGAGTGGTTCCGCAAGTCCGAGCTGTCCGCCGACCGGGCCGGGCTCCTGGTCGGCCAGGATCTGCGGGCCTCGATGCGCGGGCTGATGAAGATCGCCGGCGGCAACCACCTCCACGAGATGAACGTGGACGCGTTCCTCGCCCAGGCCGACGAGTACGAGAAGGCGGGCGACCTGCGCGACTCCGTCCTCAAGATCCTGAACGTGCTCCCCCGTTCGCACCCGTTCACCACAGTGCGCGCGGCCGAGCTGAAGAAGTGGTCCGAGACCCGCGACTTCCAGCGGATCATGGACGGCCACTACCCGCGGCGCGACGAGGACAAGGACACCTCGGTGACGGACGCCTTCAAGGAGTCCGCATCGCACTACGCCGATTCGGTGCGCAGCAGCAAGGACCCGCTGATGAAGCTGGTCGGCGACATAGCGGGCGGCGCCGGTGACCTCGGCGGCAAGCTCCGGGACAAGTTCACCGGCGCGGGTGGCGGAGGCGCCAAGGGCGCCGGGGCGGCCGGTGGCGACACTACGGACGGCTCGCAGGAGCCCCGGAGCCCGGAGGACCCTGAGGGGCCGCCTGCTCCCGGGACGACGGGGAGCTGACCTCCAGCGTGCCGCACAGCGCCCCGGTGGGCCGGCCCGTCGCGTACGGGTCGGTGCCCGCCGGGCCGCGGGCCACCGCCCGCTTGCCCGCCAGCAGCGGCCGCAGGGCACCGGTGGTGTCGTCCGGGCAGGACTGCGGGCCGGCCTGGACGTAGCTGGTCTGCACCTCCAGCCGGTGCAGCCGCAGATCGTCCCGGTCGAACCGGAAGCGCATTTCCCGTCGTACGGTGAACAATGAGGCCCCGCCCGCCTGTTGAGGGCCGGAGACGGCCGGGCGGAGCACATAGGCGAAGGTGTGGTCCGACACCACCTCCAGGGCGTCGGCCCCCACCTCGGCATACCGCAGGGTGCCCCTGACCCGGATCTCCGGATCGGGGGTGGCCTCGGCCGGGTCGAAGCGCACCAGCCAGCCGGTCGCCGCGTGCTGCCCGTCGTCGTGCGGGGTGTTCATGCTCCGTTCGAACTGTTCCATCTGGTCCGGGTCCAGCAGGGACTCCACCGGGCGTACCGCGTTCCCGCCGAGGACGTCGAGGTCGAGCGAGGAGGCCACCAGATAGTCCTTGGCGGTGGCCAGGGCGGTGTACACCTGGTTGTCGGAGAAGCTCTCCGTCCGCCGGGCGACCGGAAGGCTGATGCCTGCGGCTCCCTTGGGGAACGAGGCGGCGGGGCTGCCCGCGAAGAGGCCTGCCGGGGTGCCGCCGGGCACGGCTCCACGCGGCGCCAGCGGGACGACGGTCATCCGCAGCGGCTCGGCCCGCCGGGCGACGGGGTTCTGGTAGGGGTGGCGGAAGCCCAGGAAGACGGCGGTGCCGAAGGCCAGAGCGATCAGGACGACCAGGGCCAGGGCGGCCCGGGAGCCGTTGCGGACGGCCCGGCCCGGCAGGCTGCGGACGGCACGGGCATGCTCCCCCATGCGCTCCTGGGCGGAGAACTCCTGCAGCCGGGCAGCCCGGACGAAGGACTCGTCGAAGACGAGAGAGCGGTACTCGTCCTCGCTGCCGCTCGCACCGTTCTCCGACGGGCCTTCGGGTGGATCTCCGCGGTCTGCCATGACTTCTCCCGACTCCACGCCACCGACCGGGGCCGAAACGGTGCGCCCCTTCCGGCCGAAGGGCGCCGGACAGGGTCTGCCCGTCATGCGTGGGCATGCACGGACAAGTGAGAAGCCCCCTCTTCGAACGGGTGAGGGGTCATATCTTCAGAGTAGGTCGATTACGACGGAGGTAAACGCGGCGACGGGCGGGAACTGCCGCGGGATTCCCCCGGTCGGGTGGATCCGGGCCGGGGAAAGCTCAGCGTCCGGAGCGGGCACGGCAAGGGCCGGCGGAGGGCGGTGGGCGTCGGGCGTCGGTGCACCCGGTCGGCAGCGGCCCGGGACCGGCCAGCGGTCCGGAGGCATCAGCGGCGCAGGACCGGTCAGCCGTCCAGCGGCCATCAACGGCCCGGGACCGGTCAGCGGTCCGGGGGCCGTCAACGGCACAGGACCCATCAACGGCCCGGGGCCCGGGGCGCCTCGGTGGGGTCAGGGGGTGTGGGGGACGGCGGAGACCATCGGGCGGGAGTAGCCATCCGCGGCGGACGGAGCGGCGGTGGGCCCCGGCGCGCTGTCCACGCCGCTCGTGGCCGGGGGCGGGACCTGGTCCTGACGATCGCCCGAGGTGTTGCGGAAGACGGCGCTGAAGGCCAGGGCCACCATGCCGATCCCCATCAGCAGGGCGAGCAGCCAGGCCACCGGCCGGTGCCAGCGGGCGGCTCCGCGGTAAGGCCGCAGAGCGCCGCCGTGACGCCCGTAGGGGCCGCCGACGCCGTAGTCGTCGTCCGCGTCCCATGGCCCGTCGTAGCCGCTCCCGCGGCCGTAGCCGTCGTCATGGAGGTCATCGTCCAGCGGGCCACCGCCGGCCCGGGCCCGGAAGGCATCGGTCTCGGCGCGCGCCTCGGCGGCGGCCAACAGCCGCTCGACTGCGGTGGGTTCGTGGAACTCGGCTGCCTGTACGAAATCCTCGTCGAACACCACGGAGGCGAAGTCCTCGTCCGCGCCCCCGCGGTCGTCGTCGGGCTCCCAGCCGTTCGGGAACGGCCTGCCCCCCACGTCGTCCGGCACAGCTTCAGCCTAGACCCGCTGGGTGGTTTTGGGCAGGGAGACAGGACATTCTCCGAACCGCCCGGTCACCGCACGTGGCCGTCGCCGGTCACGATGTACTTCGTGGACGTCAGCTCCGGCAGCCCCATCGGCCCCCTGGCGTGCAGCTTCTGGGTGGAGATTCCGATCTCCGCACCGAAGCCGAACTGTCCGCCGTCCGTGAAGCGGGTCGAGGCGTTCACAGCCACCGTGGTCGAATCCACCAACTGGGTGAAACGGCGTGCCGCGGCCTGTGAGGTCGTCACGATCGCCTCGGTGTGCCCCGACGACCAGAGCCGGATGTGTGCCACGGCCGCGTCCAGCGAGTCCACGACGGCCGCCGCGATGTCGTACGAGAGGTATTCGGTCTCCCAGTCCTCCGGCGTGGCCGCCACCACGGTGGCCTTGGCCCCCTCGGCGTACTCCAGGACCCGTTCGTCACCGTGCACCGTCACACCGGCCTCGGCCAGGGCGTCCAGGGCGCGCGGCAGGAAGGCCTCGGCCACGTCCTTGTGGACCAGGAGCGTCTCCGCGGAGTTGCAGACGCTCGGGCGCTGCGCCTTGGAGTTGATCAGGATCGCGACGGCCATGTCGAGGTCGGTCTGCGCGTCCACGTACACATGGCAGTTGCCGGTACCGGTCTCGATCACCGGGACGGTCGACTCCTCGACGACGGTGCGGATCAGTGAGGCCCCGCCGCGCGGGATGAGCACGTCGACCAGGCCGCGCGCCCGCATGAGCTCGCGTACGGAGTCACGGTTCTCGCCCGGTACCAGCTGCACCGCGTCGGCCGGCAGGCCGGAGCCGCCGACCGCGTCGCGCAGCACCCGGACGAGTGCACGGTTGGAGGCGTAGGCGGATGACGAACCGCGCAGCAGCACGGCGTTGCCCGACTTCAGGCAGAGGGCCGCGGCGTCCACCGTCACATTGGGGCGTGCCTCGTAGATGATCCCGACCACGCCGAGGGGCACCCGGACCTGACGCAGATCGATGCCGTTGGGCAGCGTCGAGCCGCGCACCACCTCACCGACCGGGTCGGGCAGCGCGGCCACGTCCCGCACGTCGGCCGCGATGGCGCGGATGCGCTCAGGGGTGAGTGTGAGCCGGTCGACGACGGACTCGCTGGTCCCGGCCTCGCGGGCGCGCGCCACGTCCTCGGCGTTGGCCGCGAGGATGTCGCTGGTCCGCACTTCGAGGGCGTCCGCGATCGCCAGCAGCGCGTCGTCCTTCGCCGCGCGCGGAAGTGGCGCGATGTCGGCGGCGGCGGAGCGGGCCCGGTAGGCGGCCTGGGTGACCGGGGACATGTTGTCGTACGGCGAAAGCGTGGTCATGCCCGCAGGGTAATGCGCACGCTGCGGGCATCCGTCACGTATCCCGTGATGCGAGACGGCCGTCCGGGGGACGGCCGTTTCAGTACGGGTGCACGCCGACCGGGGCGGCCGGAGGCGGCCCGTACCCCTCGGCGACGCGCTGGTGGTACGTCTCGCGGTCGATGACCTCGAGCCCGACGATCTCCCAGGGGGGCAGCCCCGCGCTGGAGCGGTGCTCGCCCCACAGCCGCAGGGCCACCGCCGCCGCGTCGTGCAGGTCGCGGGCCTCTTCCCAGTAGCGGATCTCCGCGTGGTCGTTGGCATAGCGGCTGGTCAGCAGGAAGGGGTGGTCGTGGGCGAGCTGTTCGAGGCCACGTCTGACCTCCGTCAGCGGAATCTCGGCACCGGAGACGCAGAGCGTGATGTGCCACAGCTTCGACTGGGTGCGTTCCTGCCCGGCCACCGCCATGTCCGGGCAGGCGGTCCGTTCGTCCCTCCGGTCCGTGGACCTGCTTCCGTCGAAACCGGTCCCTGCTCCGACGCTGGTCAGGGCGCGGCCACCCGTTCCTCGGGGCGGCGCCCCCGGGCGCGCTCGTCTCACCGGCGGCCTCCTGTGAATGTGTTGCTGTGCTGAACCCCGCAGTGTCCCTGCTACAAAGTGGACCAGCCCGCGGCCCGGCTTGGGGCGGTTTTCGTGAAGGTCTCCGCCCGAAGGCTGGACTTTCAGCCGTTTCAGGGGGTCATCAGGTGTGGAGAACGACAAGATCGTCCCTGTGTACGACCTCGCGTTCGTAGGCGGGGCCGAGTTCGCGGGCCAGGTCGCGGGTGGAGCGCCCGAGAAGCTGCGGGATCTCCTTGGCGTCGAAGTTGACGAGGCCTCGGGCGACCGGCCGGCCCCGCAGATCGCGCAGTTCCACCGGGTCGCCCGCGGTGAACTCACCCTCGACCGCGGCGATCCCGGCCGGCAGCAGGGAGCTGTGGCGCTCCACGACCGCCTGCACGGCCCCGTCGTCCAGGGTCAGTGAGCCTTGCGGGGTGGAGGCGTGGGCCAGCCACAGCAGACGGTCCGCCGAGCGGCGTCCGGTGCGGTGGAAGTAGGTGCCGGTGTCGCGGCCCGCCAGCGCGTCGGCCGCGTGGCTCGCGGAGGTGAGGACGACCGGGACACCGGCCGCGGTGGCGATCCGGGCGGCCTCGACCTTGGTGACCATGCCGCCGGTCCCGACGCCCGCCTTGCCGGCGCTGCCGATACTGACCCCGGCCAGATCGGCGGGGCCGGCGATCTCCGCGATGCGGGTGGTGCCGGGGATGCTCGGGTCGCCGTCGTAGAGGCCGTCCACGTCCGAGAGCAAGATCAGCAGATCGGCGCGGACCAGGTGGGCGACGAGCGCCGCGAGCCGGTCGTTGTCACCGAAGCGGATCTCGTCGGTGGCCACGGTGTCGTTCTCGTTGACGATCGGCAGCGCGCCCATGTCCAGGAGCTGGTCGAGAGTGCGGTATGCGTTGCGGTAGTGGGCGCGGCGGCTGGTGTCGTTGCTGGTGAGCAGGACCTGGCCGACGCGGACGCCGTAGCGGGCGAAGGAGGCGGTGTAGCGGGCGACGAGCAGCCCCTGGCCGACGCTGGCCGCGGCCTGCTGCCTGGCCAGGTCCTTGGGCCTGCGGTGGAGTCCGAGCGGGGCGAGTCCGGCCGCGATGGCACCGCTGGAGACGAGGACGACCTCGCGCTCACCGCCGCTGCGCACCTTGGCGAGCACATCGACGAGTGCGTCGACCCGGTCGGCGTCGAGGCCTCCGGCAGCGGTGGTGAGGGAGGAGGAACCGACCTTGACGACGATCCTGCGGGCCTCCGTGACGCCCTGCCTGGCCCCTGACACGTGCATCCCCCATGGTTCGGCTCGCTGGACCCCGCAATCTACGCGAGCACGGGAATCGGCGCCTTCGGGTTCCGCACCGTGGACCCTGTTTCGTCCGTATCCGTACCGGTCCGTATCTGTTCCGTACCGCCACTCGTTGCAGGAGTCGTCGGCTCCCCCGCCGAAGACCCGGCGAATTCCAGGAACAGGACGTGATCGCATGCGCCAGCTCTCCATCCCCGGGGCCTGGGTGCACGAGCCCGAGGTCATCCCCGACAGCCGCGGCAGTTTCCACGAGTGGTTCAGGGCCACGGACCTCGGGGAGGCCGCGGGGCACGCCCTGGGGCTCGCGCAGGCCAACTTCTCCACGTCCCGCCGGGGCACGCTGCGCGGGATCCACTTCGCCGACGTGCCGCCCGGTCAGGCGAAGTACGTGAAGTGCGTGCGGGGCGCCGTGCTCGACGTGATCGTGGACGTCCGGGCGGGCTCGCCCACGTTCGGGCGGTGGGAGGCGGTCCGTCTGGACGATGCCGAGCACCGTGCGGTCTACCTCGCCGAAGGGCTCGGTCACGCCTTCATGGCGCTGACGGACGACGCGGGCGTCCTCTACCTCTGCTCCGAGGGCTACGCGCCCGGGCGCGAGCGCGGCATCGATCCGCTCGATGCGGAGCTGGCCATCGAGTGGCCCGCGGGCATCGTGCCGCTCCTGTCCGAGAAGGACGCCGCGGCACCGTCGCTCGCCGAGGCCGGGCAGCAGGGGCTCCTGCCCTCGTACGCGGAGTGCGAGGAGTACTACGCGCGGCTGCGGGCGGGCGAAGGCGAGCTCAGCCCGGCCGGCCGCTGACCAAGGGGCGTTCCACGGCGAGCAGGGCCGGGAACGCCTCCTCCAGTGCGGTGCGCCAGTCCCGGAGGGGCTCGATCCCGGCCGCCGCGAACCGTCCGTGCGCGAGCACACTGGACGCGGGCCGCGGGGCGGGGCGGGGATACGCGGCGCTCGTGGTGGGCCGGACGCGGGCCGGGTCCGCGCCGAGCAGCGTGAAGATCGCCCGGGTGAAGCCGAACCATGTCGTCCCGCCACCGCTGGTGCCGTGGTAGACGCCGGCCGGGGCGGTGCCGTCGAGTGCGGCCCGCCCGAGCCGGACCAGCAGCCCGGCCAGGTCGACGGTCCAGGTGGGCTGACCGCGCTGGTCGTCCACCACGTCGAGGGTGTCCTTGAGGCTCTCCAGCCGGATCATCGTGCGGACGAAGTTGGCGCCGCCCGCGCCGTAGAGCCAGGCGGTGCGCACGACGTAGCCGGTGTCGGGGAGGGTCTCCAGCACGGCGCGTTCGCCGGCCAGTTTGGTGCGGCCGTAGGCGCTGCGCGGTGCGGTGGGGGCGTCCTCGGCGTAGGGCCGGGCGGTGTCCCCGGCGAACACGTAGTCGGTGGAGACGTGGAGCAGGACGGCGCCGTGCTCCCGGCAGGCGGCGGCCAGGACCGCGGGGCCGGTGCCGTTGATGCGCAGCGCGGCGTCCTCCTGGCTCTCGGCGTCGTCGACGGCGGTCCAGGCCGCGCAGTTCACCACGACGGCCGGACGGTGGGCGGTGAACGCCGCGCGGACGCGCCCGGGGTCGGTGATGTCCAGGGCCGCACGGTCCGCGGCGACGGCGGTGACGTCCTCCTGGGCGAGCGCGGCCATGAGGTCCTGTCCGAGCATGCCGGCGGCCCCGGTGACCAGCCAGACCGGGCTCACAGGGCGGCCCTCTCCTTGAGCGGCTCCCACCACGCGCGGTTCTCGCGGTACCACCGCACGGTCTCGGCGAGCCCGGTGCGGAAGTCCTTGCGGGGCTCGTAGCCGAGCTCCTCGCGGATCCGGGTGCAGTCGACGGAGTAGCGCCGGTCGTGGCCCTTGCGGTCCTCGACGTGGACGACGTCGGTGTCCCAGTCCGCGCCGCACGCCTCCAGGAGCAGTCCGGTGAGCTCCTTGTTGGAGAGTTCGGTGCCGCCGCCGATGTTGTAGACCTCGCCCGCGCGGCCCCTGGTGCGGACGAGTTCGACGGCCTGCACGTGGTCGTCGATGTGCAGCCAGTCGCGGACATGGGCGCCGTCCCCGTACAGCGGGACCGGCCGGCCCTCCAGCAGGTTGGTGACGAAGAGCGGGATGACCTTTTCCGGGAAGTGGTGGTGCCCGTAGTTGTTGGAGCACCGGGTCACCCGCACGTCGAGTCCGTGCGTGCGGTGGTAGGAGAGTGCGATCAGGTCGCTGGAGGCCTTGGACGCGGAGTACGGGGAGTTGGGCGCGAGCGGTTCGCTCTCGGTCCAGGAACCCTCGTCGATCGATCCGTAGACCTCGTCGGTGGAGATGTGCACGAAGGTCCTGACGCCCGCCAGGTGTGCGGCGTGGACGAGGGTGTGGGTGCCCAGGACGTTCGTACGGACGAACTCGGCGCCGCCGTCGATGGAGCGGTCGACATGCGATTCGGCGGCGAAGTGCACCACCTGGTCGTGCCCGGCCATGAGGCCGCCGACCAGTTCCGCGTCACAGATGTCGCCCTGCACGAACGAGAAACCGGGGTGTTCGCGCACCTCGTCGAGGTTGGCCGGATTACCCGCGTAGGTGAGCTTGTCGAGCACGGTGACGGCGACGTCACCGGGGCCGTCCGGGCCCAGCAGCGTACGGACGTAATGGGAGCCGATGAAGCCGGCACCGCCGGTCACCAGGAGGTGGGTCGTCATGACGAGATCTGTACCTTGCTGTGGTCGCCGAGGACGAGTCGGTGGGCGGACGGACTGCGGGGTGCGGGGGTCACCTCGACCTCGTGGCCGATGAGGGAGGCCTCCACGCGGCGGACGCCGTCGATCGAGGCGCCCCGCAGGACGATGGAGTACTCGATCTCGCTGTCCTCGATGCGGCAGTCGTGGGCGACCGAGGTGAACGGCCCCACGTAGGCGTCGCTGATCACCGAGCGGGCGCCGATGATGGCGGGGCCGACGATCCGGCTGCGGGTGACGCGGGCGCCCGGCTCGATCCGGACCCGGCCGATGATCTCGCTCTCGTCGTCGACGTGGGCGCCGCGGGTGCAGGGCTCGACGGCCTCCAGCACGGTGCGGTTGACCTCCAGCATGTCGGTGACGTTGCCGGTGTCCTTCCAGTACCCGCGGATCGTGGTGGAGCGGACGTCGCGCTGCTGGTCGATCAGCCACTGGATGGCGTGGGTGATCTCCAGCTCGCCGCGCCAGGACGGGCGGATGGAGCGGACGGCCTCGTGGATGACCCGGGTGAAGAGGTAGACACCGACGAGGGCCAGGTCGCTCTTGGGCTCCTTCGGCTTCTCCTCGAGGGCCACGACCCTGCCGTCCCCGTCGAGTTCGGCGACGCCGAAGGCGGTCGGGTCGGGCACCTGGGTCAGCAGGATCTGGGCGTCGGGGCGGTCGGCGCAGAACCCCTCGACCAGCCCGGCGATCCCGCCGACGATGAAGTTGTCGCCGAGGTACATGACGAAGTCGTCGTCGCCGAGGAAGCGCTGGGCGATCAGCACCGCGTGTGCGAGGCCCAGCGGTTCGGACTGCGGGATGTAGGTGACGTCGATGCCGAACCGGGATCCGTCGCCGACCGCCGCGCGGATCTCCTCCTCGGTGTCGCCCACGATGATGCCGACCTCGGTGATGCCGGCTTCCGCGATGGCTTCGAGTCCGTAGAACAGCACCGGTTTGTTCGCCACCGGGACCAGCTGTTTGGCCGAGGTATGAGTGATGGGACGAAGCCGGGTGCCTGCCCCGCCGGAAAGTACGAGAGCCTTCACAGTTCTGCTCCACGATGAGTCGGCGGTCCTGTCGCAGCTGCGACCTACCGGGTGACCTTAGTCAGATCCGGCCGCTCATCCGCGGCGAAACAGCTCCGCCGACCCGCTTACCGACTCGTCCGGAGGAAAAGCGACGGCACCCCGTAACCATTCCGCTTCGTTTCGCTCCCGCCGGACGACGAAAAACGTCGCACTCAGGCGTGGTGTCGAACTCGATATCGAATTTCTGGATTCCGCTTACGGCCTCCGGGGGCGGTCGGCCGCTCACTTTCGGCGACTCGCCCCCGGAGGAAAGGAGCTACGGGTGGCGCAGCCGCCAGCCCTGCCAGGCGGACTCGATCATCTCGTCGACGCCGTACCGGGCCGACCAGCCCAGCTCCGCGCGGATCCGGTCCGCCCCCGCGACCACGCGTGCCGGGTCACCGGCGCGGCGGGCGGTCACCTCGGGGGCGATGTCCTGGTGACCGGTCGCCTTGAGGATGCGGTCGACCATCTCCCGCACGGAGCTGCCCTCGCCCCGGCCGATGTTCAGCGTGAGGTCCGTACCGGGCTCGGCTCCCTCCAGCCGGCGTGCGGCCGCGAGGTGTGCGGAGGCGATGTCCTCCACATGGATGTAGTCGCGGATGCAGGTGCCGTCGGGCGTCGCGTAGTCGTCGCCGAAGATCCGCGGGCCCGCACCGGCCTCGAGTCGCTCGAAGACCATCGGGATGAGGTTGAACACGCCGGCGTCCGCGAGCTCGGGCGAGGCCGCACCGGCGACGTTGAAGTAGCGCAGGGACGCGCAGCGCAGTCCGTGGGCCCGGGCGGCGGCGTGGATCAGCCATTCACCGACGAGCTTGGTCTCCCCGTAGGGGCTCATCGGCGCGCAGGGGGTGTCCTCCGTGACGAGGTCCACGTCGGGCATGCCGTAGACGGCGGCCGACGAGGAGAACACCAGCCGGTCGATTCCCGCCGCGACCATGCTCTCCAGCAGCACCTCCAGGCCGGTCACGTTCTCCCGGTAGTAGTGGAGGGGGCGCTCGACGGACTCGCCGACCTGCTTCTTGCCTGCGACATGCACCACACCCGTCACGGTGTGGTCACGGATCGCCGCGTCCAGGGCCTGCCGGTCCAGCACACTGCCGGTGATCAGGGGCACACCGTCGGGCACGCTCCCCGCGTTCCCCGTGGAGAGGTCGTCGTACACGACCACCCGCAGTCCGCCGGCGAGCATCGCCCGCACGACGTGCGCACCTATGTATCCGGCCCCGCCCGTAACCATCCAGGTCATTCTGTGCGTCTCTCCCTCTGCGCGTGGTCCTGCCGACAGGTTCACCCTACGTGCACGGAAAATCGAATCAGACAAACAGGACTCAACCGTATTATCGTGCGATATGAAGCCGTGGAGGGATGACAGCCGGAGAACACCACGGGCGAAGCCGGACAGCCCCGGATGAAGCCGGGGCAAACACAAGGCCACGGCGGGCGGATGTCAATCAATTACGCTGTTCAGGTGCTCAGGCGCTCCCCCATGATTCCGCGGTGCGAATCGGTGCCTCCGCACAGACCCTGCAGACAGCTCTCTGGACTGGTGAAGGATGCCTCGACTGACACTCATCGTGCCTGCGTACAACGTGCAGGGGTATGTTCGGGAGTGCCTCGACTCCGTCCTGCAGCAGGACTTCACCGACTTCGAGGTCGTCGCCGTGGACGACTGCTCGCCGGACGCCTCCGGCGCCATCCTTGACGAGTACGCGGAGCGCGACAGTCGGGTTCGGGTGCTCCACCTGAGCGAGAACGTGGGGCTCGGCCACGCCCGTAACGCCGGGATGAAACAGGCGACCGGCGACTATCTGCTCTTCCTCGACAGTGACGACACCCTGACGCCCGGATCGCTCAGCGGCATCGTCGGGCGTCTCGACGCGACCGACGACCCCGACATCCTGATCTTCGACTACGCGCGCAGCTACTGGGACGGCCGACTGCTGCCCAACCAGCGCGCGGACCTCCTCGGCACGGCCGGGCCCGCGGTCTTCCCCCTGTCGGAGCGGCCCGGGCTGCTCGACCTGCTGCAGATCGTCTGGAACAAGGCCTACCGCCGCGATTTCGTCGAAGCGCACGGATTCCGGTTCCCGTCCGGGTACTACGAGGACGCCCCCTGGACGTACACCTCCCTGGTCTCGGCGGAAAGCATCGCGGTGCTCGACCGCATCTGCGTGCTCTACCGGCAGCGACGCGAGGGCGGAAACATACTTCGCACCGTCAGCCGCAAACACTTCGACGTATTCGACCAGTACGACCGCGTATTCACCTATCTGGACGAGCATCCGGAATTCAATTCCTGGCGCCCTGCGCTGTTCCGCAAAATGGTCGACCACTACCTCACGGTGATGGAGAAGCCGGGCCGCCTCCCCAAGGACGCGCGGTCCGAATTCTTTCACCGCGCGGCTGCCGACTACAGCCGACGAATGCCGGAAGGGTTCGAGCGTCCGGGTGGCGGCCGCGGTTACAAGTACGCGCTGCTCGGCATGGATTCCTATTCGGCGCTGAACAGCGTCACGCGGGCCAACCGGGTGCGCAACCGGACACGGGCGCGCAACAGTGAGCGCATCGGCCGGGCCAAGCGCGCCGCGATGCGGATGATCTACCAGTCCCAGCTGCGGCTGCCGGTGGACGAGAACCTCGCGGTCTTCTCCGCCTACTGGAGCCGGGGCTACTCGTGCAACCCCGCGGCCATCGACGCCGAGCTGGCCCGGCTGGCCCCCCACATCCGCCGGGTCTGGGCGGTGCGCGCGGAGCACGTGAGCCGGGTGCCCAAGGGCGTCGAGGTGGCCGTCGTCGGCTCCCGGGAGTACTGGACGGCACTGGCCCGCGGCAAGTACTTCATCAACAACGTGAACTTCGCGGACGCCCTGGTCAAGCGCGAGGGCCAGATCCACCTGCAGACCCATCACGGCACCCCGCTGAAGACGATGGGCCTCGACCAGGCCAACTACCCCGCCTCCACGAACATGGACATGGAGGACCTGCTCCGGCGCTGCGACCGCTGGGACTACAGCATCTCCTCCAACCGCTTCTCCACCTCGGTGTGGGAGCGGGTCTATCCGTGTTCCTACACCTCGCTGGAGACCGGATACCCGCGCAACGACGTACTGATCAACTCCGGTGCCCGTGAGGTCGCTCAGGCCCGCCGCGAACTCGGAGCGCCGGACGGCTCCAAGGTCTTCCTGTACATGCCGACCCACCGTGAGTACCAGAAGGAGTTCGCCCCGCGGATCGACCTGGCGAAGCTGGCCGAGGAACTGGGCCCGGACGTCACCCTCCTGGTGCGGGGCCACTACTTCTACAAGCCCACCGGCCGGCTCGCGGAACTCCAGGCCAGCGGCCGGGTGATCGACGTCTCCGCGCACCAGTGCGTGGAGCAGCTCTACCTGGCGGCCGACGCGCTGATCACCGACTACTCGTCGGCGATGTTCGACTACGCCAACCTCGACCGGCCGATCGTGATCTTCGCCGACGACTGGGACACGTACAAGGTCGTCAGGGGCAGCTACTTCGACCTGATGGCCGAACCTCCCGGCGTCGTCGCCACCACCCAGGCGCAGCTCACCGAGGTCCTCCGCTCCGACGAATGGCGGAGCGAGGAGTCCGCGGCCTTCCGGGCCGCGTTCCGTGAGCGCTTCTGCGACTTCGACGACGGCCATGCGGCCGAGCGCGTCGTCCGTACCGTCTTCCTGAACGAGGAAGACGTCCTTCCCGTCGTCCCGCTTGCCGCACGCAAGCCGGCACCATCCCCTGCCCAGGCGCTCGAACTGGTCGAGCGGGTCTGACCCGAAAGGAATGCCGAAAAACATGACCCCCCGGCTCAGTGTCATCGTGCCCGTGTACAACGTCGAGGCGTATCTCGAAGCCTGCCTCGACTCGGTGGCGGCGCAGACCTTCACCGACCTCGAAGTCGTCATGGTCGACGACGGCTCCACCGACGGCTCGGCAGCGATAGCCGGCGCCTTCGCCGAGCGCGACCCGCGCTTCCGGCTGGTGACGAAGGAGAACGGCGGCCTCGGCTCGGCCCGTAACGCGGGTCTGGCCAACATGGCACCGGAGAGCGAGTACTTCGCCTTCCTCGACAGCGACGACGTCATCCCGCCGGACGGCTACCGCATGATGGTCGCCAGCCTCGACGACACCGGCTCCGACTTCGCCACCGGCAATGTGTTCCACGTCAAGGGCGAGCGGTCCTGGCAGGTGCCGCTCATGAAGATGCTGGCCGGCGAGGCCCGCAAGCGCACCCACATCTCCGAGTACCCCAAGCTCGTCGCGGACCGCATCTCCTGCAACAAGGTCTGGCGCCGCACCTTCTGGGAGAAGAACGCCTTCACCTTCCCCGAGGGTGTGCTCTACGAGGACAGCGCCGTGGTGCTGCGCGCGCACTACCTGGCCGACGCCATCGACCTGATCGGCGAGCCGGTCTACTACTGGCGGCTTCGCGAGGGCGAGTCCGCCCCGTCGATCACCCAGCGCCGCACGGACCCGCAGGGTGTCCGCGACCGGGTCGCCGCCTGTGAGTCCGTGGCCCAGTTCCTCGCCGCCCGCCCCGGCGCCAAGTGGGCCCAGTTCAAGCGGGAGTACGACGCCCGCGTACTCCGGGACGACCTGCGCATCTTCCTCAATGTCGTGCCGGACGGCGACGAGGCGTACCGCGAGGCCTTCCACGTGGCCGCCAACCGCTACCTCGACCAGGTCGAGCCGCGGGTCCTGGACGAGCTGCCCGCCGTGCTGCGCGTGCAGTACGCGCTGGTGCGCCGCGGCGCGATCGCCGAGCTGATCGACCTCCTCGCCGACCAGCGGCGCCGTGAGCCGGTCGAGGTCAGCGGTTTCCTGCGCAAGTACGCCGGGTTCAAGGCGCTGGACCGCAGCGGTGTCTCGCTCTCCCGCAAGACCCTGCGCATCGACAAGGACCTGGAGCTCAGGACCCCGCTGGTCGGTGTGGAGTGGCAGAAGGGCAAGCTGCTGCTGACCGGCGACGCCTGGATAGACAAGATCGACATCCCGAACCGGCGCAGCACCGCCAAGTTCATCCAGATCAAGAAGGGCGGCTCACGCCGTCGCCTGATATTCCCCGCGAAGAACGTCTACCGTCCGGGCCGCACGTCCGACACCTGGCAGAAGCGCTACAACTACGACTGGTCCGGCTGGGAGTTCTCCTTCGACCCCGCCAAGCTCCGCCACAACGGGCAGTGGGAGGAGGGCATCTGGCACATCGGCGTGATCGTCACGAGCTCGGGTCTGCTGCGCCGCCGGGGTATCCAGTCGAACGGCGGCAGCGCCGCCAACTTCCCGCCCTACCAGTGGCTCGACAAGAACTTCCGGATGCTTCCGAGCGTCGAGGGAGCCGCCCTCAAGCTGCGCATCGAGCGGGTCAACGCGCTGGTGACCGGCCGGGAACTGGAGGGCGACCTGATCGTGATCCGGGGCGAGATCCGTACGGCAGTGGCGAGCGACGAGTCCGTCACCCTTCAGGTCTCCAACCAGTCCAGCGGTGAGATCCGGCGCTACCCGGCCACCGTCGACGCCGAGCAGAACGGCACCCACGCCTTCCGCGTCGAGGTGCCGCTCGCCGACGTCGCCCTGGTCACCGCCGAGAGCACCGAAGGTCACGCCCAGCCGCGGGTCCGTAACTGGTCCACGGCCCTGATGGTCTCCGGTCCCGACGAGAACGCGGAACCGCGCCGGCTGAGCCCCGTCGTCCAGGAGGGTCTCGAGGACGCCCGCTTCCAGCTGCCCGCGAACATGGGCCGGCAGGCGGGCCGCCACGAGCTGGCGGTCATCGCCGGGCACAACGGCTACCTCAAGTTCCGCGGCCAGACCGAGCGTGCCGTGATGACGCGGGTGAGCGAGCGGGACGGCAAGCTCGTCCTGTCCGGTCACGCCCCGGTGCACCTGGTCGGTTCCGAGCTGCTGCTGAAGGCCAAGGGCAGGTTCGACGAGCGTCTGGTCCCGATCAGCTGGACCGCGGACGGCTCGTACGAGACGGCCTTCGACCCGTCGACGCTGGGCGGTGGCGCCCAGGGCACCATCCCGCTCAAGGCCGGCCGGTGGAACTTCTTCCTCCGCCAGGCCGACGGTCCGGACGTCGAGTTCGTCATCGACCGGCTCGCCTCCGATCAGTTCCCGCTGCACACCACGCTGAAGGGCCGCCGGTACTGGCTCGAGGCCCGCTGGCACGACTTCCCTCAGCTCAACTGCCGCTCGGAGCTGGCCGATGTGGAGCGCGGCCCGTTCCGCCAGGCCCAGCTTCGCCGTGACGTGTACGAGGCCAAGTGCCTGGAACCGCTGCGTGACCAGGTGTTCTACCTGAGCTACAACGGCAAGCAGTACTCGGACAGCCCGCGCGCCATGCACGAGGAGCTGGTACGCCGGGGTGCCGACCTCAAGCACCTGTGGGCGGTCCGGGACGGTCAGGTGGAGCTGCCGCCGACGGCCGAGAAGGTCCGGATGTGGGGCACCGAGTGGTTCGACGCGCTGGCCTCCAGCAAGTACATCGTGACCAACGCGCACCTTCCCGAGTGGGTCGTCCGGCGTCCCGGACAGGTCATCGTCCAGACCTGGCACGGCACGATGCTGAAGAAGATCGGCCATGACATCGACACGCTCCACTTCGACAAGGAGTACCAGAAGCGTCTGGAACTCGAAGCGAAGAACTGGAGCATGCTCGTCTCCTCCAACCGTTTCAGCACGCCGATCCTGAAGCGGGCCTTCTCCTACGACGGAGAGATCCTGGAGGCCGGTTACCCGCGCAACGACTACCTGTACTCCGACGAGCGGGTCAAGCTCGCCGAGGAGATCAGGAAGCGGATCGGACTGCCCGAGGGCAAGAAGGTCGTTCTGTACGCACCGACGTGGCGCGACGACCAGTCGCACCGGGCCGGTCAGTACTCCTTCGACCTGCGCCTCGACCTGGAGGACGCCCGCCGCCGCCTCGGCGACGACCACGTCCTGCTGATCCGGCGTCACTCCAACGTCGTCGACCAGGTGCCGGGCGCCGGCAACGGGTTCGTCTGGGACGTCTCCGAGTACCCGGACATCGCCGATCTGTATCTCGCGTCCGACATCATGATCACCGACTACTCGTCCGTGATGTTCGACTACGCGCACCTCAAGCGGCCGATGCTCTTCTTCACGTACGACCTGGAGCACTACCGCGACACCCTGCGCGGGTTCTACTTCGACTTCGAGAAGGACTCGCCCGGCCCGCTGGTCCGTACGTCCTCCGACCTGATCGACTCGATCCGCGACATCGACGCCGTGTGGCCCGAGTACAGCGAGCGCTTCGATCGCTTCCACCACCTGTTCTGCGACCTGGACGACGGCCGGGCATCGCAGCGCGTCGTGGACCGCATGATCGAGCAGGCGACGGAACTCACCGAGGAGAAGTAGCCGCCCACGCCGAAGGGGGCGGGCCCGGAGATCAGTTCTCCGGGCCCGCCCCCTTCGTGCTGTCCGCGCCGCTCTACGGCTCGACGTCCACCGTCTTGAAGGCGAGCTGCGACAGAGCCGTGTAGTACGGCCGGATCTCGATCTTCGAGACCGGTCGCGGCGCCGGCTTGCCGCCGTTCAGCGTCCGGGTCACCCGGCGTCCCACCTTCGCCAGCAGCGTCCTGCTGGGCTCGGGCAGGATCCGGATCACCGGCCGCGGGAAGGTGAACACCCCTATGGGGGCCAGGACATCGGTGGCGAGCTTGCCGACCTGGACGCGGTCCGCGCCCGGGGCCGGGCGCAGCCACACATCCCAGATCTGCTCGGGGCCCTCGTGCTCGGCCACCAGCGTGGCGCAGTCGACGGGGGCGGTGATCCGGTGGCCTTCGAGCGCCGCTGCCGGGAACGACAGCACCCGGTCCTTGTCCTTGCGGTGCACGGCCTCCAGGACCGCTCCCGGGCCCAGGGCCACGCCCCAGGCAGAGGCTTCCACGTCGATGGTTCCGGTGTCGACCGCGAGTGCGTCGATCTCCACGTGGGCGTTCCGCACCACGCTGCGGATCCGCAGCCGGTCCATCTCGCCCCGGTGCGGGAGCAGCAGCTCCAGTGCGGGGGCGCCGTTCTCCCGGGGCAGCGGGACGTTGAGCAGATCGCGTACGTCGCAGCCGTAGCCGTCCACCGTGAGGGGGACCTCGTTGCCGTCCGGGGTGCACACGGACAGCTCCCAGGTTCCCTCGGGCAGCCCGCCGTGCCAGGGCACGACCGTGCTTCCGTCGGGGTCGATCACGAACCGCTCCTCGGCCGGGTTGCGCCCGACCCGGCGGCAGGCGATCTCGGCGCCGTGGGCTTCCGCGGGCAGCGCGCCGACCTCGATGCGGACCGAGCCCTGCGGGTCCACCTGTGCGGTGGCGGTCCTGGGCAGCGCCCGCCGGGCGGACGCGTCGTGCAGGATCGCCTCGAAGCGCGCGCAGCTGGCCGGTTCGTGGAAGCGCACGGCGTTGCGCACCGCCGCCTCGCCCATGCGCTTGCGGCGCTCGTCGTCCTCGACAAGTTCGAGGATGGCGTCGGCCATGGCGGCGGTGTCGCCGCGCGGGACGATGAGCCCGTCCTCGCCATGGGTGATGATGTTGCGCGGGCCGTGGTCGGCGTCGGTGCTGACGACGGGCAGCCCGGCGGCCATCGCCTCGACGATCACGTTGCCGAACGCCTCCCGCTTCGAGGGGAGTACGAAGATCGAGCCCTTGCTGAACTCCGGCGCGACCGGGGCGGCCGGTCCCATCAGCGTCACGGTGTTGTGCAGGCCGAGCTTCTCGATCTGCTTGCGCAGACTGGCCTTCTCGGTGCCTCCGCCGTAGATCCGGAGCCGCCAGTCGGGACGCTTGGCGACCACGGTGGCGAAGGCGTCGACGACCGCCGCGAAGTTCTTGTTCTCCTTGAGGAGGCCCGCCGCGATGATCACCTTGTTGGTGCTCTTGGACTGCACGGGAGCGGCGGGAACGCAGTTCGGCATGACGGCCAGGCGGTTGCGCACCCCGGGCACCTGCTTGCCGATGCTCACGACCTCTTCCGGCGTGAGCGCGGTGAGTGCGTCCAGCGAGTGGTACGCCTTGAACAGCCGGCCCTGGTAGTACTTCGCGTAGATCGAGGGCATCGAATGCTCCTGCGTGACCCGCAGGTAGTCACCCTCGGCGTACGACAGCATGATCGTGTTCCGCGGGCTGGAGCTCACCACCACGTCGGAGTCCGTGGTCGCGAGGAATTCGAGCAGCCGCAGCTCGGCCAGCCTGCTGACGACCGGCTTCTTCTCGGCCGGGTCGACGGGGTAGACCTTGGGGAAGACCTCGATCAGCGGATCGTCCAGATCCGATGTCGGCGAGTGCTTGCGCAGATCGGTCAGAGCACGCACGGAAACCCGCGGGTCGAGCGGGAAGTAGGACTCGTCCCGTACCTTGCGGAGCGCGATGATCTCTACCTCGTGCCGGGCGGCGAGCGCACCCGCCAGATTCTGCGTCGCGCTGACCACTCCGCCCATGTGGCAGAGGTCGCGCACCAGAAATGAAATCTTCACTTGCGTCTTTCGGCTGGGCCGCTGTTCGCGGCAATCCCCGGGCGGCCTCGCGTGAATGTCTCCACGCTCCCCCTGCCCCCTCGACTGTGCGAGGGCAGGCCCTGTCCTCGCACAAGAGAGACGGACAGCGGGGGCACAGGGTTGTGCACGGAGTGAAAGTTTATCGAATTTTTGAACATAGCGTACCGGGCACGAAGATCGCATCCGGAATGCCCGCACATGCGCACACACATAAGCGACGAGAGACCCGAAACCGGATGGAGCAGGACTCGCCTGCGGCAAAGGGGCGTGTCCCCGTGCCGGTCTCCCGGCACGGGGACACGCCCCTTGCACATCCGTCCTACGCGAACGGATCGAACTCCTGGTACTCCTTGCTGACGTCGTCGCGCTCCGTCTCACGGTCCCGACGACGCTGCGCGGCCGGACGCGGCTCCTCCAGACGGTGGTCCTCGCCGCGGCGGCCGAGCATCTCCGCACCGGCCGTCACCGTCGGCTCCCAGTCGAAGACGACGGCGTTGTCCTCGGCGCCGATGGCCACGCCGTCGCCGGCCTTGGCACCGGCCTTGCGCAGTTCGTCCTCGACGCCCAGCCGGTTCAGCCGGTCCGCCAGGTATCCGACGGCCTCGTCGTTGTTGAAGTCGGTCTGACGCACCCAGCGCTCCGGCTTCTCGCCGCGCACCCGGTAGATGCCGTCGTCCTCCAGCTTCACCGTGAAGCCGGCATCGTCCACGGCCTTGGGCCGGATGACGATACGGGTGGCCTCCTCCACCGGCTTGGCCGCACGCGCCTCGGCGATGACGCCGGCCAGCGCGAACGACAGCTCCTTGAGGCCGGTACGGGCGACCGCCGACGCCTCGAAGACGCGGTAGCCGCGGGCCTCCAGCTCAGGACGGATCATGTCCGCGAGGTCCTGGCCGTCCGGGATGTCGATCTTGTTCAGGACGACGATGCGGGGCCGGTCGTCCAGCCCCCCGTAGAGCTTGAGCTCCTCCTCGATCATGTCGAGGTCGGAGACCGGGTCACGGTCGGACTCGAGGGTCGCCGTGTCCAGCACGTGCACGAGCACCGAGCAGCGCTCGACGTGCCGCAGGAACTCCAGGCCGAGGCCCTTGCCCTGGCTGGCGCCCGGGATCAGGCCCGGTACGTCGGCGATGGTGTAGACGGTGCTGCCCGCGGTGACCACGCCCAGGTTCGGGACGAGGGTCGTGAACGGGTAGTCGGCGATCTTCGGCTTGGCGGCCGACAGGACCGAGATCAGCGAGGACTTGCCCGCGCTCGGATAGCCGACGAGCGCGACGTCGGCGACGGTCTTCAGCTCCAGGACGACGTCCCGGGCCTCACCGGGCTCACCGAGCAGCGCGAAGCCGGGGGCCTTGCGCCGGGCGGAGGCCAGCGCGCCGTTGCCGAGGCCACCGCGGCCGCCCTGGCCGGCGATGAACATCGTGCCGTGGCCGACGAGGTCGGCCAGTACGTTGCCCTCGCTGTCGAGGACGACGGTGCCGTCCGGCACGGGCAGGACCAGGTCCTGGCCCTCCTTGCCGGTGCGGTTGTCGCCTGCGCCGGGCTGGCCGTTGGTGGCCTTGCGGTGGGGGTGGTGGTGGTAGTCGAGGAGCGTGGTGACCGCCTGATCGACGATCAGGGTCACGTCGCCGCCACGGCCGCCGTTGCCGCCGTCCGGGCCGCCGAGCGGCTTGAACTTCTCACGGTGAACGGAGGCACAGCCGTGGCCTCCGTTACCCGCGGCGACATGCAGTTCGACGCGGTCCACGAAGGTGGTCATGGGTGAAACCTCCAGTTACATACATGCAGAAATGTCTCGCTCGTGCGCCCCTGTAGGAGCAACACGCGAAAGGCGGACCCACTTCCCGTAACAGGAAGTGAGGTCCGCCTCCACGTCATACCGCTCGACGAGCGCCGAAAATCAGCCGGCGATCGGAACGATGTTCACGACCTTGCGGCCACGGTGCGTGCCGAACTCGACCGCACCGGCGGCGAGGGCGAACAGCGTGTCGTCGCCGCCACGGCCGACGCCCGTGCCCGGGTGGAAGTGGGTGCCGCGCTGGCGGACCAGGATCTCACCGGCGTTGACGGCCTGACCGCCGAAGCGCTTCACGCCGAGCCGCTGAGCATTGGAATCGCGCCCGTTCCGGGTGGACGATGCGCCCTTCTTGTGTGCCATGTCTCCTCAGTCCCTTACTTCGCAGCCGCGGGGATACCGGTGACCTTGATCGCCGTGTACTGCTGGCGGTGACCCTGGCGACGGCGGTAGCCGGTCTTGTTCTTGTAGCGAAGGATGTCGATCTTCGCGCCCTTGTGGTGGTCCACAATCTCGGCCTGGACCTTGATGCCGTCAAGCACCCACGGGTCGCTGGTCACGGCGTCGCCGTCGACAACGAGCAGGGTAGAGAGCTCTACCGTGTCGCCAACCTTGGCGGTGGGAATCTTGTCAACCTCAACGATGTCGCCGACAGCAACCTTGTGCTGGCGACCACCGCTGCGCACGATGGCGTACACGCGGATCTCACTCTCACTCGAAGCGGAAACCTCTGATGCCAGCCGCTCACACGGGTCCGGGGACCCGTGATGATCCGGATTGGACGAGCGGCCTCTCCCGTACGAGCGGGAGGTCAGTGCTCAGAGGTGTGGCGAACAAACGCCGACGGTCAAGATTACGGGGACCTGTACAGCCCGGTCAAACCGGCTCCATTTCCGGGGTCCGGCCTCAGGCCCCGGTGGCTCTGACGTAGTCGGCGTAGGCATCGCGGATCGCATCCGGGGACAGGCCCAGATGCTCCAGGATCGTGTAGCGGCCCGGCCTGGTCCGGGGGGCGAAGTCGACCACCTGGACGAACTCGTCCGCGCTGAACCCGATCTCCTCCGCCGTGACCGGCAGGCCGTGGCGCCGCAGCGCCTCGGCCATCCGCACGGACTCCTGGTGCGCGCCCCGCAGGTGCATCGCGAACGCCGCGCCCAGACCGCACTGCTCACCATGGCTCGCCGAGCGCTTGGGGAAGAGCAGGTCGAAGGCGTGGTTGATCTCGTGGCAGGCGCCGGAGGCGGGACGGCTGTCCCCCGCCACCGACATCGAGATGCCGGTCAGCACCAGCCCCTCGGCCAGCACCTGGAGGAAGCCGTCGTCCCCCAGGGCCCCGGGGTGGCGCAGCACGGCCTCGCCGGCCTGCCGGGCCATCGCGGCGGCCAGGCCGTCGATGTCCTCCCCGTTGACGCGGTGGGCGAGCTCCCAGTCCGCGACGGCGGAGATGTTCGAGAGCGCGTCACCGATGCCGGACCGCACGAAGCGGACCGGGGCCTCACGGATGATGTCGAGGTCGATGACGACGGCGATCGGATTCGGGACACCGTACGAGCCGCGGCCCGCGTCGTTGTCCAGCGTGGCCACCGGTGAGCACAGACCGTCGTGGGAGAGGTTCGTCGCCACGGCGACCAGCGGCAGCCCGACGCGCGACGCGGCGAACTTCGCACAGTCGATGATCTTGCCGCCGCCGAGCCCGACGACGGCGTCGTACCTGCCGGACTTCATGGCCTCCGCGAGCTTGACGGCATCATCCAGCGTGCCGCCGCCCACCTCGAACCAGGAAGCGCCCGGCAGGCTGTCCGAGAGCCGCTCGCGCAGCGCCCGGCCCGAACCCCCGCTGATCGCTATCGCCAGCTTGCCCGAGCCGGAGATCCGCTGATCGGCGAGCACACCCGCCAGATCGGCCAGAGCGCCGGCCCGGATGTCGACGACGACCGGCGCGGGTATCAGCCGGGTCAGTACTGGCACGCGATGGTCCTGCCCTTGGCCAGGTCCTCGTGGTTGTCGATCTCGACCCACTTGACGTCGCCGATCGGCTCCACGTCGACCTTGAATCCGCGGTTGACGAGCTCCTGGTAGCCGTCCTCGTAGTAGAGGTCCGGGTCGCGCTCGAACGTCGTCTTCAGGGCGTCGGCCAGCTCCTCGGCCGCGTCGCCCTCGATGAGGGTGACACCGATGTACTCACCGGTGGCCTCGGCCGGGTCCATCAGCTTGGTGATCCGCTGGACGCCCTTCGCCGGGTCGACGACGACCTTCATCTCCTCGTCGGCGAGCTGCTTCACCGTGTCGAGGGCGAGGATGATCTTCTTGCCATCGCCGCGGGCGGCGAGCAGCGTCTTCTCGACGGAGACGGGGTGCACGGTGTCGCCGTTGGCGAGGATCACGCCGTCCTTCAGGGCGTCACGGCCGCACCAGAGGGAGTAGGCGTTGTTCCACTCCTCGGCCTTGTCGTTGTCGATCAGCGTGAGGGTGACGCCGTACTTCGCCTCGAGAGCGGCCTTGCGCTCGTACAGGGCCTCCTTGCGGTAGCCCACGATGATCGCGACGTCGGTCAGGCCGACCTCGGCGAAGTTGCCGAGCGTCAGGTCGACGACGGTCAGGCTCTCCTCGTTCCCCTCGGGGCCGACCGGCACCAGGGCCTTGGGAAGCGTGTCGGTGTAGGGGCGCAGACGTCGGCCTGCGCCGGCCGCCAGAATCATGCCGATCATGAGGGTTCTCCTTGGTCCTTGGTGCGGTACGGGTGTCTCGGATGGGTGTGCGGGGGCGCTCGCTCAGAGCTCGGTGGCGACGAAGTCGCGCAGCCAGGCACGGAAGTCCGGCCCCAGGTCCTCGCGCTCGGAGGCGAGCCGGACGATGGCCCGCAGGTAGTCGCCCCGGTCACCGGTGTCGTAGCGGCGGCCGCGGAAGACGACACCGTGCACGGGACCGCCGAGCTTCTCGTCGGCGGCCAGCTGCTGCAGCGCGTCGGTCAGCTGGATCTCGCCGCCCCGGCCCGGCTCGGTGTCCCGCAGCACTCCGAAGACGGCCGGGTCCAGGACATAGCGTCCGATGACCGCCAGATTGCTGGGGGCGTCGCCGGTCTCCGGCTTCTCGACCAGTCCGGTGACCCGGACGACGTCGTCCTCCGGCGTGGACTCCACCGCGGCGCATCCGTACAGGTGGACCTGCTCGGGCGCGACCTCCATCAGCGCGACGACGCTGCCGCCCTCACGCTCCTGGATCTCGGCCATGCGGGCCAGCAGCGGATCACGCGGGTCGATCAGGTCGTCGCCGAGCAGAACCGCGAAGGGCTCGGCACCGACATGCGGTTCCGCGCACAGGACGGCGTGGCCGAGGCCCCTCGGGTCGCCCTGCCGGACGTAGTGCATGGTCGCCAGATCGCTGGACTCCTGGACCCGGACCAGCCGTTCGTCGTCGCCCTTGCGGGTCAGCGCCGACTCCAGCTCGTAGTTCCGGTCGAAGTGGTCCTCCAGGGCACGCTTGTTGCGCCCGGTGATCATCAGTACGTCGTTCAGCCCGGCGGCGGCGGCCTCCTCCACGACGTACTGGATCGCCGGCTTGTCGACGACCGGCAGCATCTCCTTGGGAGTCGCCTTCGTCGCCGGCAGGAACCGGGTACCGAGCCCGGCGGCAGGTATGACGGCCTTCTGGATCTTGTGCATGTACTGAGAGCTTCCGTGTCAGGGTGCAGGGGCGGCCGGGCGCCGGAACGCAGCCGGCCGGCCCCGTGGAGGGACCGGCCCGACTGCGTCGCGCGCGGTGCCGAGGGCTGTTCCGAGCCGGCCGCGACGCCGCGGGCCGGCCCGGAACAGCCCCCTTGGGTGGGTCAGACCTCGTCGGCCGAAGCCGTGACGGCGGTCGACGGCTGTTCGGCCGCCACCGTCTTCTTCGCCGCCTTCTTGGCCGTCGTCTTCTTCGCGACGGTCTTCTTGGCCGCCGTCTTCTTGACGGCCGCCTTCTTGGCCGTGGCCTTCTTCGCGGTCTTGCGGGCCGCCTTCTTGGCCGGCGCCGGTTCGGCGTCGGCGTCGGACTCCGGCTCGCCGCCCGTCACCACGACGACCGCGGCGTCCTCGGCACCTGCGGGGGAACCCGCGGGCGCGGTGACCTTACGGGTCACCCGACGCCGGGCACGCGGCGGTGCGGCCGGCTCCTCGGCAGGGGCCTCGGCGTGCGGCGCCTCGACGACCGGGTCCTCCGCCGCGACCGGGTCGGCGTGGGACACCGGCTCCTCCGCGACGGCGGCCGGGACCGGCTCGACGACCGGGACCGGCTCGGCAGCCTGGGCCGGCGAACCCGCCGGGGCGGTCGCCTTGCGCGTCGCCCGACGGCGCGTACGGCCCTGGGGCGCCTCGACCGGAGCCTCGGCGACCGGCTCCGCTGCCACGACCGGCTCCGGCTCCACCACGGGCTCCGGCGTCACGACCGGCTCGGCCACCGGGGCCGGGGCGGAAGCGGACCTCGGGGCACCGGCGGGGGCCGTCGCCTTACGCGTCGCCCGACGACGGCCACGGCCGCGCCCGGCTGCCGCCTCGGCCTCGGCCGGACTGCTGTACAGCTCCTCGTCCGGGACGAACTCCGGCTCGGGAAGCGCGAGCGGAGCGGCGACCTCCGCGGCCACCTCCGCCTCCGTCTCGACCTCGGTGTCCGTCTCGGAGACGTGCTCGTGGTCGTGCTCATGGTCCTGACCCGAGCCGCCGCGGCGCTTCTTGGAACGCTTGCCGCCGCCGCCACCACCGATCGAGGTGGGCTGCTCCATGTGCACGATCACGCCGCGCCCGTTGCAGTGGACACAGGTCTCGGAGAAGGACTCCAGCAGACCCTGGCCGACCCGCTTACGGGTCATCTGGACCAGGCCCAGCGAGGTGACCTCGGCGACCTGGTGCTTCGTACGGTCGCGCCCCAGGCACTCCAGCAGACGCCGCAGCACCAGGTCCCTGTTGGACTCCAGCACCATGTCGATGAAGTCGACGACGACGATGCCACCGAGGTCGCGCAGCCGCAGCTGACGCACGATCTCCTCGGCCGCCTCCAGGTTGTTCTTGGTGACGGTCTCCTCGAGGTTGCCGCCCTGACCGGTGAACTTGCCGGTGTTGACGTCGACGACGACCATCGCCTCGGTCTTGTCGATCACCAGCGAGCCGCCGCTCGGCAGGTAGACCTTGCGGTCCAGCGCCTTCATGAGCTGCTCGTCGATCCGGTACGTCGCGAAGATGTCGACCTCCGAGGTCCAGCGCGACAGCCGGTCCGTCAGGTCGGGCGCCACGTGCGAGACGTAGCCGTGGATGGTGTCCCACGCATCGTCACCGCTGACGATGACCTTGGAGAAGTCCTCGTTGAAGATGTCGCGGACGACCCGGACGGTCATGTCCGGCTCGCCGTAGAGAAGCGTCGGCGCGTTGGAGCTGCCGCTGCTCTTCGACTTCTTCTGGATGTCCTCCCACTGCTGCTGCAGCCGCTCGACGTCGCGGCGCAGCTCGTCCTCGCTCGCGCCCTCGGCCGCGGTACGCACGATGACGCCCGCGTCCTCGGGGACGATCTTCTTGAGGATGGTCTTGAGGCGGGCACGCTCGGTGTCGGGCAGCTTGCGGCTGATCCCCGTCATCGAGCCCTCGGGCACGTAGACCAGGTAGCGGCCGGGCAGCGAGACCTGGCTGGTCAGACGGGCGCCCTTGTGGCCGATCGGGTCCTTCGTCACCTGGACGAGGACGGACTGACCGGACTTGAGCGCGGTCTCGATGCGGCGCGGCCCGTGGGCCATGCCGAGCGCCTCGAAGTTGACCTCACCGGCGTACAGGACGGCGTTGCGGCCCTTGCCGATGTCGACGAAGGCGGCCTCCATGGACGGCAGGACGTTCTGGACCTTGCCCAGGTAGACGTTGCCGACGTAGCTGGTGGCCTGCTCCTTGTTGACGTAGTGCTCGACGAGCACGTCGTCCTCGAGGACGCCGATCTGGGTGCGCTCGCCGTTCTGGCGGACGACCATGACACGCTCGACGGCCTCACGACGGGCGAGGAACTCCGCCTCGGTGATGATCGGCACCCGGCGGCGGCCCTGCTCGCGGCCTTCGCGGCGGCGCTGCTTCTTCGCCTCCATGCGGGTCGAGCCCTTGATGGACTGGACCTCGTCGAAGCCGGTGCCGGGCTCGCGCTCTTCCTTCTTGCGCGGCTCACGGACCTTGACGACCGTGCGCTCCGGGTCGTCCGTGCCGTTCTCGGCGTCGGACGAGGAGTCACCGCTGCGGCGCCGACGGCGGCGGCGCCGACGGCTGCTGCTCGACCCGGAGGCACCGGAGTCGTTGTCGTCGTGCTCGTCGTCGCCCTCGTCCTCGGACTCCTGAGCACCCTCGTGCTCGTCCTCGGAACGCTCGGGGGCGTCGTCCACGTGCTGCTCGGCGGCGTCGTCCTCGGCGGACTCGCCACGACGGCGGCGACGGCCACCGCGACGGCGCCGGCGCGACGGGCGGTCGCCGTACTCGTCGGTCTCCTCCCCGTCCTCCTCGGCCTCGTTCTCGCTCGAGGGCTCCTGCTCCTCCTCGGCCTGCTCCTGGACCGGAGCGGCGGCCGGGGCGGGCGCGGCGGGCTCGGCCTCCGCTGCCTCACCGCGGCGACGGCGACGGCGGCGCGAACCGCCCTGCGGCGCGGCCTCGGCGGCGGCCTGCTCGGCGGGGGCGGTCTGCTCCTCCACCGTCACGATCTCGTCCTCGGGCTCCTCGTCGTGCGCGACGGAGGGCTGGGCGGCGGCCGCGGCGGCAGCGGTCTCCGGGGTCTGGAACATCGGCTCGGCGAAGACCGGCGCCTGGAACACGGCGACGGCGGGCCGTGTGGCCCGGCGGCTCTTGCGCGCGGGCTCCTCGACCTTGCCGGTGAATTCGGGCCGGCCCGCTGCGGCGGTGGCGCGGCGGCGCTGACGGCCGCGCGGGGCGGCCTCCTCGACCTCGGCGGTCTCGGCGGCCAGTTCCTCCACGGCCGCCTCGGGCAGGCTCTCGCCCGTCTGGATCTCGGCGCGCTCCTCGGCGGCCTCCGTGACCTGCGGAGAACCTGCGGGCGACGTGGCCTTGCGGGAGGCGCGACGGCGCCCACGCGGGGCCTCGACGGGCTCCGCAGCCTCTTCCGCGGCCGGCTCGGCAGCCTCGGCGACCGGCTCGGCGGCGGCTTCGGCCCGGGCGGCCTGCGGTGCGCCGGCGGGGGCGGAGGCCCTGCGCCGGGTACGGCCACGCGGCGCCTCGGCGACGGGCTCGGCCACGGCGGCTTCGGCCGCGACGGCCTCCTCCACGATCTCGGCCACCTCGGCGGCCTGCGGGGCACCGGCGGGGGACGTCGCCTTGCGGGACGCACGACGACGCGCACGCGGCGCCTCGACCGGCTCGGCGGCCTCCGTCTCGACCGGCTCGGCAGCCGCGACGACCGGCTCCACGACCTCCACGGTCTCGGCGGCCTGCGGCGCACCGGCGGGGGACGTCGCCTTACGGGACGCACGACGACGCGCACGCGGCGCCTCGACCGGCTCCGCGGCCTCCGCCTCGACCGGCTCGGCAGCCGCGACGACCGGCTCCACGACCTCCACGGTCTCGGCGGCCTGCGGCGCACCGGCGGAGGACGTCGCCTTGCGGACGGCGCGACGGCGCGCACGGACCGGCGGCGCGGCCTCGGCCTCGGGGGTGTTCTCGGTACTGGTCTCCGACACTCCGGCGTCAACGGCCGGTATGGCCGAAGCCTCGGCTCCGACCTGTGCGCCCGCCGTCGGCGGGCCCGCCGGGCGGGATGCCGCGCGGCGCCTGCGGCGCGGCGGCAGCTTGTCCCCGGGGGTGTTGCTGTCTTCTGCGTTCCCGGCCGTGCCGGGTTCGGTGGACTGAGGCATGCGGGCGGTTCTCCCGTCGGGCTCCCGGGCGCCGCGTCTGATTCCGGTCCGGCACGGTCCGCATGAAGTACGCGGTACCGCCGTCCGGGGCGCGGGCGCCGCACGGGGGCTGAATGTCTGGCTCGCCGGTTCCCTACGCGGTGTGCGTACGGCCTGGCGAAAGTCTTATGGGTCAGCGCGCGGCCCGGCCCAGGTGGCTCCCGAGTCCGAGGGCTGCGCTACAACGACCGCCTTACGCGGAACCTGCACCTTCAGGCGCCGTCGCGACGGCGGTCCCGGTGGCCGTGGGTACCACGGCCGGGGCTGCCTCGCGGTCGGGCGCGAGCGGGTCGGTCACCGTGCCGGACTCCTCGTCGAAGAGCCCCTGCGCCAGCCTGGTCACCGCTGCGGGGACCGGCGGCGCCAGGTCGGCCACAACGCGGAGACCGGACAGGACGTCGTCAGGCCGAACGGCAGGTGTCACGTGCCGAACAACCAGCCGCAGTATCGCACAGGCCTTGTCCCCGGGCCTATCAGGCTGATGATCAAGAGCCTGCAGGTCGACGACGGCGGACCGGGCGTCGAAGCTCCGCATGCCGTTCTTCGTACGGCGCTCGACCTCGACGGTCTCGGCCGCGTTGAAGGCGGCGACGGCCTTCTCCGCGTCCTCCACCGCCACCCCGTTCAGCCGCATCTCCCAGATGGAGGCGGTGAGCCGGTCGGCGAGACCCGAGGTGCGGGCCTCGACGGCGTCGGTGATGTCGAGGCCGTCCGGCAGTGAGTCGTTGAGGAGCTCGCGCAGCGTGCCCGGATCACGGACCTCGGTGAGCGCGATCTCCAGGAACTCGGCCTCGCTGCCCGTGCCGGTGGGTGCGGCGTTGGCGTACGAGACCTTGGGGTGCGGGGTGAAGCCCGCCGAGTACGCCATGGGCACCTCGGAGCGGCGCAGCGCCCGCTCGAAGGCACGCTGGAAGTCTCGATGACTGGTGAACCGGAGGCGGCCGCGCTTGGTGTAGCGCAGTCGGATGCGCTGCACTGCCGGTGCGGGCGGCGGGCCTTCGGGCTGTCGCTTGCCCAGTGGTTCTTCTCCTCGGTGCGGAGCGGACGCGGTGGCACGCCGCCCTCGAAATGCGGGTGGCCCGGGGGTGTCCGGTCCGGCTCACCCCTGCTGGTAGGAATTCTCCTTCAGCAGGGAGATCTCTGGTTCGGGCGCCGCGCTGGGCACAGTCGTTGTACTACCCAGAGTACGCGCAAGGACGCTTCCTGGTTCCCGGGGCTCCGGTTCACGGGTCCCTCCGACCAGAGCCCGCCACGCGTCGCGCCGGGCCTGCCGGACGGTCTCGCGTGCCGTGCGCAGGGTCTGCCGCGCCGTCCGGCCCACCGCCAGAGCGGCCCGCCCGGCCGGTGCGAGTACCGCGTCGCGCAAGAAGTGCCCGACCGGGGTGCACACCGTCCGGTACGCCCAGGTCGCCGGCGCGCCGATCAGATGCCACGCCAGCCGGGCCAGGATCCGGCCGACGGCCCGCGAGATCATTCCGGCGACCCGCCAGGCAACGCCGAACGCGGCAACGATCTCCCGGCCGACGGGGGTCAGGATCCGCCGGTACACCCAGGCGAGCGGTGTGACGAGCAGCACCGTGACCAGCCACCGTACGGCGGCCCACAGGCCTCGGCCGCATGCCGCGACACCACGGACCAGCAGATCGAGGAACCAGGCGATGCCATGGCCCAGCGGGGTGAGCAGTTCGCGGTACGTCCACACGAGCGGCAGCACGAGCAGGTGCTCCACCAGCCAGGCGGCGGCCGTCCCCAGCGGCTCGAGGACGTACCGCCACAGCAGGACGGCCGGCATCACGAGCAGGACGGTGAGCAGCCACCCGGCAGCAGCGGCGATTCCGCGTCCGGCCGGGAGCAGGAGCGCCTGCCCCACCCATCGCAGCCCGCGCCCGAGCGGGGTGAGGACCTGTTCGTGGAACCAGCGGAGCGGCACCACGATCCCGTACCGCACCCCGGGCACCACCACGTACCGCCACAGCGCGACCCACGGCCACACGAACACCGCCATGGCCAGCCACCGCAGCCCCCGCCCGAGGGGGATGAGCACCTGTGCGTACAGCCAACGGGCCGGAATCACGACCAGCGCCTCGAAGCCCCACGCCAGCGCCCTCCCCAGCGGGCGCAGCAGGATCCGGTCGGCGGCACGGGCGCCGGCGACCAGGGCGTCCCAGGCCATCCGCACCGGCAGGACCAGGACGAGGACGACGATCCTCACCGGAATCCTGACGAGCGTGGTGAGGCAGCCGTCACCGCTCTCGTACCTCGCGGGCGCCTGGTGCTTTCCGTATTCCATGCACCTCATGACGCGAAGGTCCGGCCAGGGGTTTCCCCGACCGGACCTTCGTCACCGAGATGTCACCCGTCAGGAACCCGGCGGCGTCACTTCACTGACGGTTCCTCACTTCACGACCGTCAACGGCAGGAGCTTCTTCCCTGTCGGGCCGATCTGAATGCTCGTGTCCATCTGAGGACACACCCCGCAGTCGAAGCACGGCGTCCAGCGGCAGTCCTCGACCTCGGTCTCGTCGAGCGAGTCCTGCCAGTCCTCCCAGAGCCAGTCCTTGTCGAGACCGGAGTCCAGGTGGTCCCAGGGCAGGACCTCCTCGTACGTGCGCTCGCGGGTGGTGTACCAGTCGACGTCCACACCGAACGCGGGCAGTGCCTTCTCGGCGCTCTTCATCCACAGGTCGTAGCTGAAGTACTCGCGCCAGCCGTCGAAGCGGCCGCCCGCCTCGTAGACGGCGCGGATGACGGAGCCGACACGGCGGTCGCCGCGGGAGAGCAGGCCCTCGACGATGCCGGGCTTGCCGTCGTGGTAGCGGAAGCCGATCGAGCGGCCGTACTTCTTGTCGCCGCGGATCTTGTCGCGGAGCTTCGTCAGCCGGGCGTCGGTCTCCTCGGCGCTGAGCTGCGGGGCCCACTGGAAGGGGGTGTGCGGCTTGGGGACGAAGCCGCCGATGGAGACGGTGCAGCGGATGTCGTTCTGCCCGGAGACCTCGCGGCCCTTGGCGATGACGTTGACCGCCATGTCGCCGATCTGCAGGACGTCGTCGTCGGTCTCGGTGGGCAGGCCGCACATGAAGTACAGCTTCACCTGACGCCAGCCGTTGCCGTAGGCCGTGGAGACCGTGCGGATCAGGTCCTCCTCCGAGACCATCTTGTTGATGACCTTGCGCATGCGCTCGGAGCCGCCCTCGGGGGCGAAGGTGAGGCCGGAGCGGCGCCCGTTGCGGGTCAGCTCGTTGGCCAGGTCCACGTTGAACGCGTCGACGCGGGTGGAGGGCAGCGAGAGGCCGATCTTGTCCTCGGTGTACCGGTCGGCGAGCCCCTTGGCGATCTCACCGATCTCGGTGTGGTCCGCGGAGGAGAGGGAGAGCAGCCCGACCTCCTCGAAGCCGGTCGCCTTGAGGCCCTTCTCCACCATGTCGCCGATGCCGGTGATGCTTCGCTCCCGCACGGGGCGCGTGATCATGCCGGCCTGGCAGAAACGGCAGCCGCGGGTGCAGCCGCGGAAGATCTCCACGGACATCCGCTCGTGCACGGTCTCGGCGAGCGGGACGAGGGGCTGCTTCGGGTAGGGCCACTCGTCGAGGTCCATGACGGTGTGCTTGGACACGCGCCACGGCACGCCCGACCTGTTCGGCACGACGCGGCCGATGCGGCCGTCCGGAAGGTACTCGACGTCGTAGAAGCCGGGGACGTAGACGCCGCCGGTCCTCGCGAGACGGAAGAGCACCTCCTCGCGGCCGCCGGGGCGGCCCTCGGCCTTCCAGGCGCGGACGATCTCGGTGATCTCCAGGACCGCCTGCTCGCCGTCGCCGATGACCGCGCAGTCGATGAACTCCGCGATCGGCTCGGGGTTGAACGCGGCGTGGCCGCCCGCGAGCACGATCGGGTCGTCGAGCCCGCGGTCCTTGGCGGCTAGCGGGATGCCGGCCAGGTCCAGGGCGGTGAGCATGTTGGTGTAGCCGAGCTCGGTGGAGAAGCTCAGCCCGAAGACGTCGAACGCCTTGACCGGGCGGTGGCCGTCCACGGTGAACTGCGGGACCTGGTGCTCGCGCATCAGCGCTTCGAGGTCCGGCCAGACGCTGTACGTGCGCTCCGCGAGGACGCCCTGGCGCTCGTTGAGCACCTCGTAAAGGATCATGACGCCCTGGTTGGGGAGCCCGACCTCGTAGGCGTCCGGGTACATGAGGGCCCAGCGGACGTCGCATTCGTCCCACGGCTTGACGGTGGAGTTCAGCTCACCGCCGACGTACTGGATGGGCTTCTGCACATGCGGGAGCAGAGCTTCGAGCTGTGGGAAGACCGAATCGACAGACATCGCGAACTTTCGAGAGCTGGCAGGGGTGACCATCCAGCGTACCGCGCTGCTCAGCTTCCGGACGCCGTCCGGATCTTCGCCCGGGAGGCCCGTGCCCACGCCCCGGGCAATTCCCGCTCGCGCGCCGCGGCCTTCGCCTCCTCCCGGCCGTACAGCAGTCCCCAGGTGAACGAGGACTCCCCCGCCGCGTGGGCCTGGACGGCGAGGGTGCGCAGGGCGTCACGGGCTACGACGCTGTCCTGGTGGTCGCCGAGGACGCTCTGGACGGCCTTCAGCCGCTTGGCGGACTTCCTGGCGGGCTTGCCGAGGGCGGGGCGGGCCGCCTCCGCCGCGTACCGTGCGCGTTTCGCCGCCTTGCGGGCGTGGTGCAGGGCGAGGTCGCGGTCCTGGCCCGGCGGGTGTTCCTGGGCGTGCGCGAGCCGGGTGGCGAGGCGTGCCTGGTCCTTGTGCACGGCGCGGGCGAGCGTCTCGCCGGGCGGGCCGGAGGCCGCGGGCAGCAGGGGCGGGTCGGCGAGGAGCTCCTGAAGGCTTTCCAGCAGGGCGAGGTAGCGGGCGCCGTCCAGTACGGCGTGGGTACGGAGGCGGGAGCCGCTGCGGCGGGCCGTGGACCAGATCCGCAGCCGGGCGTTGACCGGGCCGAGGACCAGGGTGCGGGGCAGCGCGTCGAGCCGGGTGCGCAGGCGGGCGTCGAGTACCTCCTGGTCGCGGTCGACGCCGAGTTCCGCCGCGAGCCACTTCAGCTCCTGGCCGATGGGTCCGGTGGCCGTGCGGTCGAGGACCTTGCGGTACGTGCGGAGGGCGCTGCGGAGCCTGCGGGTGGCGACCCGCATCCCGTGCACGGAGTCGGGCAGGCCCCGGCGTACGGCCGGATCGAGGGAGACGATCGCGGTGATCTGTTCGCGTACGTAGGCGAGGACGTGGTCGCCCGCGGTGCGCGGTGCCGGGACGGTCTCCTTCTGCCGCTCCTTCTTCGGGGATGTCTCGGCCAGCGCGCGGGACAGTTTGGAAGGGGACGCGGAGGGCCTCATCCCCGCCTTGCGCAGCCGCCGCTCGACGGCGTCGAGGAACGCGGGGTCGCCGTCGTCGGCGAGTTCGACCTCGATCTCGGTCCAGGCGGTGGCGCGGCTGCCGCCGTGCAGCCGCTCGGCCCGGACCTCGTCGACGCTCAGTTCGGCGAGCGGTGCGCCGTCCGGGCCGTTCAGCACGTGGACGTCGCGGGCGGAGCGGAGCCGGACCACGGGGACGAGGGCGGTGTCGCGGACCCGGGAGCGGACGAGGCCCGCCAGGTCCGGGGGCAGGGTGTCGGAGAGCGGGGCCCGGATCTCGTCGCGGATGCCGGAGGCGACCGGGAACTTGAGGTGCCAGCCGGCTTCGTCGCCACCGGTGCGCCGGCGAAGGGTGAGGTGGTCCGCGGCGAGCCGGAGGTCTTCGGTGTCGTAGTAGACGGCGTCGAGTTCCATGACGCCCTGGTGGTCCACGGCGGCGACTCCGGCCACCCGTGTCAGGTCGGGCAGCCGGGTCTCGCCGGTCGGTTCGTATTTCCGCTCGATCTCGCGCTTCGTGTCCGCCATGAATCGAATCTAGACGTCTTGTGCGCAGCTGGGCAGTGGCCCCGCAACAGCTCAGGCCGTTATCGGCCGCTGCACCCTGATGGACTGGAGCAGTCCGATGGCCACCCAGACGGCGAACATCGAGGAGCCTCCGTAGGAGACGAACGGCAGTGGCAGCCCGGCGACGGGCATGATGCCGAGCGTCATGCCGATGTTCTCGAACGACTGGAAGGCGAACCAGGCGATGATTCCGGCGGCGACGACCGTGCCGTAGAGCTCGGTGGTCTCACGGGCGATCCGGCAGGCGCGCCAGAGGACGACTCCGAGCAGGACCAGGATCAGCCCTGCCCCGAGGAAGCCGAGTTCCTCACCGGCGACGGTGAAGACGAAGTCGGTCTGCTGCTCGGGGACGAACTGGCCGGTGGTCTGGGTGCCCTGGAAGAGGCCGGTGCCGGAGAGTCCCCCGGAGCCGATCGCGATCCGGGCCTGGTTGGTGTTGTAGCCGACGCCGGCCGGGTCCAGGGCGGGGTTGGCGAAGGCGGCGAACCGGGCGATCTGGTAGTCGTCGAGCAGCCCGAGCTGCCAGATGGCGACAGCACCCGCGGCGCCCGCGCCGAGGAGTCCGAAGACCCAGCGGTTGGAGGCGCCGGAGGCCAGGAGGACGCCGAGCACGATGACGGCCATGACCATCACGGAGCCGAGGTCCGGCATTCCCATGACGACGGCCATCGGGAGTGCGGCCAGGCCGAGGGCCTTGGCGACGGTCCGGTGGTCGGGGTGCAGCTGGTCGCCCGCGTCGACGCGGGCGGCGAGCAGCATCGCCATGCCGAGGATGATGGTGATCTTGGTGAATTCCGAGGGCTGGAGCGAGAAGCCGCCCGGCAGGAGGATCCAGGCGTGGGCGCCGTTGACGGTGGCGCCGAGCGGGGTCAGGACCGCCATCACGAGGACGACGGACAGCCCGTACAGGATCGGCACCGCACCGCGCAGGGTCCGGTGGCCGAGCCAGATCGTGCCGACCATCAGGGCGAAGCCGATGCCGGTGTTGAGGGCGTGACGGAAGAGGAAGTAGTACGGGTCGCCGTGGGTGAGCGAGTCACGTCCGCGGGTCGCCGACCAGACGAGCAGCGAGCCGATGAAGGAGAGCGCGATCGCCGAGCCGAGCAGCGGCCAGTCGAGGCGGCGCACGACGGAGTCGCGGGCGGTGAGCCTGCCCCAGGCGGAGCGCTCGGGAGCGTACCGCTGGACGGAGAAGCCTGCCATCAGTCACGCCTCCCCAGCACCGCGGCGAGCGTCTGCTCGGCCGGCGGCTTCTGCGATTCGGGGTCGTAGGGCTTGATCCTTGGGGCGTCGATGGTGCCGTCCGTCTGGATCTTCGGCAGGGCCTTCTGCGGTGTCGGCAGCAGTGCCTTCTTGAGGTCCTGCTTGCCCGCGGCGTCGAGGCCGTAGAGCGCGTTGTAGATGTTGCGGACGGCGGGTCCCGAGGCACCGGAACCCGTACCGCCCTGGGAGATCGTCATGACGATCGAGTAGTCCTTGGTGTACGTGGCGAACCAGGAGGTCGTCTGCTTGCCGTAGACCTCGGCCGTGCCCGTCTTGGCGTGCATCGGGATCTTGTCCTGCGGCCAGCCGCCGAATCGCCAGGCGGCGGAGCCGCGGGTCGCGACACCCGCGAGGGCTTCGTCTATCTCGTTGCGCGTCTTCTTGGTGAAGGGGAGCTTGCCGTGCGACTTCGGCTCGATCTCCTGGACGGTCCTGCCGTCGCCGCTGACGATCGCCTTGCCGACGGTGGGGTCGTAGAGGGTGCCGCCGTTGGAGATCGCCGCGTAGATGGTGGCCATCTGGATCGGGGTGACGAGGGTGTCGCCCTGGCCGATCGAGTAGTTGACGGAGTCACCGGCGCGCATCCTGTCGCCTTCGAGGCAGTTCTCGTACGCGATCTGCTCGACGTACGTGCCGCCCTTCTTGCCCTGCTTGCACCAGGCATCGTGGTTGGCCTTGGCGAAGTTCTTCTTCCACTCGCGGTCCGGGACGCGGCCGCTGACCTCGTTGGGGAGGTCGATGCCGGTCTCCTTGCCGAGGCCGAACTGGTGGGCGGTCTTGTAGAACCAGTCGTTGGGGTTCTTCTTGGGGTTGTTCCCGCCGTCCTTCTGCCACTCCTTGTGCGCGAGGCCGTAGTACACGGTGTCGCAGGAGACTTCGAGGGCGCGGCCGATGGTGATGCTGCCGTAGCCCTGGGACTCGAAGTTCTTGAAGGTCTGGCCGCCGATGGAGTACGAGCTGGGGCAGGGGTAGTTGCCGTCGAAGGGGTATCCGGCGTTGACGGCGGCAGTGGAGGAGATGACCTTGAAGATGGATCCGGGGGCGGCCTGGCCCTGGATGGCCCGGTTCAGCAGCGGGAAGTTGGAGTTCTTGCCGGTGAGCTTGGCGTAGTCCTTGCCGGAGATCCCGCCGACCCAGGCGTTGGGGTCGTAGTTGGGCAGGGAGGCCATGGAGACGACCCGGCCGGTCTTGGCCTCCATGACGACGACGGCGCCGGAGTCGGCCTTGTAGTTCTCGCCGGTGTTCTTGTCGAACTCGGTCCGGGCCGTCTTCATGGCCTGGTTGAGCTCGTACTCGGCGACGGCCTGGACCCGTGCGTCGATGGAGGTGACGACGCTGGCGCCGGCCTCCGCCTCGTCGTTCTTGGCCTGGCCGATGACCCGGCCGAGGTTGTCGACCTCGTAGCGGGTGACGCCCGCCTTGCCGCGCAGTTCCTTGTCGTACGTGCGCTCGAGGCCGGAGCGGCCGACCTGGTCGGAGCGGAGGTAGGGCGAGTCGGTGTCCTGTGCCTTGGTGATCTCGTCGTCGGTGACGGGCGAGAGGTAGCCGAGGACCTGGGCGGTGTTGGCCTTGCCCGGTGCGGCGTAGCGGCGGACGGCGGTGGGCTCGGCGGTGATGCCGGGGAAGTCCTCGGCGCGTTCGCGGATCTGGAGGGCCTGCTGAGTGGTGGCCTCGTCGGTGACGGGGATCGGCTGATAGGGCGAGCCGTTCCAGCAGGGCTGCGGGGTCTTGGCGTCGCAGAGTCGGACCTTGGCGAGGACGTCCTTGGGCTTCATGTCCAGGACGCCGGCCAGCCGGGTGAGAACGCCCTTGCCGTCGTCGTCCATCTTCAGCAGTTCGGTGCGACTGGCGGAGACCACGAGGCGGGTCTCGTTGTCGGCGAGGGGTACGCCGCGGGCGTCGAGGATGGAGCCGCGGGCGGCGGGCTGGACGACCTGCTGGACGTGGTTGTTCTTCGCCTCGTCGGAGTACTCCTGGCCGTTGCGGATCTGGAGGTACCAGAGGCGGCCGCCGAGGGTGAGGAGCAGCGAGAAGACGAGGACCTGGATGACGATGAGGCGGATCTGGACCCGCTGGGTCCGGCCCGTCTCCGGGATGTTGGTCACGGGGCGCCCCCGGTGGTGGTCGGGCCGGTGGTACGGGGGTCGCCCCCGCAGGAGTGCCTCACAGTCGCTTGACTCCCTTGATCCGTCCTGCGCGGGCGGCCCTGTTGCGGGCGGCCTTGACGCGCAGTCCGCCACGCTGGCTTCCGATGCGCAGTCCGGTGCCCGCGGCGAGCCAGCCGGCTGCGGCGTCGCCGCGGCCGGAGGAGGACTCGGTCAGCGGGTCGTTCACCGTCCGTCTGGCGACGGCCATGATCAGCGGGACGGTGAACGGCGCGAGGAGCAGGTCGTAGACGGCCGCGGTGAACAGGAGACTGCCCAGGCCCACATGGCGGGCCGCCGTGTCGCCGACGAGGGCGCCGACGCCCGCGTACAGCAGGGTCGATCCGATCGCCGCCGCGACGACCACGGCCATCGGGAGGAAGGCGGACTTGAGCTGCCCGTTCTCGGGCCTGGCCAGTCCGGCGAGGTAGCCGATGACACAGAGCACCAGGGCGTAGCGTCCGGCGGCGTGGTCGGCCGGGGGTGCCAGGTCCGCGAGCAGGCCCGCGCCGAAGCCGATGAGGGCTCCGCTGACGTGCCCGTACACGAAGGCCAGTCCGAGGACGACCATGAGCAGCAGATCGGGTACGGCGCCGGGGAGCTGGAGCCGGGCGAGTACGGATACCTGGACGACGAGGGCGATCACGACCAGAACGATGGAGAGCAGAGTCCGGTTGACGCGCATGGGGATCAGCTCTACCTCTGTTCGTTTACCGCGTTGTCGGCGTTCGGTGTGGCGTTCCCGCTCGGGTCGGGGTTCGGGCTGCCGCTGGGGCTCGCGCTCTGGTGGATGTTCCCGACGACGTTGCCGTTGGTGTCGACGATGTCGCCGTTGGGCGAGATGGTGACGGTGACGGTCGGGGTGGGCTTCGGTTTGGCCGGTTTGACGGCCTTCTTCGGCAGGACGGCGTCGCGCGGGTCCTCGCGGGGTGCCTGGACGACGATGCCGACGATGTCGAGCTTGGTGAAGCCGACGAACGGCCGGACGTAGACCGTACGGGTGAGGTCGCCGCCGGACGGGTCGACCCGGACGACCTCGCCGACCGGGACGCCGGGCACGAACGGCTTGTCCTTGCTGGAGCCGAACGTGACGAGGCGGTCGCCCTTCTTGACCTTGGCCTTGCCGTTCAGGAACTGGACTGACAGCGGGCGCGAGCCCTGGCCGGTGGCGAAGCCGAGTTCGTCGGTGGACTCCATCCGGGTGCCGACGGTGAAGTCGGGGTCGTTGGCCAGGAGCACCGTGGCGGTGTCCGGGCCGACGGTGGTGACGCGGCCGACGAGTCCGTCGCCGTTGAGGACGGTCATGTCGCGCTTGAGGCCGTCCTTGGACCCGGCGTCGATGGTGACCGTCCAGGAGAAGCCCTGGGCCGCTCCTATGGCGATGACTTCGGCGGCCTTGATGCCGTACTGGCCGGCCTCCGACTTCTTGAGCATCTTGTCGAGCTCACGGACCCGGCTGCGGTTGCGGTCGTCGCTGCCCAGCCTCGCCTTGAGCGCGGCGTTCTCCTGCTCCAGCGCGGCGATCTTGTCGTGGCGGGTGCCGGAGGCGCGTACGGCCCCTATGGCGTTGCCCACCGGATCGACCGCTGCCGCCACGCCGTTCTCCACCGGCCCGAAGACGGTGGCGGCGGCCTGCCGGGCGCCGTCCACCGGTGACTCCTCGCCGCCGCGGATGTCCACCGTGATCAGTGCGAATGCGATGGCGATCAG
This sequence comes from Streptomyces sp. NPDC005761, assembly GCF_040630635.1. NCBI lineage: Bacteria > Bacillati > Actinomycetota > Actinomycetes > Kitasatosporales > Streptomycetaceae > Streptomyces > Streptomyces sp. NPDC005761. The sequence goes on along the minus strand of NZ_JBEXXX010000041.1, from coordinate 27,740 downwards.
CAGCACCAGGAGCAGCCGGCTCTCTCGTGTGTCCCTCACGTGCGGCGGCCGTGCCTTCCTCGTAGGAATGTTCGTGCCTGTATATCAACGATCCTCCGTGCGGAGCGGCAGCGTCCGCACGGAGGTCCGCCTGAGTTTCTACCGTCGGGGCTGGGCGTCCAGCACCTGCTGGAGCGCCTCGAACTCCTCGACGCACTTGCCGGATCCGAGGGCTACGGAGTCCAGCGGGTCCTCGGCGATGTGGATCGGCATGCCGGTCTCGTGGCGCAGCCGCTCGTCCAGGCCGCGCAGCAGAGCGCCGCCGCCGGTGAGGACGATGCCGCGGTCCATGACGTCGCCGGAGAGCTCCGGCGGGCACTTGTCCAGCGTCGTCTTGACCGCGTCGACGATCGCGTTGACCGGCTCCTCGATCGCCTTGCGGACCTCGGCCGCGGAGATGACCACGGTCTTGGGCAGGCCCGAGACGAGGTCGCGGCCGCGGATCTCGGTGTGCTCGTCCTTCTCCAGGTCGAACGCCGAACCGATGGTGATCTTGATCTGTTCGGCGGTGCGCTCGCCCAGCAGGAGCGAGTACTCCTTCTTGATGTGCTGGATGATCGCGTTGTCCAGTTCGTCACCGGCGACCCGGATCGACTGGGCGGTGACGATTCCGCCGAGCGAGATGACCGCGACCTCGGTGGTGCCGCCACCGATGTCGACGACCATGTTGCCGGTGGCCTCGTGGACCGGGAGCCCGGAGCCGATGGCCGCCGCCATGGGCTCCTCGATGATGTGCACCTGGCGGGCGCCGGCCTGCGTCGACGCCTCGATCACGGCGCGTCGCTCGACCCCGGTGATGCCGGAGGGCACGCAGACGACGACACGCGGGCGGGCCAGGTAGCGGCGCTTGTGGATCTTCAGGATGAAGTAGCGGAGCATCCGCTCCGTGATCTCGAAGTCGGCGATCACGCCGTCCTTCAGGGGCCGTACGGCAACGATGTTGCCCGGTGTACGGCCGATCATCTTCTTGGCCTCGGATCCGACCGCGAGGATGCCGCCGGTGTTGGTGTTGATGGCCACGACGGACGGCTCGTTCAGAACGATGCCGCGCCCCCTGACGTACACCAGCGTGTTGGCAGTCCCGAGGTCGATAGCCATGTCACGGCCGATGAACGACATTGAGTTCCCCTTGTTCCCCATGAGGATGCGTCGGGCCTTCCCAAGCGAAAGCGATGGCTTGTTTTGGTAGGCGAGATGAGCGCTGCGGGCGTGGAAGCTTCCATCGTAGTGCCGGACACGCCGACACAGCGCGAGGGTCCTTCGCCATGCTGAGCAGAACGGGTGGCCGTTCCACTCATGGTGACGTTACGTCGGGGGGATGCGTTCCCGCGATCGGGGGCCCTATGCCGAGAGGCGACCGAATTACTTCGGTCGCCCCAGGTCATGAGCGCTGTTCGGCTGATCGGAGGTCAGGAAAGGCCCGGAAAGAACAGCTTCATTTCTCGCTCTGCGGACTCCTCCGAGTCCGAGGCGTGGATGAGGTTCTCCCGGGTGATCGTGCCGAAGTCACCACGGATCGATCCGGGCGCGGCGGCGATCGGGTCGGTGGGACCGGCCAGGGCGCGGACGCCCTCGATGATCCGCTCGCCCTCGGCGACCAGGGCGACGATCGGGCCGGACTGCATGAACTCGACGAGCGGCTCGTAGAACGGCCGGCCGACGTGCTCAGCGTAGTGCTGCTCCAGCGTGGCGCGGTCGAGGGTGCGGAGCTCCAGCGCCGTGATCTTCCAGCCGGCCTTGCGCTCGATGCGGCCGACGATTTCGCCGACCAGACCGCGACGGACGGCGTCGGGCTTGAGAAGAACGAGGGTGCGCTGGGTCATGTGCGGCTCCTTGCAGGCATACGGGTGCGGTGAAGCGAGATTACAGGGGTACGGTGACGGGCCGGCGGCCGGGCTCGGCCGCTCCCTCAGCCGCCGGCAGGCGCCTGCGCCGCCTCCTGTGCGGCCCACCGGGCCTTCACCTCGTCGATCTTGCGTCCGTAGTGCACGGAGGCCCACCACAGGCCGCCGAAGACGACGCCCAGGATGAACATCATCGGGACGACGAAGCCACTGGCGACCAGCGCGATCTGGAGCGCCCAGCCGAGCTGTATGCCCCCCGGACGGGTGAGCATCCCGCAGAGCAGCACGGAGAGCAGCATGCCGATGCCGCAGACCGTCCAGACCGTGGCGGAGGTCAGGTCGTCGGACTTCATCGCGACGAGTCCTGCGAACCCGATCACGAAGAACTCACCGATCAGCGTCGATGCACAGAGCGTACGCACTTCGGTCAGCCCCTTCCCAGAAGCAGCCGGGCCTCGCCGACCGTGATCACGGATCCGGTCACCAGCACCCCGGCGCCCGCGTATTCGTCCTCTTCCTCGGCGAGGGTGATCGCCGCCTCCAGCGCGTCGTCGAGCCGGGGTTCGACCTGGACGCGGTCGTTGCCGAAGACCTCGACGGCGACCGCCGCGAGCTCGTCGGCGTCCATGGCGCGTGCGCTGGAGTTCTGTGTGACGACGACCTCGGCGAAGATCGGCTCGAAGGCTTCCAGGAGCCCCCGCACGTCCTTGTCGCCACTGGCTCCCACCACACCGATCAGCCGCGAGAAGCCGAACGCCTCGGAGAGCCCTTCGGCGGTCGCCAGGGCGCCTGCCGGGTTGTGCGCGGCGTCCAGGACGACGGTCGGGCTGGAGCGGACCACTTCGAGGCGGCCGGGCGAGATCACCGAGGCGAAGGCCTTGCGGATGATGTCGGCGTCGAGCGAGCCGGTCTGCTCGGCGCCGATACCGAAGAACGCCTCGACCGCGCAGAGCGCCACCACCGCGTTGCGCGCCTGGTGGGCGCCGTACAGCGGAAGGAAGATGCTGTCGTACTCCCCGCCGAGTCCGCGCAGCGTCAGCAGCTGGCCGCCGACCGCGATCTCCCGGGAGACGACACCGAACTCCATGCCCTCGCGGGCCACGGTGGCGTCGACCTCGACGGCCTTCTTCAGCATCACCTGGGCGGCGTCGACGGGCTGCTGGGCGAGGATGACCGTGGCGCCCTGCTTGATGATCCCGGACTTCTCCACGGCGATCTCGCCGGGCGTGGAGCCCAGCCGGTCGGTGTGGTCCAGCGAGATGGGGGTGACGACGGCGACCGTGGAGTCGATCACGTTGGTCGCGTCCCAGCTGCCGCCCATGCCGACCTCGACGACGGCGACGTCGACGGGCGCGTCGGCGAAGGCCGCGTACGCCATGCCGGTGAGGACCTCGAAGAAGGAGAGCCGGTAGGGCTGCTGCGCGTCGACCATTTCGACGTACGGCTTGATGTCCTGGTACGTCTCGACGAACCGCTCGGGGTCCATCGGGGAGCCGTCCAGGCTGATCCGCTCGGTGATCGACTGGACGTGCGGCGAGGTGTAGCGGCCGGTACGCAGGTCGAATGCGCCGAGCAGGGCCTCGATCATGCGAGCCGTGCTCGTCTTGCCGTTGGTCCCGGTGATGTGGATGGAGGGGTAGGCGCGCTGCGGCTCGCCGAGCACGTCCATCAGCGCCGCGATGCGCGCCACGGACGGCTCGAGCTTGGTCTCGCCCCAGCGGCCGGCGAGCTCCTGCTCCACCGCGCGCAGCGCCTTGTCCACCTCCGGATCAGTGGGGCGGGCGGGGACCTCGTCGCCCGTGGGCGGTCCCGAAGCGGCGCGCAGCGTACGGCTGCCGGCCTCGATCACCGCCAGGTCGGGGTCGCGCTGGGTCGCTTCGTCGACGATCTCCGCGAAGGTCTCGTCGGAGTCGGACGCGTCGTGCCGGTCGGAAGGGCGGGGCTCACTCACGGGGCCCAGTCTACGGATGGGCACGGACATCGTGCGCAGCGCCCGGCGGCCGGTGGCTGCGGAGGTGCCTCCGTACACCCGTCGGCCGCGGGTACGAGGGAGCCCCCGCCCCCTCCGGGAGGGGACGGGGGCCTCGGGGCGGTGTCAGCCCTGCGGCAGGGCCGCCAGCTGGCCGGCGATCCGCTCGATGTCGGCCTCGGCCTTGGTCAGCCGGCCGCGGATCTTGTCGACCACGTTGTCCGGGGCCTTGGCCAGGAACGCCTCGTTGCCGAGCTTGCCGGTGGCCTGCGCCTTCTCCTTCTGCGCGGCCTCCAGGTCCTTCGTGAGGCGCTTGCGCTCGGCGTCGAGGTCGATCGTGCCGGACAGGTCGAGCGCGACGGTGGCACCCGCGACCGGCAGCGACGCGGTGGCGTGGAAGCCGTCCCCGGCCGGCTGCAGGCGCAGCAGCTGACGCATGGCCGCCTCGTGCGGGGCGAGCGCCGTGCCGGTCAGGGTCAGCTCGGCGGGGACCTTCTGGCCGGGCTGGAGACCCTGGTCGTTGCGGAAGCGGCGGACCTCGGTGACGACCTGCTGGACGAGCTCGATCTCCTTCTCGGCCGCGTCGTCACGGAAGCCGCTGTCCTTCGGCCAGTCGGCGATGACGACGGACTCGCGGCCGGTGAGCGCGGTCCAGAGGGTCTCCGTGACGAACGGGACGACCGGGTGCAGCAGTCGCAGCATCACGTCGAGGACCTCGCCCAGGACGCGGCCCGAGACCTCGGCGGGGCGGCCGCCGCCGAAGAACGTGGTCTTGGACAGCTCGACGTACCAGTCGAAGACCTCGTCCCAGGCGAAGTGCCGGAGCGCCTCGCTGAGCTTGGAGAACTGGTAGTCGTCGTAGTACGCGTCGACTTCGGCGACCGTCTTGTTGAGGCGGGAGAGGATCCAGCGGTCGGTCACCGACATCTCGTCGGCGGACGGCAGTTCGCCCTCGATCGTCGCGCCGTTCATCAGCGCGAAGCGGGTGGCGTTCCAGATCTTGTTGGAGAACTTGGCGGAACCCTGGACCCACTCCTCGCCGATCGGGACGTCGGTGCCGGGGTTGGCGCCGCGCGCGAGGGTGAAACGGAGCGCGTCGGAGCCGTACTTGTCCATCCAGTCCAGCGGGTTGACCACGTTGCCGAAGGACTTCGACATCTTCTTGCCGTGCTCGTCGCGGACCATGCCGTGCAGGACGATCGTCTCGAACGGCGGGACGCCGTCGTTGACGTACAGGCCGAACATCATCATCCGGGCGACCCAGAAGAAGAGGATGTCGTAGCCGGTGACCAGGACGGAGTTCGGGTAGAACTTCGCGAGGCTGTCGGTCTGTTCGGGCCAGCCGAGCGTGGAGAACGGCCACAGGCCGGAGGAGAACCAGGTGTCCAGGACATCGCTGTCCTGGGTCCAGCCCTCGCCGGTGGGCGGCTCGTCGTCCGGGCCGACGCAGACGACCTCGCCGTTCGGGCCGTACCAGACGGGGATGCGGTGGCCCCACCAGAGCTGCCGCGAGATGCACCAGTCGTGGAGGTTGTCGACCCAGTCGAAGTACCGCTTCTCCATCTCCTGCGGGTGGATCTTGACCTTGCCGTCGCGGACGGCGTCACCGGCCGCCTTGGCGAGCGGGGCGACCTTGACCCACCACTGGAGGGAGAGGCGCGGCTCGATGGTGGTCTTGCAGCGCGAGCAGTGGCCGACGGAGTGGACGTACGGCCGCTTCTCGGCGACGATCCGGCCCTCGGCGCGCAGGGCGGCGACGATGGCGGAGCGGGCCTCCAGGCGGTCCAGGCCCTGGAAGGGGCCGGGGGCCGTGATGACGGCGCGTTCGTCGAGGACCGTGAGGAACGGCAGGTCGTGGCGCTTGCCGATCTCGAAGTCGTTCGGGTCGTGCGCCGGGGTCACCTTGACGGCGCCGGTGCCGAACTCGGGGTCGACGTGGTGGTCGGCGACGACCGGGATCGTACGGTCGGTCAGCGGCAGCTTGATCTGCTTGCCGACCAGGTGCTTGTAGCGCTCGTCGTCGGGGTGGACGGCGACGGCGGTGTCACCGAGCATCGTCTCGGCGCGGGTGGTGGCGACGACGATGGTCTCGTCGCCCTCGCCGTACTGCATGGAGACGAGCTCGCCGTCGTCCTCCTGGTACTCGACCTCGATGTCGGAGATCGCGGTGAGGCAGCGCGGGCACCAGTTGATGATGCGCTCGGCGCGGTAGATCAGCTCGTCGTCGTACATCTGCTTGAAGACGGTCTGGACGGCACTGGACAGGCCCTCGTCCATGGTGAAGCGCTCGCGGGACCAGGCGACGCCCTCGCCCAGGCGGCGCATCTGGCCGGAGATCTGGCCGCCGGACTCGTTCTTCCACTGCCAGACGCGCTCGACGAAGGCCTCGCGGCCCAGGTCGTGGCGGGACTTGCCCTCCTTGCCGAGCTCGCGCTCGACGACGTTCTGGGTGGCGATGCCGGCGTGGTCCATGCCCGGCTGGTAGAGCGCCTCGAACCCCTGCATGCGCTTGCGGCGGACGAGGGCGTCGATCAGCGTGTGCTCGAAGGCGTGTCCCAGGTGCAGGGATCCGGTGACGTTGGGCGGCGGGATGACGATGGAGTACGGCGGCTTGTCGCTGTTCTCGTCCGCCTCGAAGTAACCGCGTTCCACCCAGCGCTCGTACAGCTTCCCCTCTACCTCGGCCGGTGTGTACTGGGTCGGCAGTTCGGGGGTGCTGGCTGGCTGCTGCGCTGCGTTCTCGGTCACGCCCCATAGTTTAGGGCCGTCACAAGCGTGCACTGAAACCGGTTTGTTCAGTAACGGTCTCCCTCCCGGTGCCCCGCGTCCGCCGCCCGTCCGTCAGGATGTTCGGAACGCATAAGCATCACGAACAGGGGACACCGCAGATGAGCTACAACCAGCCGGGCCCGTACGGTGGCCAGCCGCCGCAGGGCCAGCCCGGACCGTACGGCCAGCAGCCGGGCCCCTACGGCGGTCAGCCGCCGCAGGGCCCGCCGCAGGGGCAGCCCGGTTATGGCTACCCGCAGCAGGCCCCCCAGGGCGTCCCGCCCCAGCAGCAGCCCCCGCAGCCGGGCTACGGCTACCCCCAGGCCCAGCAGCCCGGCCCGTACGGCCAGCAGCCCCCCACGCCCCCGTACGGCGGCCAGCCGGCCTACGGCGGCCAGCCCCCGTTCCCGCCGGCCCAGCAGCCGAAGAAGAAGACCGGCCTGATCGTGGGCGGCGTCATCGTGGCGCTGGCGGTCATCGCGGGCGGCGTGTACTTGCTTACGTCGAGTGGCGGCGACAACAGTGATGTCGCGGACTCCACGAAGGGGTACAAGCTGAACCTGGCCGCCTCAGTGGGCGACTACAAGAAGAGGGTTACGGACACGTCCACGGATGAGATGACGACCGAGGACAAGTCCGAAGCCAAAGCCCTGGGCATCAAGGACGCCCACAAGGACCAGGGTCAGTACGCGAGCGGCGACATCGAGACGAACCCGCTCACGACGAAGATGCTCATGGTTTACGGCAACTGGGGCGACGTCACCGACCCGGCGAAGGCCCTCGACGGCATGTTCGCGCAGGCCAGGAAGGGAATGGCCGAGGACGAAGAGGACAAGGCCTCTCTCGTCGGCAGCCCCGAGGACGTCACGCCGGCAGGCTTCAAAGGCGCGCTGATGAAGTGCCAGAACATGAAAATGATCAACGCGAAGGCTGACGGCACCGCGGCGAACGGCCCCAAGGAAATGATCATGCCCGTCTGCATCTGGGCCGACTACAGCACTGTCGGCGCAGTCGTCGGCTTCGACGTCGGCGGGGCCATGACCAACAAGCCCATGACGCAGGACGAGGTAGCGGGCCTCACCGCCAAGCTCTACAACACCTCTCGCGCCAAGATCTGATCCACGCATCGCGAAGGGGCGCCCCGCCAGCCGAACTGGTGGGGCGCCCCTTCGCGTATGCACTGAACCGCGATTACGCGGACTTCTTGTGCCGACCGTCGTCGCCCTACCCCGTCACCCGTTTCGCAGCCGGCATGGCGAATTCCCCCTGGCCTGCCGCTCAGCAACCGTACCGGCCGAACCAAATGGACCCTTCACCAACACCTTGGGAGAACCCCATCAGCCCACCCCCAGTTCAAATGCAATGAACCAGGGTCTCACCCACCCCCACACTTGCTGGTCAGAACCTAATGACGTTCAGCGGTTTTGCGAAGAGATCAGGTACCTCGAGAAGGTGGACGATGCGATGGAAAGCGAGGCCGCGAATGACCGATACCAAAAGCAGTTCGGGCGGCCAGCCGACCAAGTCGCCTCCGCACTCGAGCCGACTTAAAACACATCCGCTACGTCACGCACGTGAACATGGCATCCCCGACAATAGGGAACAATGCGCCACGAACAACACGGCTGGCCTTAGAGTGAGGCACCACGAGCAGGAGACTCAGTACGAGTAGCAGGCCGCCTGAGCATGACTGCTCTTAACCTTCAGAACGCTAACCAGCTGCGCCTTGCAGGCCAGCCTCTGAGCATTGGCCACTACATTTAGGCTATTCCTATCGGCGTTTGCATTCTTACAGGCGGCCTTGACTTTCGGCCCTACTATGTATCCGTCATTGTGCAGCGATATCTCGCAGCGCTGAGGACTGGCATTCGCCACCCCTGCCGCTACCACAGGGAGGGAAACAGCAGCCGCTACCACACTGCCGGCAACGACCAGTCGCCGAACATTGAGAAATCTCATCAGAGTGCCTCTCTCGAAGAATCTGTACCTGAATGAGAAAAGCACACAGAAGTCTCCCCAACTGGCCGACACTGCCAAATTGGCTCGATACCACCCTATCCATCGATCACAAAGACCCAAATTCGACGCTCGCGAATAAGGAAATGACACCAAATTGGGTTTCGCAGTGTCTCCCGGAGGGCCAAGTGCCTCAGCGACCGAGCCGAAGGGAAGTAGATCCCTTCTGGCATCCGCGAGTTCACGCATCCAGCGCAGCGGGACGGCGGCCGGGGCCGAGTCAGAAGACGATCCCCCAGAGCAACGGATATGCCGGACATCAGTGGCTTCCAAAGCATTGACCCCCGTTACCCGCTCATAGCGGGGCATGGAGCCGGGCAGCAGCGGAACCAGCCGTCATTGGCTGATGGAACACACCACTTGAAGCCGCGCACGGCCGCACCATCGCCGTGGCTTCTGATCTCACCGGTACAGGCTCCAGGGCCGTCTCATCGACCCACGCCCCTGTGCCCAAAACAGTGCTGGCCCCACAGCCTGAGCTGTGGAGCCAGCGAAAACTACTTCACGTGCCTTCGAAGAAGGTCCACTCGTCCAACGGCTACGCCGACTTCTCGTGCCGCCCCTCGTCGCCCTTGCCGATCGTCCGCGGCTCGCGCGGGACCAGGGTCGGGTTGACGTTGTTGCGGACCACGTCCGAGGTGATGACGACCCGGGCGACGTCCTTGCGGGACGGCACCTCGTACATCACCGACTGGAGGACCTCCTCCATGATGGCGCGCAGGCCTCGCGCGCCGGTCTGGCGCAGGATCGCCTGGTCGGCGATGGCCTCCAGCGCCTCGCGCTCGAACTCCAGCTCCACGCCGTCGAGTTCGAACAGCCGCTGGTACTGCTTCACCAGGGCGTTGCGCGGCTCGATCAGGATCTGGAGCAGCGCTTCGCGGTCCAGGTTGTGGACCGAGGTGAGGACCGGGAGGCGGCCGATGAACTCGGGGATCATCCCGAACTTCACCAGGTCCTCCGGCATGACCTCCTGGAACTGGTCGCTCGCCTGGATCTCCAGCTTGGATCGGATCGTCGCGCCGAAGCCGATGCCCTTGGCGCCGGCCCGGGACTCGATGATCTTCTCCAGGCCCGAGAACGCCCCGCCCACGATGAACAGCACGTTCGTCGTGTCGATCTGGATGAACTCCTGGTGCGGGTGCTTCCGGCCGCCCTGCGGCGGCACGGAGGCGGTGGTGCCCTCGAGGATCTTGAGGAGGGCCTGCTGGACGCCCTCGCCGGAGACATCGCGGGTGATCGACGGGTTCTCGCTCTTGCGGGCGACCTTGTCGATCTCGTCGATGTAGATGATCCCGGTCTCGGCCTTCTTGACGTCGTAGTCCGCGGCCTGGATCAGCTTCAGCAGGATGTTCTCGACGTCCTCACCGACATAGCCGGCCTCCGTCAGCGCCGTCGCGTCGGCGATGGCGAACGGGACGTTGAGCATGCGGGCCAGTGTCTGCGCGAGGAGCGTCTTGCCCGAGCCCGTGGGGCCCAGCAGCAGGATGTTGGACTTGGCGAGTTCGATCGCGTCGTCGCGGTTCGCACCGCCGCCGTTCTCCCCGGCCTGGACCCGCTTGTAGTGGTTGTACACAGCGACCGAGAGGGCCTTCTTCGCGGGCTCCTGCCCGACGACGTACCCCTCGAGGAACTCGTAGATCTCGCGGGGCTTGGGAAGTTCCTCCCAGCGGACCTCGCTCGTCTCCGCGAGCTCCTCCTCGATGATCTCGTTGCAGAGATCGATGCACTCGTCGCAGATGTACACACCGGGTCCCGCGATGAGCTTCTTCACCTGCTTCTGGCTCTTTCCGCAGAACGAGCACTTGAGCAGGTCGCCGCCATCACCGATGCGTGCCACGAGGTGCTTCCCCTTCGCCTGGGAGACGCCTGGTTCAGCGGCTCCTGGTGCCTCTATCCGACGGTACCTTGCCTGGGCCCCCGTTCGGGCCCCCCTTGGCACGGTTCACACGGCCGAGGCCGGGTGATCCTGCCGTACCAAGGGGTAAAGGCCGACGTCAGGCGGCCGCTCCGGCCGCGCTCTTACGGGTCGAGACGATCTGGTCGACCAGTCCGTAGGCGAGGGCGTCCTCGGCCGTAAGGATCTTGTCGCGCTCGATGTCGTCGCGGATCTTGTCGATCGGCGTGGTGGAGTGCTTGGCCAGCATCTCCTCCAGCTGGGTCCGCATGCGCAGGATCTCGTTGGCCGCGATCTCCAGGTCGGAGAGCTGCTCGCGGCCGGTCTGCGAGGACGGCTGGTGGATCAGGACACGGGCGTTGGGCAGCGCCATGCGCTTGCCCGGCGTGCCCGCGGCGAGCAGCACCGCGGCGGCGGAGGCCGCCTGGCCCATGCAGACCGTCTGGATGTCCGGCTTCACGAACTGCATCGTGTCGTAGATGGCGGTGAGCGCCGTGAACGAGCCGCCGGGGCTGTTGATGTAGATGGAGATGTCCCGGTCCGGGTCCATCGACTCCAGGCACAGCAGCTGCGCCATGACGTCGTTGGCGGACGCGTCGTCGATCTGCACGCCGAGGAAGATCACGCGCTCCTCGAAGAGCTTCGCGTACGGGTCGTACTCGCGCACGCCCTGCGAGGTGCGCTCCACGAAGCGCGGGACGATGTAGCGGTTGTCCACCTGCGGGCCGGTGTAGAGGCCGCTCGCGGAGGCGCCGGAGAAGTTGTTCATGTGGGTGTTCACCATCCTGGTGGCGTTCTGTGGGCTGGGTTTCTCGGCGTACGAGAGATGCGGTGCGGTGCGACGCGATCCGGTGGGAACCGGATCAGGCGCCGGTGCCGCCGCCGCCCGGAACGCCCGATGCGATCGTGATGATCTCGTCGATGAGGCCGTAGTCCTTGGCCTCCTCCGCGGTGTACCAGCGGTCGCGGTCGCCGTCGCGGATGATCGTCTCCACGGTCTGGCCGGAGTGGCGGGCGGTGATCTCCGCCATCCGCTGCTTGGTGCGCAGCAGGTACTGGGCCTGGATCTTGATGTCCGAGGCCGTACCGCCGATGCCGGCCGAGCCCTGGTGCATGAGGATGTCGGTGTTCGGGAGCGCGAAGCGCTTGCCCGCGGTGCCGCCGGTGAGCAGGAACTGGCCCATCGAGGCCGCCATGCCCATACCGATGGTGACCACGTCGTTGGGGATGTACTGCATGGTGTCGTAGACCGCCATGCCGGCCGTCACCGAACCACCGGGGCTGTTGATGTAGAGGTAGATGTCCTTGTCCGGCTCCGCGGCAAGGAGAAGCAGCTGTGCGGTGATCTTGTTGGCGATGTCATCGTCGACCTGCTGACCGAGGAAGATGATGCGTTCGCCGAGCAGTCGGCTGTAGACCTGGTCACCGAGGCCTCCACCGAGGGACGGCTCTCCGGCGGCGTAGGGCATCAGATTCGTCACGTATCCACCTGCTCGTCTCTGACGGCTCCGGCCGTCTCAGCGTCTTCGTACCGGGTGGGCCGGGACTCCCCGACCCTTCCTCTTCAAGGACCCTAACGCGCAGGTGGGACAACGCCATCCCGCTTCCGCAACTGTTCGCTGGGAGCGCAAGGTCCGCAGTCCGCACAAGGGTTGTGGGGGACGTCCGCAGATACGACGACGGGCTCCGGACGCGGTGGCGTCCGGAGCCCGTCGTACGGGTTCAGCGCGAGGCTCAGGCCTCGGTCTTCTCCTCGGCGGCGTCGGCGGTGCCCTCGGCGGCCTCGACCACCTCGGTTGCCTCCTCCGCTGCCTCTTCGTCGTCCTCCAGCTCGACGACCTCACCGTTGGTGTCGACGACCTTGGCGGCCTCGACGACCACGGCCAGCGCCTTGCCGCGGGCGACCTCGCCGACGAGCATCGGCACCTGGCCGCCCTCGACGACGGCCTGGGCGAACTGGTCCGGGCTCATGCCGGAGGAAGCGGCACGCCGCATGAGGTGCTCGGTGAGCTCCTCCTGGTTGACGTTCAGCTTCTCCTTGTTGACGAGCTCGTCAAGGATGAACTGGGTCTTGATGCCCTTGACGGCCTGCTCGGACGTCTCGGCCTCGAACTCCTCGAGGGTCTTGCCCTGGATCTCCAGGTACTTCTCGAGGTCGAGACCCATCTGGCCGAGCTGGTGGTGCTCCAGGTTGTGCTTGCGGGTCTGGACCTCGTCCGCGAGCAGCTTCTCCGGGATCGGGACCTCGGCGAGCTTCAGCAGCTCCTCGAGGACGCGCTCCTGGGCCTGGGTGGCCTGCTCGTACTGCTTGGTCTCCTCCAGGCGCTTGCGGCTGTCCGCCTTCAGCTCGTCCAGCGTGTCGAACTCGCTGGCCATCTGGGCGAACTCGTCGTCCAGCTCGGGGAGCTCGCGGGCGGCGACGGCGGTGACCTTGACGGTGACCTCGGCGTCCTTGCCCTCGGCGGAGCCGCCCTTCAGCTGGGAGGTGAAGGTGGCCTCGCCACCCGCCTCCAGACCGGTGACGGCCTCGTCGATGCCTTCGAGGAGCTCGCCGGAACCGATGGTGTACGAGACACCGTCGGCCACGCCGTCCTCGAGGACCTCGCCCTCGACCTTGGCCTGCAGGTCGATCGTCACGACATCGCCCGCGGCGGCGGCGCGCTCGACCGGGTTGGTCGACGCGAAGCGCTCGCGCAGCTGCTCCACGGCCTTCTCGACGTCCTCGTCGCTGACCTCGAGGGCGTCGACGGTGACCTCGATGCCGGAGTAGTCCGGGATCTCGATCTCGGGGCGTACGTCAACCTCGGCGGTGAAGGACAGCAGCTCGCCGTCCTTCAGCTCCGTGATGTCGACCTCCGGCTGGCCGAGGACGTTGAGCTCGCCCTCGTTGACGGCCTCGGTGTAGAACTTCGGGAGCGCGTCGTTGACGGCCTCCTCCAGCACTGCGCCACGGCCGAACCGCTGGTCGATGACCCGGTTGGGGATCTTGCCCTTGCGGAACCCCTTCACCGTGACCTGCTGGTTGATCTTCTTGTACGCCGCGTCGAGGCTGTCCTTGAGCTCCTCGAAGGGCACCTCAATGCTGAGCCGAACCCGGGTCGGGTTCAGGGTCTCCACGGCGCTCTTCACGGTTCGGTCTCCTTGGTGGCTGACTTCTTGGGGTTCTGCTCCACCGCACAGGAGGCGGCTTCGCGGACCGAGCCCGGTACATCAGACACACGGGCACGCATTTTGCATAGTAACGGCAAGGGGGAGAACTCCCACAATGCGATCTTGCCGGTGGTCGGGGTGGCCGGATTCGAACCGACGACCTTCCGCTCCCAAAGCGGACGCGCTACCAAGCTGCGCCACACCCCGTCGGTGCGACACGTAGGGTACATGCAGACGGGCGGTGCACCGGACGCTTTACGCGGGTCTCGCCGGACTCGGCGCCGCGCGTCGCAATCGGGTGTGCGGGCAGGGCCCGCGACCCGCTACGATGCTTCTCGTGCCGCGGTCCCCGTGACCTGCGGTGCACTGCATGCGGGCGTAGCTCAATGGTAGAGCCCTAGTCTTCCAAACTAGCTACGCGGGTTCGATTCCCGTCGCCCGCTCCATGCCTCGGGCCCGGCCCGGCGGATCCCCTCGGGGATGTCCGCCGGACCGGGCCCTTCGCGTTGCCGCGCCGTGTTGACCGAGCCTGTTCACCGGGTCGCGTTCACGGGAGCACGTTCGCCCGGGCGATGTTGCCGCACCGTGTTGACCGAGCCCTGTTCACCGGGTCGCCTCGACGGAAGCACGTTCGCCCGGGGCGATCGCTACGCCCCGGGTCGGAGCTGACGGAAGCCGGTCCGCCGGCGGCTTCAGAAGCTGATCTCGTTGATGCTCTGCGCTATCGAGTCCATGAACCTCTGGATCGACGGCGCCATGCCGGTCGATGCCAGGAAGAAGCCGAAGAGCACCGCGACGATCGCGGGTCCGGCCTTGATGGAGCCACCTCGGATCAGGACCACCAGGATGATCGCCAAAAGAAGCACCACAGACAGCGAAATGGCCACGACTGCTCACACCCTCGGTCGGTCCGCCTTGCCGGCCCGGAGGCGTGCGGCCTCGCACTCCTCCGTTGCCGTCCATCGTGCCACCAACTGCCCTGTGGTCGCTGCCAGGTGACGAATCGACCTGGCGATATCGCGCCATCTTGCGCCCCCTGCGCCCCCCGTGCGCCGGTCACTTGACGGCCCCCGGCCGGCTGTCGGCCGCGCAGCCCGGGCCCGGCACCGAAGCGCTCAACAGCGGGAACGGCTCCACCGCAAAGCAATTGCAACGGTGATCGTTTCTGTATCCACACAGTTTATTCACAGGCATTACCGGCGCCTGGGCGAGATGTAATTCACTCCGCCCAACAGCCTCCCGATATGCACCATTTAAGGAGGATTAACCAGTTCATAACGGACAGATTTTGATGGTTTGGCATTTGATCGGATGGGCACACGCGATATTCGACGGCGGTTTTACGAATTGCGATCGAGACGTCTAGGGTGCCTGAGATGTTCCACGCTCCGAACGTATTTCAGAGGGCCACGCTCCCACCGGCGACCCGGGAGTCGGAGCCCAGACGTCCAGCACCGGCGGCGACGGACCGCGGACCCGCTCCGGTCACGGCCCGGCCTGCGCAGACGGCTGCCACGACGAAGAAGCGTGACGCCTACTTCGACAATGCCAAGTACCTGGCCATCGTGCTCGTCGCGGTGGCCCACTCGTGGGTGCCGGTCATGGAGGGGAGCAGGGCCGCGCGTGCGCTGTACATGGTGACGTACACCTTCCACATGCCGGCTTTCATCATCATCTCCGGCTACTTCTCACGCTCGTTCGACATGAGCCCGGCCAAGGTGAAGCGCCTGGTCACCGGGGTCGCCGTGCCCTACGTGGTGTTCGAGACGGCCTACTCGCTGTTCCGGCGGTACGTGGACGACCCCGACGCCCCGATCAGCCTGACCGAGCCCTGGTACCTCACCTGGTTCCTGGCCGCTCTGTTCATCTGGCGGCTCACCACACCGCTGTGGCGCAATTTGCGTCACCCGCTGGCGGTCTCGCTCGTCATCGCCTCACTCGCTTCGCTCGCCCCCAGCATCGGCGACGACCTGGACCTGCCGCGCGTACTGCAGTTCCTGCCGTTCTTCGTGCTCGGGCTCCAACTCAGGCCCGAGCATTTTCAGTTGGTCCGCCGCCGCGAGGTGCGGCTGCTGGCTCTCCCGCTGTTCGCCGTCGCGGTGCTCTTCGCCTACTGGGCGGCGCCCCGCATGGAACTGGGCTGGTTCCTGCGCAATTCGACCGCCCAGGACATGGGTAACCCCTGGTGGTCCGGCGTGGTGATGACGCTCGCGCTCTTCGGCTGCGCGACGCTCCTCACCGCCGCCTTCCTATCCCTGGTCCCCCGGCGCCACATGTGGTTCACGGTGCTCGGAGCCGGAACGATCTGTGGCTACCTGCTGCACGGGTTCATGGTGAAGGGCGCCGACTACGGCGGTGTCTTCGACCACAACCAGTGGCTGGTCTCGCCGACCGGCCTGGTGCTGGTCAGCGTCGTCGCCTCGGCCGGGGTGACGCTGATGTGCACGCCGCCGGTACGGCGCGTCCTGCGCTGTGTCACCGAACCGGACATGAACTGGGCCTTCCGGCGGGACTCCACGAAGGCCTGAGAGCAGGACGCCACCGCCGCACACCTGGACACGCCGGAGCCCGGCCCCGACTCGGGGCCGGGCTCCGTCGTGCTCGGGCCCGGGCTCCGTCGTGCTCGGGCCCGGACTCCCACGTGCTCGGGCCCGGGCTCCGACGTGTTGGCTCAATCCCGTTGCTCGACGGGCGATTGCGGGGCAGTGAGCCCGAGCAGCCCTCGTACCAGCGCATATTTCTCGCTCAGCCGGGTACGGGTGGCCGGATCCAGCGCCGCGAGCCGGGCCGGATCCGCGTTGTGAGCGAGATCGGCTTCCTTGATCAACAGGGCGCCGGGCGTGGCCAGGATGCGCCGGGTGTACGCCGGCAGGCCCTCGCCGGCCCGTTTGGTGACGGCGAGCACCATGTCCTTGACCTGCTGCGGCAGCGCGGCACCTGCCAGCCACCGCTCCGACAGCGCGTCGTCCTCCACCGCGTCGTGCAGCCATGCCGCGGCGATCTGTTCGTCGCTGCCGCCCCGGGCCCGCACCCCCTCGGCAACGGCCGCGAGGTGTTCGCCGTACGGCTTGCCCGCCTTGTCCCTCTGCGTGGCGTGGGCCTCGCGGGCGATGGCCTCGACTTCGGCCAGGGTCAGCTGCGTTCGTGATGCGGTCATGGCCCGAGCCTAGGAGGGACGGACCGCTGGTGCCCGCGCCCGAGAGCGGTCGGACCGCCGATGCCCGCTCCTCGACGGACGACCGCCGGGGCAGCCATAGTTGCAGCGTCAATCGTTCGGTAAACTAATTACTGACGATTTCTTGACGCTCTCTTGACCCAACGAAGGACCAAGCTCATCGGACACGCAGACACGCTCATCGCCATGGGCGGCGCCTTCCTCGCCGCCGCAGTCCTCGCCCGCGTCGGCAGCCGCATCGGACTGCCGACCATCCCTCTGTTCATCCTGGCCGGGATCCTGCTCGGCCCCCACACCCCCGGCATCGTCCTCGTGGCCGACCCGCACGACCTGGAGATGCTCTCCGCACTCGGTCTGGTGCTGCTGCTCTTCTACCTCGGCCTGGAGTTCCACCTCGACGACCTCAAAGCGGGCGGCCGCAAGATGGCGGTCGCGGGCGGGGCCTATCTCGCCCTGAACGTCGGCGCCGGACTCGGCTTCGGCTTCGCGCTGGGCTGGGGCACATCGGAGGCCCTGGTCCTCGCCGGTGTGCTCGGCATCTCGTCGTCGGCCATCGTCACCAAGGTCCTGGTGGACCTCGGCCGCATCGGCAACCCTGAGACCAAGCCGATCCTCGGCATCATCGTCGTCGAGGACGTGTTCCTCGCCCTGTACCTGGCGGCCCTCCAGCCCATCCTCTCGGGCGCCGACAGCCTCGCGGCGGCCGCGGTCGACGGTGGCAAGGCCTTCGGATTCCTGCTGCTCCTCGCGCTGGCCGCCCGGTTCGGCACCAAGGTCATCGGCAAGCTCATCAACACCCGGGACGACGAACTCCTCGTCATCTCCTTCCTCGGCGCCGCCGTCCTGGTGGCCGGGATCTCGGAGTGGTTCGGGGTCGCGGACGCCATCGGCGCCTTCATGGTGGGCCTGATGCTCGGCAGCACGACCTCGGGGGAACGCATCCTGAAGCTGGTCCATCCGCTGCGCGACGCGTTCGGGGCGATCTTCTTCTTCGCGTTCGGCCTCTCCATCAATCCGGGCGATCTGCCGACCGTGCTGTGGCCGGTGCTGGCCGCCGTGGCGGTGACCCTCGCCATGAACGTCGTCGCGGGCCTCGCCGCCGCCAAGGTCTACGCGTTCGGCCCGCAGGCCACGGCGAACATCTCCACGACCCTGGTGGCGCGCGGCGAGTTCGCCCTGATCCTCGCCACGATGGCGGCGGGCGCGGGGCTGGACGAACGGCTCTCCCCGTTCATCGCGGGCTACGTGCTCGTCCTCGCGGTCCTGGCCCCCCTGGCCGCCGGGCGCTCGCACTGGCTGGCCCGGTTGCTGCCCGGCGGGCGCGAATCGGTTCCGCTCCCGATCCGGTGACGGACCGGCTTGCGTTGACGCGCGTCCGGTACGAACCGATTGCGTACGGTTCCGGAATCAGGAGCGGCGTGACAGCAGCAACAGTGCCCGGTCGTCATTGACGTCCTTGGCGCAGGCCTCGATGAGGTGCCAGGCCGCGCCCTCGAATCCCGTGGTGACGTAGCGGTCGGCCTCGCCCGTCAGCCGGTCGATGCCCTCCGCGATGTCACGGTCGGAGGCCTCCACCAGACCGTCGGTGAACAGCATCAGGACGTCACCGGGGGCCAGGTGACCCTTCACGGCGTCGAACTCCGCCCCGTCGTACACCCCGAGCAGCGGGCCCTCCGCCGCCATCTCCTCCCACTGGCCGCTTCCGGCGTGGAGCTGGAGGGCCGGCGGGTGGCCCGCCGAGAGGAGTTCGTAGTCGCCCGACTCCAGGTCCAGCACCAGATGGATCGAGGTGGCGAAGCCCTCGTCCCAGTCCTGACGCAGCAGGTAGCCGTTGGCCGCGGGCAGGAAGCCGTGCGGTGGCAGCGATCCGAGGAGCCCGCCGAAGGCGCCGGACAGCAGCAGCGCCCGGGAGCCGGCGTCCATGCCCTTGCCGGAGACATCGGTGAGCACGACCTCCAGGGTGCGGCCGCCGTTGGTGCGGGCCGCGACGACGAAGTCCCCGGAGAAGGACTGGCCGCCTGCCGGGCGCAGCGACATCTCGCGGTGCCAGCCCTGCGGGAGGCGGGGCAGCGCGCTCTGCACCCGGATGCGTTCGCGCAGGTCGAAGAGCATGGTGCCGCCACGCCGCCACGGCACGCCGACCCGGGCGCGGAACTGGGCGAGGATCAGTCCCAGGAACCCGCAGGCCGCGACCGTCAGCACGGTGCCGGGGGTGACCCGCGCGGGGCCGTCCTCGTACGGGCCGAGCCAGACGGCCTCCACGATCAGGGCCGCGGCGGCGGTCGCGTACAGGCCGAGGAGGCTGGCGGGCCGCAGCAGCAGGCCGCCCGCGACGATGGGCAGGACGAGCACGGTCGGCGAGCACCACACCGGGTTCAGCAGGGTGCCGCAGGTGATCGCCGGAATGGTCAGCAGCAGCGCGGCCAGGGCGATCCAGTCCGAGCCGTCCCCGCGGAAGTAGTCGACTCCGGAGCGGCGCAGCGTGGTGCGTACCCGGTGCGCCGATTTCCGCAATCGGGCCGGATAGGTCTCTGCTCCTGCGCGTCGGGCCATTGCGGGGACCTTATCCACCCGGCGGGCTCCGGTGCAGGGGGACCCCTGTGACAATGCGTTCGAAAACGGCTCGCCCGACTGTCGAAGTCCTGGTAGGCATGGCATATGTCTACAGAGCTCCGTGTATTGCAACCGTCCGAGTGGAACGAGTGGTTCGAGGGTCTGGAGCTCGCGTTCGGCGGGGCCCCGGAGGCTCCCGAGCTACGCGAGCTGTATCAGGCACTCACCGAGTGCGAGCGGTCGATCGGGATCTGGGACGGCGGCGGCGTGGTCGCGACGGCGGGGGCGTTCAGCTTCCGGATGGCCGTGCCCGGCGGGGCCCTGGTGCCGGCGGCCGGGGTCACGATGGTGAGCGTCGCGTCCACGCACCGCAGGCGCGGTCTGCTGACCTCGATGATGCGCCGCCAGCTCGACGACGTGCGGGCGCTGGGTGAGCCGATCGCCGTGCTGACGGCTTCGGAGCCCGCGATCTACGGCCGCTTCGGGTACGGGGCGGCGACCCGACAGATGTCCGTGTCGATCGACACGGACCGGGTGCGGCTGAGTGTGCCGGAGGGCACCGGCGGGGTCCGGCTGCGGTACGCGAAGAAGGACGAGGCGGTCGCGGCGTGCGAGAGCGTGTACGCGCGCCTGGTGGCGGGGCGTCCCGGCACCCCGGCCCACGGTCCCGGCTGGGAGCGCAAGCCGCTGGTCGATCCTGCGAGTTCACGCGAGGGCGGCTCCGCGCTGCAGTGCCTGCTGGCGGAACGGGACGGTGAGCTCGTCGGCTACACGAACTACCACATCAAGCCCGACTGGGACAATGCGGGCCCAAAGGGGCGCATTGTGGTGAACGATCTCGCGGCACTGGACCCGGCGGCGTACGCGGCGCTCTGGCAGTTCCTGTTCGAGATCGACCTCACGTCGACGGTGGAGGCACGGAACCGGCCGACGGACGACGCGGTACTGCACCTGGTGTCGGACGTACGGCGGTGCGACATCCGGGTGCGGGACTCGCTGCATGTGCGGCTGGTGGACGTGGGCGCCGCCCTGGAGGCGCGGACCTACCGGGGGCCGCTGGACGTGGTGTTCGAGGTCGAGGACGCGTTCTGCCCCTGGAATGCCGGGCGTTGGCGGCTGACGGTGGACGCCAAGGGCGGCGCGTCGTGCAAGCGCACCGAAGACGCGGCGGATCTGGCGCTGTCGGTACGGGAGCTGGGCTCCGCGTATCTGGGCGGCGAGGCGCTGGGCGCGCTGGCCCTGGCAGGGCGGGTACGGGAGTTGCGGGCCGGGGCGGTGGCGGAGGCGTCGTCGGCGTTCCTGTCCGACGTGGCACCGTGGCTGCCGCGAGGGTTCTAGAGGGGTACGGGTTGGTCCGGCGACGGGACTCGTCCTTGTTCCGCCGGACGAACCGGATCTTCCCGGACGGGCCGGCATGGCTGCTCGCGCCCTCCGGGCGGGTGCCGGGGGCCCGAGATCGAGCCCGCGATCGAGGCGGCCGGTGCGGTCAGCGGGACTGGCAGCCCGGGCACCAGAACAGGTTCCGGGCGGCCAGGTCCGCCGTACGGATCTCCGTGCCGCAGATGTGGCAGGCCTGACGGGCGCGCCGGTAGACGTACACCTCACCGCCGTGGTCGTCCACGCGGGGCGGGCGGCCCATGGCCTCGGGCAGGTGCTCGGGGCGCACGGTGTCGATGCGGTTGTTCCGTACGCCCTCGCGCATCAGCGCGCCCAGGTCCGACCAGATCGCGTCCCACTCTCGGCGGGTGAGGTCCTTGCCGGCGCGGTACGGATCGATGCCGTGCCGGAACAGCACCTCCGCGCGGTACACGTTGCCCACGCCCGCGACGACCTTCTGGTCCATGAGCAGGGCCGCCACGGTGATCCGGCTGCGGGAGATCCGCTGCCAGGCCCGCTCGCCGTCGTCGCCGGGGCGCAGCGGGTCGGGGCCCAGCCGGTCGTGTATCGCGCGCTTCTCGGCATCGGTGATCAGGGCGCAGGTGGTGGGGCCGCGCAGGTCCGCGTGGTGCGCGTCGTTCAGGAGGCGTAGCCGGACCGTGTCGGTGGGCGGCGGGGCCGGGACCGTACCGAATCCGAGCTTGCCGAACAGGCCGAGGTGGATGTGGACCCAGCCGGTGTCCTCGAAGCCGAGGAAGAGGTGTTTGCCGTGGGCGTCCGCCCCGTCGATCACCCGGCCGTCGAGCAGGGCGGCGCTGTCGGAGAACTTTCCCTGCGGGCTGCTCACCCGCGCGGGACGTCCGGCGAAGCGGTCCCGGTGGTCGTCCGCGAGGCGGTGGATGGTGTGTCCCTCGGGCACGGCTGCGGTTCTCCTCGCTGAGGCGCGGGCGGACATGGCTGTGCCGCCGGGGGTACCGGCGGCACGGTTCAGGATATGGGGTGGTCAGCCCTGCTGCGGGTGGTGGGCCGGGATCGGGGGGAGCTCGCCGGTGTTCTCGTACGTGGTGAGCATCTCGATGCGGCGGGTGTGCCGCTCCTCGCCCGAGTACGGGGTCGTCAGGAAGATCTCGACGAACTTGGTGGACTCCTCGGCCGTGTGCATCCGGCCGCCGATGGAGATCACGTTGGCGTTGTTGTGCTCGCGGCCCAGGGCGGCGGTCTGCTCGCTCCAGGCGAGTGCGGCGCGGACGCCCTTGACCTTGTTCGCGGCCATCTGCTCGCCGTTGCCGGAGCCACCGATCACGATACCGAGGCTGTCCGGGTCCGCGGCCGTCTTCTCGGCGGCGCGCAGGCAGAACGGCGGGTAGTCGTCCTGGGCGTCGTAGATGTGGGGACCGCAGTCGACGACTTCGTGGCCCTGTGCATCGAGCCACTCGACGAGGTGGTTCTTGAGTTCGTAACCGGCATGGTCGGATCCGAGGTACACGCGCATGGGAGGAGTGTGGCACGAGCGACGCCGGGTAACCGACGACGGGGTGCGGTGGGGCCCCGATGTGCGGGCCCTGTGTGTGCGACGCCACTGAGGCAACGATCCGGTCAACTAATCGGAGGAGGGGGTTCCGCTTTCGGGGTTCACCGGGCTTCAATGCATCGCTCGCCGCTCCACCACCGTGGTGCGGCGAGTCACGCACCGAGTGATCCGAAAACGTAAGGATTCGATCCATGACGTCGCAGACGACTCTGGCAGGGCCGGGCCACCAGCCCGACGGGCCGGACCGTTCGGACCGGACGGAGTCCCGGAACGGGCTCCAGGCCGGTCTCAAGAACCGTCACCTCTCGATGATCGCCATCGGCGGTGTGATCGGCGCGGGCCTGTTCGTGGGCTCCGGGGCCGGCATCGCCGCCGCCGGACCGGCCATCCTGCTGTCGTACGCATTGGTCGGCCTGATGGTCGTCTTCGTGATGCGGATGCTCGGCGAGATGGCTGCCGCCCGCCCCGCCTCCGGCTCCTTCTCCACCTACGCCGACCAGGCGCTGGGCCGCTGGGCCGGCTTCTCGATCGGCTGGCTGTACTGGTTCTTCTGGGTCGTGGTGCTCGCCGTCGAGGCCACGGCGGGTGCCAAGATCCTGGAGGGCTGGGTCCCGGGCGTGCCGCAGTGGGGCTGGGCACTGATCGTGATGCTGGTCCTGACCGCGACGAATCTGGTGTCCGTGGGTTCCTACGGTGAGTTCGAGTTCTGGTTCGCCGGAATCAAGGTGGTGGCGATCGGCGCGTTCGTGATCGTCGGACTGCTCGCCGTCTTCGGGGTGCTGCCGGGATCGGACCACGCCGGATCCGGACTCGCCCACCTCACCGACACCGGCGGCTTCTTCCCCGAAGGTCCGGGCGCCATCCTCACCGGGGTGCTGATGGTCGTCTTCTCCTTCATGGGCAGCGAGATCGTGACCCTGGCGGCAGGCGAGTCGGAGAACCCGCAGCGCGCCGTGCAGAAGGCCACCAACAGCGTCATCTGGCGTATCGCCGTCTTCTACCTCGGCTCGATCTTCGTCGTGCTGACGCTGCTGCCGTGGAACGACCCGTCGATCCTCGACAAGGGCAGTTACGTCGCGGCGCTCGATGTCATCGGCATCCCGCACGCCGGTCAGGTGATGGACGTCATCGTGCTGACGGCCGTGCTGTCCTGCCTGAACTCCGGCCTCTACACGGCCTCCCGGATGGCGTTCTCGCTCGGCGGCCGCGGTGACGCGCCCAAGGCCTTCGCCCGGACCAACAAGCGGGGCGTACCGCAGGCGGCGATCCTGTCCTCCGTCGTCTTCGGCTTCGTCGCGGTCTTCTTCAACTACCAGTGGCCCGACACCGTCTTCGCGTTCCTGCTGAACTCCTCCGGCGCGGTCGCCCTGTTCGTCTGGCTGGTCATCTGCTTCACCCAGCTGCGGATGCGCGGCATCATCCTGCGCGAGTCGCCCGAGAAGCTGGTGGTACGGATGTGGCTCTTCCCGTACCTGACCTGGGCGACCATCGCGATGATCTCGTTCGTGCTGGTCTACATGCTCACGGACGACGCCGGGCGCGAGCAGGTGCTGCTCTCGCTGCTGGTCGCGGTGCTGGTGGTGGCCGTGTCGCTGGTCCGTGAGGCGCGCCGGCGCCGGAGCGACGCCCCGGCCGGGACCATCGGCAGCTGACACGTCCCTGCCCGACGGCCTTCGTCAGGTGTCCGGGGGAGGCTCTCCGTCGTCAGCGCATCGAGCGTACGGCGGAGAGCCTCCCCCCTGCTGTCACCGCTCGACGGTACGGACGTGGCGTCCGTCCGGGCGCTGTACGCGGAGCTGGGCGCAGTCCTGGGGCCGCCGCTCGTCGGCCGTTCGCTGCACCACCCCTTCGGCGGCGGGGACCGTGCCCAGGGCATCCACACCCCGGGGACGCGGAAGAGGCTCGCCGGTCTGGTGTCGCGTGACGACCCGGCGAGCCTCTTCGGAGGGACCTACGGCATCAGCCGCGACGGCCGACGAGCTTCCAGGACGCGGGCAGCGCGCCCATCGCGAGCGCCGCCTTCAGCGCGTCGCCGAGCAGGAACGGCGTCAGACCGGCCGCGATCGCGGCGCTTGCCGACATACCGGTGGACAGTGCCAGGTAGGGCACGCCGACCGCGTAGATGATCGCCGAGCCGAGCACCATCGTGCCCGCGGTGCGCAGCACGGAGCGGTCACCGCCGCGGCGGGCCAGGCCGCCGACGACGGTGGCGGCGAGCAGCATGCCGAGCACGTAGCCGAAGGAGGCACCGCCCGCGCCGGAGCTGCCGGCCGAGAACCACGGCATGCCGGCCATACCCACGAGCGCGTACACGGCGAGCGCGAGGAAGCCGCGACGGGCGCCGAGCGCGGTGCCGACCAGGAGCGCGGCGAAGGTCTGACCGGTGACCGGGACCGGGGAGCCCGGGACCGGGACGGCGATCTGGGCCGCTATGCCGGTCAGCGCGGCGCCGCCGAGCACCAGGGCGGTGTCC
This sequence comes from Streptomyces sp. NPDC005761, assembly GCF_040630635.1. Taxonomy (NCBI): domain Bacteria; kingdom Bacillati; phylum Actinomycetota; class Actinomycetes; order Kitasatosporales; family Streptomycetaceae; genus Streptomyces; species Streptomyces sp. NPDC005761. The sequence continues at coordinate 2,950 of NZ_JBEXXX010000041.1, read as the reverse complement.
ACGGCGTAGCGGTGCCGGGCGGCGGGCAGCAGATCGGCGAGAACCGCTCCGGTACGGACGGGGGCGGCGGCAGCAGTGCTCATCGGGACTCCGCGGGGTGAGGGCAGGTGGGGACAGACTGGGGCTGACGTTAGCCGACGGAGTATGGCTGGATCACCATCAGCGGCCCACAAAGGGACGGTTGAGGGATTGGTGGGGTTCACACAAAGGGCGGCATGCAATCACGTCGGGGCGTGATGCTCGTCACGGAGGTGGGAGCGGATGCCACAGCCACCGGCCGGGAAAGGTCTCGACGTCGGGACTGTGAATTCCCTCTAAAACGACGGTTCATGGCCGCACCCGCCCCCACGCGGCCCGGTGTGCGTGGCGTGTGAGCCTGGTGACCGTATAGCGGACAGCTGTTCCCCGTGAACGGCGCGCGTGTTCAGACTGTGTACCCGTCCCCCGTCTCGCCGACCGAACAGAGCTCGTCCATGCCTCGGACCTCCGTGCCTCCCCCCACAGGCTCCCCGGCCGTCGCCTCCGACACCGGAAGCGACTCGGCCCTCACCCACGGACTCAAGCAGCGCCACCTGTCGATGATCGCGCTCGGCGGGGTCATCGGCGCCGGGCTGTTCGTCGGTTCCGGCGCGGGAATCGCCGCCGCCGGGCCCTCGATCGTCATCGCCTACGCGGTCTCGGGGCTGCTGGTCATGCTCGTGATGCGCATGCTCGGCGAGATGTCGGCGGCCAATCCGGCCTCCGGGTCGTTCTCCGTCCACGCCGAGCGGGCGATCGGGCCCTGGGCGGGCTTCACGGCGGGATGGGCGTTCTGGGTGCTGCTCTGTGTCGCCGTCGGCCTGGAGGGCATCGGCGCCGCGCAGATCATCAGCGGCTGGCTGCCCGGGACCCCGGAATGGGCCTGGGTGGCGTTGTTCATGGTGGTGTTCCTGGGGACGAACCTGGCCTCGGTGACGAAGTTCGGCGAGTTCGAGTTCTGGTTCGCGGCGCTCAAGGTCGCGGCGATCACGCTGTTCCTGGTGCTGGGCGTGCTGGCGATCCTCGGCGTGCTCCCGGGCACGGACGCCCCCGGGACGGCCAACCTCAGCGGTGAGGGCGGCTTCATGCCGAACGGCTCCGAGGGACTGGTCATCGGGCTGCTGGCCTCCGTCTTCGCGTACGGCGGCCTGGAGACGGTCACCATCGCCGCGGCGGAGTCCGAGAATCCGGTGCAGGGTGTCGCGAAGGCCGTGCGGACGGCGATGTGGCGGATCGCACTGTTCTACGTCGGCTCGATGGCGGTCATCGTCACCCTGGTCCCGTGGGACGACGCGAAGGTGGTGGAGGTGGGCCCGTTCTACGCGGCCCTGGATCACCTCGGCATCAGCGGCGCGGCGGAGATCATGAACGTGGTCATCCTGGTGGCGCTGCTCTCGGCGATGAACGCGAACATCTACGGCGCCTCCCGCATGGCCTGCTCGCTGGTCGCCCGCGGCCAGGGTCCGAAGCGGCTCGGCAGGGTCACCTCCGGCGTACCGCGCACCGCGGTCCTGGTCTCGTCCGTGTTCGGCTTCCTGTGCGTGCTGCTGAGTTACTGGCGCCCGGACGACGTGTTCCCGTGGCTGCTCAACATGATCGGCGCGGTGATCCTCGTCGTCTGGATCTTCATCGCGGTCTCCCAGCTGATCCTGCGCGCCCGGCTGGAACGCGAGGCGCCCGAGAAGCTGGTGGTGCGGATGTGGCTCTTCCCGGGTCTGACCGTGGTGGCGCTCCTCGCCATGGCCGGCATCTTCTTCCTGATGCTCCGCCAGCCCGACACCCGTGACCAGCTGCTGGCGACGGGTGCGCTGACGGCGGTCCTGATCGCCATCGGTGTCGTACGGCAGCGGCGCGCCACAGGCACGACGGACAGCTAGTCCCGGTACACGAAAACGCCGGGCGGGCCCGATCACTCGGGCCCGCCCGGCGTTTTCGCGCGCCCGGAGCGCTTGCGGGGCCGTGGTCCTACGCCGAAGGGCTGATCCCCCCGCCCACTCCTGCTGTTAGCCTGCTCTTGCATATAGGTTGCAATAACAACTGTTCAGCAGCTGGAGGGTTCGATCATGGCCACGTACACGCTCCCGGAACTCCCGTACGACTACGCGGCGCTCGAACCGGTCATCAATCCGCAGATCATCGAGCTCCACCACGACAAGCACCACGCCGCGTACGTGAAGGGTGCGAACGACACCCTGGAGCAGCTGGAGGAGGCACGGGACAAGGAGGCCTGGGGAGCGATCAACGGGCTCCAGAAGAACCTCGCGTTCCATCTCTCCGGCCACATCCTGCACTCGATCTACTGGCACAACATGACCGGCGACGGCGGCGGCGAGCCCCTGGCCGCGGACGGCGTCGGCGACCTCGCGGACGCGATCACCGACTCGTTCGGCTCCTTCGCAGGCTTCAAGTCCCAGCTGACGAAGGCCGCGGCCACCACGCAGGGCTCCGGCTGGGGCGTCCTCGCGTACGAGCCGCTCAGCGGCCGGCTGATCGTCGAGCAGGTCTACGACCACCAGGGCAACGTGGGCCAGGGCTCGGTCCCGGTCCTGGTCTTCGACGCGTGGGAGCACGCCTTCTACCTGCAGTACAAGAACCAGAAGGTCGACTTCATCGAGGCGATGTGGCGCGTCGTCAACTGGCAGGACGTGGCGAAGCGCTACGCGGCCGCCAAGGAGCGCGCGGACGTGCTGCTGCTCGCGCCCTGAACCCGGCGCACCGAAACGCCCTGCCTCGTGATCGTCTTCTCAACCTTCACCGGGCAGGCGGATGAAGGAAGGCCCCCGCGAGGACGTGACTCGCGGGGGCCTTCTGTGCCGCGGCGAAGCCGCGTCCTCACTGATGCTCCTATAGACGTCAAGCTGCAGGAGCAAGGTCGTTTTGGGTGACTTGTTCTGTTGGTGTGACGGTCAGAGCGCGGTAGACCTCGCGGGCG
>NZ_JBEXXX010000040.1:0-74122 GCF_040630635.1 Streptomyces sp. NPDC005761 | reverse complement strand
TATCGGGGCGACCCTCCGCCTTGCGATCGCACGCACCAGACGCCGCCGGACCCGCCCTCCGGGCGGACGGCGCTACTTTCGAAACACGCCCTAGCCGCCGATCGCCGACATCGGGCGGTCGGGCTGGAGGAACGACGGGTCGTCGAGACCGGATCCGGCCTTCTTGCCCCACATCGCGAGCTTCCAGAGCCGGGCGATCTCCTCGTCCGGGGCCTCGGAGCGCAGCGCGCCGCGCAGGTCCGTCTCCTCGCGGGCGAACAGGCAGGTGCGCACCTGCCCGTCGGCGGTGAGCCTGGTGCGGTCACAGGCCCGGCAGAACGGCCGGGTGACGGAGGCGATGACGCCGACCCGGTGGGGTCCGCCGTCCACGAGCCAGCGCTCGGCGGGAGCGGAACCGCGCTCCCCGTCGTCCTCGGCGGTGAGGTCGAAGCGGGTGCGCAGCGACTGGAGGATGTCTCCGGCCGTGATCATGCCGTCGCGCTTCCAGCCGTGCTGGGCGTCGAGCGGCATCTGCTCGATGAAGCGGAGCTCGTAGTCGTTCTCCACGGCCCAGGCGAGCAGGTCGGGCGCCTCGTCGTCGTTGAGCCCCGGCATCAGGACGGTGTTGACCTTGACGGGGGTGAGTCCGGCTTCGCGCGCGGCCTCGAGTCCGGCCAGCACGTCGTGATGGCGGTCGCGGCGGGTAAGGGTCTTGAACACCTCGGGCCGCAGGGTGTCCAGGGAGACGTTGACCCGGTCCAGGCCTGCGGCTTCGAGCGCGGCAGCGGTCCGCTTCAGTCCGATGCCGTTGGTCGTGAGCGACATCTTCGGGCGGGGCTCCAGGGCCGCGCACTGCTGGACGATGGAGACGAGTCCGGGACGCAGCAGAGGCTCCCCGCCGGTGAAGCGGACCTCGGTGATGCCGAGCTGTGTGACGGCGATGCGGACGAGCCGGACGATTTCGTCGTCACTCAGCAGGTCGGGCTTGGCCAGCCACTGCAGGCCTTCCTCGGGCATGCAGTAGGTGCAGCGCAGATTACAGCGGTCGGTAAGAGAGACACGCAGGTCGGTGGCGACCCGGTCGTAGGTGTCGATGAGCATGGTGGGCCCCCTCCCCCGGTGACTTCCCGGTTGCGATGTCTGACTCTTCCGAGACTACGCGAGACCTGTGACAACGGAGGGGCCCGTTTGACACGAGGACTGGCGCGGCCGCGTCGTAGGACTCTACGACGCGGCCGCGCCAAGGGAGCGTGCGGGGACCGCTCTCCTGTGTGAACTCCTGCTCTCAGTGGGCTCCGATGCCGGTGAGGGACTTGACCTCCAGCTCGGCGTACTTGCCCTTGTCCGGCTCCTCATTGGACAGGAGGGAGCCGATCCAGCCGAGCAGGAAGCCCAGCGGGATGGAGATCAGGCCCGGGTTCTCCAGCGGGAACCAGGCGAAGTCGACGCCCTTGAACATCGAGGTCTTCGCGTTCCCGGAGACGACCGGCGAGAACAGCACCAGGATCACGGAGCTGGCGAGGCCGCCGTAGATCGACCACAGCGCGCCCTGGGTGGTGAACCGCTTCCAGAAGAGGCTGTAGAGGAGCGTCGGCAGGTTGGCCGAGGCGGCGACGGCGAAGGCGAGCGCCACCAGACCGGCGACGTTCATGTCGCGGGCGAAGGCGCCCAGGACGATCGCGGCCGCGCCGATGAAGACGGTGGCCCAGCGCGCTGCCCGCATCTCCTCCTTCTCGGTGGCCTTCCCCTTGCGGATGACGTTGGCGTAGATGTCGTGGGCGAAGGAGGACGAGGAGGCGAGGGTGAGTCCCGCGACGACGGCGAGGATGGTGGCGAAGGCGACGGCGGAGATCACGGCGAGCATGACGGCGCCGCCGGTGGTGCCGACCCCGCCGAGATACTCGGCGAGCTGCGGGGCCGCAGCGTTGCCTGCCGGGTTCTTCGCCTTGATCTCGTCCGGGCCGATCAGGGCCGCGGCGCCGAACCCGAGCGCGATCGTCATCAGGTAGAAGGCGCCGATGATGCCGATGGCCCAGTTGACCGACTTACGGGCGGCCTTGGCGGTCGGCACCGTGTAGAAGCGGATCAGGATGTGCGGCAGGCCGGCGGTGCCGAGCACCAGGGCGATACCGAGGGAGAGGAAGTCCAGCTTCGAGGTGCCCGTGGCGCCGTACTTGAGTCCGGGCTCCAGGAACGACGCGCCGTGGCCGCTCTTCTCGGCGGCCGTGCCCAGCAGGTCGGACACGTTGAAGTCGAACTTCCACAGCACCATGAAGGTCATCAGGATGGCGCCCGCGATGAGCAGCACGGCCTTGACCATCTGCACCCAGGTGGTCCCCTTCATGCCGCCGATGGTGACGTACACGATCATCAGTACGCCGACCAGCGCAACGATGAGGATCTTTCCGGCATCGCTGGTGATCCCGAGGAGCAGCGAAACCAGAACTCCGGCTCCGGCCATCTGCGCAAGCAGGTAGAAGATCGAGACGACGATGGTGGAAACGCCCGCGGCGGTACGGACCGGGCGCTGGCGCATCCGGTAGGCGAGTACGTCGCCCATGGTGTACCGGCCGGAGTTGCGCAGCGGTTCGGCGACCAGTAGCAGCGCCACCAGCCAGGCGACGAGGAAGCCGATCGAGTAGAGGAAGCCGTCGTAGCCGAAGAGGGCGATGGCTCCGGCGATGCCGAGGAACGAGGCCGCGGACATGTAGTCGCCGGAGACCGCGAGGCCGTTCTGGAAGGCGGTGAACTGCCGGCCGCCCGCGTAGAAGTCGGAGGCGCTCTTGGTCTGGCGGCCGGCCCAGACGGTGATGCCGAGGGTCGCGGCGACGAAGACCGCGAAGAGCGAGATGATCAGCGGCCGGTGCTCGCTGGTGGACGAGGCGGCGAGCGTCACGACGGTGTGGGAGTGGTACGCGGCGCTCATACGTCGGCCTCCATACGGGACTTGATGGCCTCGGCCTTCGGGTCGAGCTTCGCGTTGGCGTGCCGCGAGTAGAGCCAGGCGATGAGGAAGGTGGTGAGGAACTGGGCGAGGCCGAAGACGAAGGCCACGTTGAAGTTGCTGTACACCTTGGTGCCCATGAAGCCGCCGGCGTAGTTGGACAGCAGCACGTACAGCAGGTACCAGAGAACGAAGGCGATGGTCAGCGGGAAGGCGAACGAGCGGTACGAGCGGCGCAGTTCGCCGAATTCCGCGCTCTCCTGCTCCGCGAGGAACGCCTCGGTCGTGGGCTGGGCGGGGCCGCTCTCCGTACTGCCCTCGGGCGGCGGTGCATCGGTAGCCACGGAATCTCCTCGCGACGCGGGTGCGGTGGTGGTGGGGACGGTGGATTTCACTGGGGACCTCGATATCGGGGAGGGATGGTGCGCCTCCCCTGACAACGGCACGCAGCGCACGGCGAAGCGGTTCACCTAGGTTTCCGCCGTCTCCGTGTCACCCCTTCGGACGCTCCGGCAGGAATCGTTTCTCTCGAACTCATTGATGAGCGGGGATGATCAGCGATAGCTTCACTGGTCATGTACGCGACTGGACACGGCCCGTGTCCGGTCCACTGACACGGATGAAGTGGAGACCCCATGGCTCATCTGGGATCCAGACGGAAGCGCGCACTGACGCTGCCCGTCGGATTGGCCCTCACCGCGTCGCTCGGCTTCCTGCCGACGGGTACCGCCTCCGCCGTTCCGGCGCAGGAGACGCCCTCGGCGACGGTGTCGACGGACGGTCCGAAGCTCTCGTACGTGATCAACACCCGCGGCGGTCACGGCACCGTCAAGCAGGTGCGCAAGGCGATCGAGCGGGCCGGCGGCACGGTGGTGAACGCCTACGACCGGATCGGGGTCATCGTCGCCCACTCGCAGAACCCGCGGTTCGCGCAGACGATGCGCCTCGTGAGGGGTGTCGACTCGGCGGGTGCCACCCGTACCAACCCGATCGTCCCGCAGGCCACGAAGGACATCGGGGTCGACCAGCCGCTGACCGCGCAGCAGGAGCGGACCGCGGCGGCGCAGGCGACGGCCGACCAGGACCCCATGGAGCCCCTGCAGTGGGACCTGCCCGCCATCAAGGCGGACAAGGCGCACGAGAAGTCGCTGGGCAGCTCGAAGGTGACGGTCGCGGTCATCGACACGGGTGTCGACGACACCCACCCGGATCTCGCCGCGAACTTCGATCGCTCCGCCTCGGCGAACTGTGTGTCCGGGGCCCCGGACACCACGGCGGGCTCCTGGCGTCCGGCGGCCGGTGAGAGCGATCACGGCACGCATGTCGCGGGCACGATCGCCGCCGCGAAGAACGGCGTCGGGGTCACGGGGGTCGCCCCCGGGGTGAAGGTCTCCGGCATCAAGGTGGGGAACCCGGACGGCTTCTTCTACACCGAGGCCGTCGTCTGCGGCTTCATGTGGGCGGCCGACCACGGCGTGGACGTCACCAACAACAGCTATTACACCGACCCGTGGATGTACAACTGCAAGGACGATCCGGACCAGGGTGCGCTGGTCGAGGCCGTCGCCCGGGCGACCCGGTACGCCGAGGGCAAGGGCACGGTCAACGTCGCCGCGGCCGGCAACTCGGCCGAGGACCTGGCGGCCGCCACGATCGAGGACGCGTCCAGCCCGAACGACACCTCGCCGCTCCCCCGGACGATCGACCCGGCGCAGTGCCCCGACATCCCGACGATGCTGCCGGGCGTCGTGACGGTCTCGGCGACGGGTGCGAAGGGGCTGAAGGCCTCGTACTCGAACTACGGCAACGGCGTCATCGACGTGGCCGCGCCGGGAGGCGACTCGACGGTCTACCAGACGCCCGCACCGCCCGCGACGAGCGGCCTCATCCTCTCCACGCTGCCGGGCGGCAAGTACGGCTACAAGGCCGGCACCTCGATGGCCTCCCCGCATGTCGCGGGGGTCGTGGCCCTGATCAAGTCGAAGCACCCGTACGCGTCGGCGGCCGCCGTCAAGGCCCTGCTGACGCTCGAGGCCGATGCCACGGCGTGCGGTGAGCCGTACGACATCGACGGCGACGGCGAGGTCGACGCGGTCTGCGAGGGCGGCAAGAACCGCAACGGCTTCTACGGAGCCGGAGTGGTGGACGCGCTGGACGCGGTGCGCTGGTAGGTGACGGTGCGGGGGCCGGCACGGTCGGCCCCCGCACCGGGCGGGGAGCCTGGCAACTCCCCGCCCTCTGGCCCGGGGTGGCACGCGGTGCCATAGTGCGGGGATGATCCACTCCACCGCCTCGCCCGCCACGGCCACCGAGCAGGCCTGGGCGGCCCTCGGTGGCGACCCGGCGCTCCTCGCCCGTATCGCGTTCTCGGGACCGGCCGGAACACTGCCCGCCCGGCTGCCGGTGCGGGACCTCGCCCGCGCAGCGGTCGCGGTCTGTTCCCTGGCCGCCGCGGAGCTGACGGCGCGCCGCACCGGCGGGCCCGTCCCCGGGGTCCGGACCGATGACGGAGCTGTGGCCACCGCGTTCGTGAGCGAACGCCATCTGCGGGTCGACGGCCGCGCGCCGGCCACGTTCGCCCCGTTGTCCCGGTTCTGGCGCACGGCCGACGGCTGGGTCCGCACGCACGCCAACTACCCGCACCACCGCGCACGCCTGCTGGGCACCTTGGGGTTGTCCGAGGACATCGCCGACGACGTGGCGGTGGACGCCGTGGCCCGCTCGTTCGAGGGGCGGAGCGCGGCCGGGATCGAGCGGACGGTGTACGCGGCGGGCGCCCTGGCCGTCGCTGCCAGAACCCCCGTGGAGTGGGCCGCCGACCCGCGCCGTCACGCGCTGCGGACCATGCCGCTGGTGGAACGGGAGCGGATCGGGCCGGCTCCCGTGCGCCGGACGGCCCCGCTCACCGGCGCGCCGGTGCTGCCCGCCGCGGGGCTGCGCGTCCTGGACCTCACCCGGGTCACCGCGGGGCCCGTCGCCACTCGTACGCTCGCGCTGCTCGGCGCGGACGTACTTCGGATCGACTCACCGCGGCTCCCGGAGAGCCAGGACGCGCACAGCGACACGGGGTTCGGGAAGCGTTCCGTGAGCATGGACCTGGCGAAGGAGGCCGGGCGGGCCGCCTTCGAGGGGCTGCTGGCCGGGGCGGACGTGGTCCTCACCGGATACCGGCACGGGGCGCTGGATCGGTTCGGGCTGGCGCCGGAGGGCCTGGCGGCACGCAGGCCGGGCCTGGTGGTCGGGCGCCTGTCGGCCTGGGGGCGTGGCCCGTGGCACCTGGAACGCGGCTTCGACAGCCTGGTGCAGGTGGCCACGGGCATCGCGACGGCCGAGGCGGAGCCCGGAGCGGCCGACGGCCGGCCTGGGGCGCTGCCCGCCCAGGCGCTGGACCACGGCACGGGCTATCTGCTGGCCGCGGCCGTGCTGAGGGCCCTGACCGAGCAGCACGACGAGGGCGGTTCCAGGCTGGTCACCCTCGCGCTCGCCCGTACCGCCGCGTGGCTCACGGACGAGATCCCCGCGGGGGCGGACCGGCCGGCACCGGGCAGCGCCGCGTACCACCCGGAGCCGTGGCTCACCGAGACGGACAGCCCGCTGGGGCGCCTGCGCCACGCGCTCCCACCGGTGGCCTTCGACGGAGCACCCACCGACTGGTCGCGTCCGCCCGGCCCGCTGGGCGCGGACGCGGCCGCGTGGCTCACGGCTTGATGAGCGACGCGGCCGCGTGGCTCACGGCTTGATGAGGACCTTCAGCGCCGTGCGCTCGTCCATCGCCTTGTAACCGGCCGGTACCTCGTCGAGGCCGACGGTCAGATCGAAGACGGGCGACGGGTCGATGGTGCCGGACAGGACATCGGGGAGCAGTTCCGGGATGTACGTGCGCACGGGGGCGACGCCGCCGCGCAGGGCGATGTTCCGGTCGAACATGACGCCGAGGTCCAGTCCGGTGCCACTGCCGTGCGGCACGCCGACGTAGCCGATGGAGCCGCCGTCGCGGGTGATGCCCACGGCGGTGCGCATGGACTGCTCGGTGCCGACGGCCTCGATCACCGCTTGGGCACCCTCGCCGCCGAGCAGTTCGCGTACCGCCTCGACGGCCGCTTCGCCGCGCTCGGCGACAACGTCGGTGGCACCGAAGTCCCGGGCGATGTCGGTGCGCACCTGATGGCGGCCGAGCGCGATGATCCGCTCCGCGCCGAGCCGCTTGGCCGCCATGACACCGCACAGGCCGACGGCACCGTCCCCGACGACGGCGACCGTGGAACCACGCTTCACACCGGCGCCGACAGCGGCGTGGTGACCGGTGCCGAGGACGTCGGACAGGGCCAGGAGCGCGGTGAGCAGGTGGTCGTCGGAGGCCCCGGCGGCGGGGAGCCTGACCAGCGTGCCGTCGGCGAACGGGACGCGCACGGCCTCGCCCTGTCCGCCGTCGGAACCGACCGAGCCCCAGAAGCCGCCCTGCGGGCAGGAGGTGGTGAGCCCCTCGGCGCAGTAGGCGCAGGTGCCGTCGGACCAGACGAAGGGCGCCACGACGAGGTCGCCGATGCTGAAGCCGTTGACCTCGGAGCCCGCCTCCTCGACGATCCCCAGGAACTCGTGGCCGATCCGCTGGCCGGGCCGGCGGGCGGACTCGCCGCGGTAGGCCCACAGGTCGCTGCCGCAGATGCAGGCCCGCAGGACTCGCAGCACCACGTCGGTGGGCTGCTGGATCGCCGGGTCCGGGACCTCCTGCACGCGGATGTCGTGGGGGGCGTGGATGACGGTGGCGCGCATGCGTGGGGATCCTCGTGGTCTCAGATGCTGATACTCCGCTCACCGTACGCCCCGGGGGCCGCACCGGCCCATTTCGCCCCGGGGGCGAGCGCGCCCAGGGTCAGCAGGAGCTGCGCGGCCACGTAGGTGGACATGACCCAGAAGTCGGGGGCGGGCAGCTGCGGCCAGTCGGCGATGCCGGTGGCGATCAGCGCGTCGGAGAGCAGGAAGAGTGCGCCTCCGGCGGCCGCGTACCGGCCGAGGACGCCGGAGCGGTAGGCCATGGCGGTCAGCAGCAGGCTGTAACCGGCCATCGGTATCCGCAGCCCGGCCGGCAGGCCGTCCCAGATCAGGACGACGAAGACGGTGAGGACGACGGCGTACGCGATGCCGGGCAGCAGGGCGCCCCGGGCCCGTCCGAAGAGCCGCAGATAACAGAGGTGTCCCGCGGCGAAGCCGCCCATCCCGACGAGGAAGGCGAGGTCGGCGTCGGCCAGCAGGAACACATCCCCGATCCAGCCGCAGAGCAGAGCGGCGATCAGCAGCCGCGGGCCCCGACGGGCCGCGGCGTACGCGGCGAGGAGCGGCATCAGCAGCGGCTTCGCGACGAAGTGGGCGGGGCCGTTGTCGGCGAGGACCCCGACGAGGTCCGCGGCGCACACGACGAGGAAGGCGACGAGCAGGGGGCGGACGCAACGCTCGCGCCGGCCCCGGAGCGGACCGGCGTTCATCCGGTGCGCTCCCGCGCGGGGGCCGCCGTGGGGGCCTTGCCCTTGCCCGCCGTGGCCGTGGCGGGCTGCCAGCCGGGCCCGCGGAAGACCCGCCCCGCGCGCTCGCTCCAGCTGCCCGCCGCGCGCACGTCGCGGGCGATGGCGGCGTACTCGTGGGTGGCGACCCGCAGCGGGTTGAACGTGTCGATGTTCTTGGTGAGGCCGAACACCGGCCGCTCCGTCTCCGCGGTGAACGACCCGAACCACCGGTCCCACACGATGAGGATGCCGCCGAAGTTCCGGTCGAGGTAGCCGCCCTGGGAGGCGTGGTGCACCCGGTGGTGGGAGGGGGTGTTCAGTACGTACTCGAAGGGCCGGGGCAGCTTGTCGACCCGCTCGGTGTGCACCCAGAACTGGTAGACGAGGTTCACCGACGAGCAGAAGGCGAGCGCCGCCGGGTGGACGCCGCAGGCGATGAGCGGAAGGTAGAACGGCCAGACGGTCAGCGAGGTCCAGGGCTGGCGCAGTGCGGTGGAGAGGTTGAACTTCCGGCTGGAGTGGTGGACCACGTGGCAGCCCCAGAGGATCCGGATCACGTGATGGCCGCGGTGCGACCAGTAGTAGAAGAAGTCCTGCCCCAGCAGCATCAGCGGGACGGTCCACCACAGAAGCGGGACGCGGAGCGGGGTCAGCTCGTAGACCGCGGTGTAGATCGCGACGATGGGCACTTTCCACAGCAGGTCGAAGGCCAGGCTGCCCAGCCCCATGGTGATGCTGGTGGTGGCGTCCTTCGCCTCGTAACCGGCGGCGTCCTCATCGGGGTGGAAGTGGTGGAGCGCCATCTCCAGAACGGTGAGCAGGACGAAGGCCGGTATGGACCAGAGCACTACATCGGGCAGGTTCGTCGGCATGCCTGCACCGTAGAGCGGGGGGTCCGCCCCGGACTAGACGTTGTTACCAACAAGTATGCGAGACATCTTGTCAGCAGCCGTTGGCACCTTCTGCCAAAAGCCGGCACCTGCTCCGGCCGCCCTATACCCCCGCGGCCCCCAGCAGTTCCCCCGCCACATACGTCACGGCCATCGCCACCGCTCCCCCGCCCATGTTGCGCAGCACCGCCGGCCCCGCCGCCGCGCCGCCGAGCCGGGCACTCCACCAGCCCGTCAGGGCCAGCGCCGCGAGCACCGACAGCACGGTCACCAGGAGGCGGGCCGACGACGGCGGCAGCACGATCGCCAGCAGGGGCAGCAGCGCACCCACCGTGAACGCAAGGAAGCTTGCCCCTGCCGCGTGCCACGGGTTCGTCAGGTCGTCCGGATCGATGCCCAGCTCGACCTCGGCGTGGGCGCGCAGCGCGTCGCGTTCGGTGAGTTGGACGGCGGCCTCACGGGCGACCTCCCGGCTGAGCCCCTTGCCCTCCAGCAGGCCGGTCAGTTCGGTGAGTTCGGCCTCCGGGGTCTCCTGGAGCTCCCGCTTCTCCGTCGCCAGCGCGGCCTTCTCCGAATCGCGCTGGGTGGAGACCGACACGTACTCGCCCGCCGCCATCGACATGGACCCGGCCAGCAGCCCGGCCAGGCCGGCCGTCAGCAGAGTGCCCCGGTCACCGGTGGCCCCGGCGACGCCGACGACGAGCCCCGCGGTGGAGACCACTCCGTCGTTGGCCCCGAGCACCGCGGCACGCAGCCAGTTCAGCCGCGCGCCGAGGCCGTTGCCGTGCGGTTCGTGGTGGGCCTGGGTATCGCTCATCCGGGGATGGTCCCATCTCCTGTTCGCCGGTCACCCGCCGACACCGCCGCGGCCGTCCTCAGCACCGCGCTGCCGGTGCCAGGGAGCGGACGTCGTCCGCCGGGATCCACCGCAACGCCTTCTGGCCGCGGACCCAGAGTGTCACCGCGACGCCGTCGCTCAGCACCAGCTCACCGCAGATGGCCCCGGCGACCGTGGTGACGACAACCGTGGGGCCTGCCGGCTCGGCCGGCTTGTCCGCTTCCGCCGGTACGACCCAGGTCACCGCGATGGCCGCGACAACCGCCGTGAGGCCGGCGACCGAACAGCGTCGTGCGGCGGTCAGTACGTCCTGAGTGCGCTCGACCTCGTCCAGTACGGCGGTCAGGAGCACGTCCCCGGTCAGCCACGTGCCGTGCCCGAGCCGCCCGTGCGCGGCGCGCACGGCGGCCAGGGCCCCGGCCAGCAACAGGGCGAAGGCCAGGACGAGCAGAGCGGCCGCGGTCCAGCGCCAGGGCCCTGCCATGCCCGCGACGCTCTCCCGCCCCTTGAGGACGAAGACGACGCCGACGAGCCCGGTCAGCGCTGTCAGCCCGTTGCGCCACCCTTCGGCCTGCTTACGGACGGCGGCGAGCTGTTCGAGCTGGAGCTGCTGGCCGAGCTGCGCGAGTCGTTTCCTGGTCAGATCTGTCATGGCACCGGCACGTCCCAGAAGGCCCCGCAGCCCGTGTCGGGGGACTCGGAGGGCCGGTCCGGATGAGGGAAGCCGCACTGGCAGTAGACGAGGATGCTCCCCGTGAGCGGCTCCGGGGTCTTCCTGCGGCCGAGCAGCCGCCGGCCCTTGTGCGGGCCGAGCACTCCATACGCAACCCGGAACACGCTGCTCGCGTGGCAGTTCGGGCACCGGCCGGTGACGGTGTACCAGCGGCCGTCGGCGGAACGTACGACAGCGGGGTTCCCGGCGGGAGTGAGCTCCTGCTCGCGGAACGGTGTCAGATCATGCGTGGGCGGCATCCGCCTTCCTTTCCTGCTGCGCATCGCGGTACGGGATCGCGGGCGGTGTCGGGGCCGGGACGTCGGGATAGGTCCCCGGCAGGTCCAGGCCGAACACGCCGGCGTACAGGCTCAGCCGCTCCACGACCTGGGCCGTGGTCCATCCGAGCTCCCGTGCGCTGACGGCGATCCGCTCGCCGGGCACCCGTCCGCCGAGAGCCGGGGCACGGCCGGTGTACTCATCGGTGAGGAGGATCAGGTCCTGCCACAGAGGGATCGCGGAGAACTCCGGCCGCTCGATGGCCAGCTCGACGCCGAAGGGCCGGTAGACCGCGAGGCGGTCCCACGCCAGGTCCATCGGCCATCCGAAGCGGGCCGCGACCCGCAGGAGGTCGATGGGGCCGACGGGCCGGTTGCCGGCCAGGTCGTCGAGGAACATCGCGGTGTCGTGCCGGGTCGGACGCCACCGCACCCACTCCTCGTCGGCTGCGTCGCCCCGCGGCTGCCACGGGCTACCGAGCTGCACGAACCTGCTCAGCTCGCTCAGACTGTCGCCGAGCGTGCCCTCCTTGCCCCGGGCATGCTGCGCGAGCCTGTCCACATGGGTCCCCGTCAGCCAGCGCACTCCCTCCGGTGTCCACTCGCAACTGGCTTCCACGTCCGCCGCGGTGACGCGCACGTCGGACAAGTGCTCGGGAAGCATGCCCATCAAGGGCTCGACGCCCAGCAGCGGGGCCAGATCGCGGAGTTTCGCATACACGTCCCCGAGCGGAAGGCTGCGTGCGGATGCCGCCAGCACGGCATACGCCGAGTCCAGACGGGTCGGACCTCCCGGATTGTCGACCCACGCGAGCCCCCAGGACCACGGCGTCAGGAGCCCCATGTCGTCCTGCGAAACGCCGAGCCAACGGTCGACGAGCTCCGCAGCCCGGGCGTCCACGAGTCCGTCCCCTGCCAAGCTCGTCAGCGCCGCGACGATGTCGGCGGTGTCCGCCTGGGACGCGCGTACGGCGACGGCGATCTCGGCGAGCGGCGCGAGATACGGTGACGCACACGGATGAGCCACGTACCTCCGGTAGCTTTCGCGGGGCATGGCCGGATCCGCCACCAGGGCGGACTCCAGCTTGGTGAAGGTACGGTCCTTCAGCCCGTCCAGGTCGGGAAGCTGCAGGTCCATCGACACGAACCACGGCGCGAAGCGCTCGTACACCTCTCCCACCGTCAAAGACGTCCTGGCCGCTGCCGCGGCCC
Source organism: Streptomyces sp. NPDC005761 (assembly GCF_040630635.1). Classification (NCBI taxonomy): domain Bacteria; kingdom Bacillati; phylum Actinomycetota; class Actinomycetes; order Kitasatosporales; family Streptomycetaceae; genus Streptomyces; species Streptomyces sp. NPDC005761. The sequence goes on along the minus strand of NZ_JBEXXX010000040.1, from coordinate 61,768 downwards.
AGAGACGTGCGGACGGACCGTGCTCCCCCGGCCAGTACGCGCGTCCGAACGCGGCTTCCACCTCTGTGTAGACGTCTCCGCCGGTGCCGCTCGCGGGCTCCACCATCGCGGCATCCGTCGACAGCCCGAGCCACTCGTAGCGCTGGACGACCTGCTCGAACTCCTCTTGCGAGGGGTGTTCCGCGAGCTTGAATCCCCTCCCGTCACCGCCGAACGCGGGGTGCAAGCGCAACACCCGCATTTCTCTCTCCGTCGCGACCGAGTCCGCCGGAACTCTGCCGAGATCGATGTCCAGCGGTGCCAGGGGGAATCCGGCCGCAGTGAATCGCCCGGCCCTCGTCAGTGCCTCCCGCCAGGGGAGCTCATCCCTGACGGAGAAGTGATTCAGCACGGACAGCACCAGGGAAGGGCCGTCCTGCTCCTGTTCTTCCTCCTCCCCCTCCCGCGTCCACTCACTGATCAGCGGCGTGCCGTACTTCTGGCTCACAGCGAGCAGCGCGCAGTCAACGGAGTCGAGTTCGACCGTATGGGCGGCCTCGAGATCGGGCACGGCGGGGACACGGACACCGGCGATGGCGTACCTGCGAAGGCGGCCCAGCAGTCCGGCGAACGTCGTGGCCCGGTCCCCGGGCTGCGGCACCACAGCCTCTTCAAGACGGACGCCTCCCCCGTACTCCTCTGCGGTGATCCGGCTCTCCCACGGCACCGGCTGCGGGTACCCTGCCAGCGATTCCGGCGCCGGTACGTCCACCCATCGGGATGCCACCGGGATGCGTGCCGCGCGCAGGACGGCCACCCGCCACGCCACCAGACCGGGCGGCGCCGACCCGAAGGTGGTGTGCTGGAAATCCGAGGGCTTCTCGCCCCTGTGCAGTGCCATGTCCATCGGAAAGCATCCGAGCTCACGCAGCGCAATCCCAGCGGCCCGGTCCCAGCCGGTCGAGCTGGCCAGCGACGCATCCGTGTCAAGGAGTCTCGCGACCAGCGGCTGCGCGCCTCCACTGTGGCTGTGCGCAAAGCTCCACAACCATTCCACGCTGAACCAGGGTGGAATGTCCATGTGTTCCGTCAGGGCGCGGACATGGGCCGCCCGCCACCTCTCGTCGAACTTCAGGATTCTCGTTCTGCTGGTGTTCAGCTCCGGGGAGCGGGTCTCCCTGAGGTCGACCACGCATCCGAACGCCCCCTCGACCGAACGGTGGGAGAGCGAACGGAATGACTCGCCCGGGCCCACCTCCCGATCACCCACAGGTGTCCAGATCCCGTCCACGAGCAGGCAGCCCTGGCCGGGTACCCACCACACATTCCGGTCGGCCCGCACCGGACTCGTGCAGTCGCCGTCGTAGTAGAGGACTCCCTTCTCCCATTCCTTGACCACCGCGCCGGCCTGCTCGACCCGCATCGTGAAGTCGCACAGCCACACGTGCTTGGCCAGTTCGTCGGCCACCTCTATCGCATCGCCGTTGAGATAGAGCCGCACCGTGGTCCCGCCGCTCGGCTGGGACGTGTCGCTCTCCTTGATACGGAAAAGACTTCCGCTCGACGCGATGTCCACCCGCAGCCCGCGGCCGGACTCCGGGCGGCCGAACTCGTCCGTGACCCGGGTCCAGATGCTGATCTCGTCGGCCAGCATGAAATAGCTGAACACTCCGATACCGAAACGGCTGTTCGCGAAGAGCCTGAGGTCCTTGTCCACGGCTCGCCAGCGGGCCTGTTCCCTCCGGTACTCCCTGGACTGCTCGAACCGGCGCCCGGCACGCGAGAAGGTGCTGCGCAACGCGGTCTGGCTCATGCCCACGCCGTTGTCCTGGCACTCCACGTAGGCGCGACCGTGCTCGTCGACGCCCTGCCGGAAGACGATCTCGCCGTCCCACTGCTGCCCGATGCCCTCCTTCAACGCGCCGTACCGCACCCGCGCGTGACGGTACCGGCAGGCGTCCAGGGCGTTCTGGTAGAGCTCACGCAGGGCCAGCATCCGGTCGCCGTACAGCTGGGAACCCATGAGGAGTTCGCGCATCTCGTCCTCGGCAAGGCTGAAACGCATCAGCGGCAGCCCGTAGGCATCGCCGCGATCGGCGGCGTTGTACTGCGGCCGCAGCTTGCGGCAGGTGACGCGCTCGGGGAGATGCGCGAGCGGGCCCGTGGGCTCACCGGGGGCCAGGTGCTGCTTGATGTGCTGCACGGCGTCGTCGGCCCAGCCGGTCAGCTTCTCCAGCGCGGCGTGCACCGCCGGGTGCGGACAGGGAAGATCCAGATCGATACAGGTGCCGAGCCTGTCCCTGGACCAGCGCAGCTCCTGAACGCCGTTGACCGCCTGCGCGGGAATCAGGCCGTCCATCACCCCGATGTTGTCCACCATGACGCCCGGCATGTCCCGCAGATCCCCGCCGAGCAGCCCCGCCAGGCCGATCAGCCAGGACAGTTCCCTCAGCCTCCAGCGTTCGGAAGGACCGACGGGAGGCACGAGCTCGGACGGCCTCTGCGGCCCGTCCGCAGGTTCGCGCTCCCCCGCGTACGGTTGCGACGGCGGGACAGCGGTCTGGCGGCAGACCCGCATCAGCCCGTCCAGGAACTCCGCGAACCGTGCGGAGTCCTCACTGATGCCGAGCATCGCGGAGGCCAGTGGACGCAGCAGGCCCGGCGCGTAGACGTCCCAGAGCTCCTCACGACCCAGGACATGGCGGTGCATCAGCCAGGCGGCGACCGCGTCAGCCTCCTTGCCGGCGTCCCTGCTCGCCAGTTCGCGCCCCTTGCGCCAGATCAGCGGGTGCGCGGCGTACGTGTGCTCCAGGTCGATGCGAGCCGCGTCGGCCCCGAGCTCGCCCGTCGCAGGGTCGAGCCGGAACGGTTCGGCGGCCGCCGCCTCCTTGACCCCCATGGCGTACACGGCCTCGCGGACGAAGGGCGCTGCCATGAGCACGGCCAGTTCGCAGGGGTCCAGCGTCGGGCCGCCCTGGGTCACCGACGGGGCCAGCAGGGGGCGCAGCCCCGTCGTCAGGACCCGCACCGGATAGCCGTCGTCGGCCCAGGGGTCGGGGACCTCCGCCAGGGCCGAGGCCCGCAGTCCGGCGCACTCGACGGTGAGCTGCACCAGGGCGTGCTGAAGTGCGCCCTTCCGTTCCTCCGCGCACTGGACGGCCGTCCACAGCTCGGGGTCACGCACCGCCACCGACCACTCCTCCTGGAGGGTCCGCCCGGAGCAGAGCTCGATCCCGGCTATCGCGCCGGGGCCGCTCGGCGCGTATTGCGGATTGGGCCGCTGCTCGTGCCCTGCGGCACGGGCGAACTCCGCAGTTCTGCGGACGGTGTGGGAGATCACGTCTCCCACCGTCCGCGGCGAACTGTCAGCGGCGAGGGCCTCGGCGAGCGCCCGGCTGAAGTGGCTGCCCGCACGGTCGTCCGAACCGCAGGTCTGGCCCGCGGCACAGCCGAAGACGACGGCCACCCGGTCCCGCCATGACGGGAAGTTGGTCGCGGGGCCGCCGAAGGACCCCTCCGGGTCGGTGAGCGGGTCGCGGCAGGCGTCGATGGTGAGCAGGACGTTGCCTGCCTTGCAGCCCTTGAGCAGACTCGTCAGATCGAGTCCGATGAGGCTGTCGGCGTCGACATGGGGAGGATCGGTCGACCAGTTGAGCTGCGCCTCCGACGGTACGAGGTAGTCCGAACCATCCACCGAGAGTCCATGGCCGGTGAAGTGGACCAGCACGGTGCCACCCTCCGGCGCCGTGCAGCAGACCCGGCTGATCGCGCTGATGATCCGGGACCGAAGCGCCGGGCGGTCGGCGGCGAGCCCCAAGGTCTCGACGCTGTAGCCGGACGAGCGCAGCGCGGCATCCATCAGCTCCACATCTCGGACCACGGCATGGGTCAAGTCCGGGAACTGGTCACTCAGTTCGTACTGCGGTACCGCGATAAGCAATGCCTGCCTGCTCACGCCCACGGCCGTTGTCGCCTCCCCCATCAGGCCCGATCGGTCCAGATCACCCTGCCACAGACGGTCCGTCGGCCAGACGGGTTCGGCGACTCCCGGTCACCAGACGCGCACCGACCCGCCCGGCGCGAAGGCGGGGCTGGTGGCGTCCTGCGGCACCTCCTTCAGGGGTTCGGCGATCTCCTCGACGGTCGGGCCCACTTCCGCGGCGATACGGTCCAGCGCCGTCAGGTCGAATCCGTAGACGCGGGCCGCGTTCCCGCCGGCCATGGCGGCCGTCTCCGCGGGCGGCAGCCCTGCGTACGCGATCCGCAGGCCCTCGCGTGAGTACGGGGCGGTGCCCTCGTCGTGCGGGTAGTCGCTGCCCCACATGATCTTGTCGAGGCCGATCCGGTCGCGCAGCGGCACCTCGTGAGGGCGCATGAAGCTGGCGCCCACGTAGCAGTTGTCGCGCCAGACCTCGCTGGGGGGCGCGCCCATCGAAGTGGCGAGCCCGGCACCGAACTTGGACTCGGCGGTCGCCGCTCGGGAGGCCGCCGCGACGAGCCGGCCGTGGTAGTAGTCGAGCATCTCCACGACGCCCGGGATCCAGCCGGAGCCCTGTTCGGTGAGGACCAGTTGCAGCCCGGGGTGACGGCGGAAGGCACCGCCGAAGATCAGGTGCCACAGTGCCCGGTGCGAGAACCAGGTGGTCTCCACCATGAAGACGGCGCGGGCCGCCGGTTCGTCGCCGAGCGGCGGGGAGGCGGAGCCGCCGTGGTGGTTGACCGGTACGCCGAGCTCCGCGCAGACCGCCCACAGCGGGTCGTACACGTCGGAGTACAGCTCCGGGACTCCGCTGCCCGGCGGAGCGCCCGGCAGGAGGATGCCGCCGGTGAGGCCCGCCTGCGTGGTGCGGCGGACCTCACGGGCCGCCTCGGCAGGGTCGTTGAGGAGGACCTGGGCGACGCCTGCCCGGCGGCCCGGCGCCGCGGCGCAGAAGTCGGCGAGCCAGCGGTTGTGGGCGCGCAGCCCCGCCCAGCGCTGCTCGTACTCCTGCCGGGACGGTGCCGGCGCCATCAGGGAGGCGGAGGGGAAGAAGGGCGGGATGGTGTTGGGGAAGACGACTTCGGCGACGATGCCGTCGGCCTCCAGTTCGGCGAGGCGGCGGTCCGAGTTCCAGTTGCGGTCGGCGGTGTCGGCGACCAGGTCCTCGTACGGGTTGACGTAGGCCGCCGCCCAGGCATCGAAGTCCTCGTGGTGCTTCGACTCCAGGTAGGGCCGGTAGTCGAGGAGGTCCGCCCCGGCGTGGCAGTCGGCGGAGATGACGGTGTAGCGGTCTGTCATGACGCCCCCAGGACCGGGAAGTCGTGGTCGGTGAGCCAGTGCCGGCCGACCTCGCGCGAGCGGGCCCAGGACGCCTCGACCGCTGCCTGGTCGGTGCTCTGGCCCAGGTCGGCGGGGGTCGGGCCGATGCGCGCGGCCAGTGGGGCGAGCTTGTCCGTGTCGAAGCCGAAGACCTCGGCGGCAGCGAGGCCGAGCATCACGCGGGTCTCGGCGACGGGGATGTCGTGGAAGGTGTTGCGCAGCCAGTTCGCGGTGTCCGGCCAGGTGCCCTCGGGGTGCGGGAAGTCGCTCCCCCACAGGATGTTGCCGACGCCGATCTCGTACCGCTGGGCGAGTTCGCGGCGTTTGGTGTTGGTGGCGCAGATGAAGACCTGCCGGTCGAGGTACTCGTGCGGCGGCCGCTTGAGTTCGGCGAACGGGGAGAGCTTCTTGCCGCCGTGGGCACCGAGATAGAGCCGGTCCATGAACCACAGGAGGTTCGGCAGCCACCAGCAGCCGGACTCCGCGACGCCGAACTTCAGCCCCGGGTGCCGTTCGAAGGCGCCCGACCAGAGGAGGAACCAGAGCGGGCGGGACGGCCACCAGGTGACCTCGGAGACGTAGATGCCGAGGTGGTCTCCGTACTCGTGGCGAGGTGCCGCGCCGGAGTGGGTGACGACCGGCATGCCGGTCTCGGCGGCGGCCGCCCACACGGGGTCGTACCGGCGGTCGTGGTAGGGGGCCTTGTCCACCCACATGGAGGGGATCATGAGGGCGCCGAGTCCGGACTCCTTCGCCCGGTGGATCTCGGCGACGACCCGGTCGACGTCCCCGGTGACGGGCAGGAGGGCGACGCCGCAGTGGCGCTCGGGGTGCTGGGAGACGAAGTCGGCGAGCCAGCGGTTGTGTGCCTGCGCCCCGGCCATGCCCAGTTCCGGGTCCTGGTCGCCGGAGAGGCCGAGGCCGACCCCGAAGGGGGCCGCGGTACGGCTGTCGACGGCGTCCGCGTCGGGGAAGACGACCTCGGCCACCACGCCGTCGCCGTCGAGCTCCTTGAGGCGCTGCGCAGTGTCCCAGCCACCCTTCAGTCCTTGCTCGTTGTCGTGGAACCACTTGTCGGCGAAGGCCTCGTTGCGTACGCCGAGGCGGGTCATCTCCTCGCGCCGGCGGTCCCGGCCGGCCAGGAAGTCGTCGAACTCCCGGTGGAAGCGGCGGTCGAGGTAGGGCCGGTACTCCTCGGTGGGCAGCCCGGCGTGGCAGTCGGAGGAGATGATCAGGTACCGGTCGTCAGTCATCGCTGGGACCTGGGTCCTTTCGTTGGGACCGGGCCGGATCAGGGAGCCCGGTCTGGTGCGTGCGGCTGCAAGGCGGAGGATCGGGGCAACGCGGAGCGTCGGTGATCGACGACAGCGCAGCGGATGCGCGTGCCGGGCCCCGCGAGCCGGCCTGATCCGAACGACGGGCCCCCGCTCCTCAGTCGAGTACGAAGCTCTCCAGGTACGACGGATTGGCCCGCTCCAGCATCGACTGCGATCTGGCGCGGATCTGCCGGTCGCTGTGCTCGCTGTCGGGCAGCATCCAGAAGCGGTCGGCGCGTATCCCGTCCACGACGGTCGCGGCGACGTCCTCCACGGGGGTGAACTCCACCTCGTGGCCCGCCGATCTCATGGCGGTCTCCCACTGGTCGAGGCTGCGGTACGGGGTGCGGCGCGGGCGCTCCTTCGCGTAGCGCTCGGGCCGGTTGCGGTGCGACTCCCACAGCCCGGTGCGCAGCATGTGCGGGCCGGGGAAGAGGACCGAGGCGCCGATCGACGTACCCTCCGCCCGCAGGTGCGCGTACAGGGATTCGGTCATCGTGACGACGGCGGACTTGGTGACGGCGTACACGGACGCGGTGGGGAGCGGGGCGATTCCGCCGTCGCCCGACGAGGTGTTGACGACGTGGCCGGGGGTGCCGTCGGCCAGCATGCGGGGCAGGAAGGCCTGGATTCCGTGGAAGACGCCCCAGACGTTGACGGCGAAGGCCCACTTCCAGTCGTTCGGGTCGTGCTCCCACATCCGGCCCTCGGCGCCGGAGCCGACCCCGGCGTTGTTGCACAGCACGTGCACGGCGCCGAAGGTGTCGTACGCGGCATCGGCGAGGGCGGTGACGGACTCGCGCTCGCCGACGTCGACGACCGCGGCGAGCACCTGCGCACCCTCGCGGCGCAGTTCACCGGCAGCCTTGTCGAGTGCACCCTCCTCCACGTCGGCGAGCACGACCTTCAGGCCCTCGGCCGCGAACCTGCGGGCCATGGCGAGGCCGATGCCGCTCGCGGCGCCGGTGACGACGGCGACCTGGCCCTCCTGAAGTCTCATCGGACGCTCCCTCGCGGCGGGCCGTCGTGGATCTGCTGCGGGTCGTCGTAGCGCTGATGGATGTACGGCAACAGCGCGTCGGCGCTCACCCGCTCGACGGCCCGGCCCTGCTGGTCGCTGGTCTTCTCGCCGATGGTGATGTCGAGTACGCGCAGCACGGGAAGATCGGCGACCGGGTCGTACATGGACTCGCGGAGCACCACGTCGCCCGTGATCCGCTCCAGTCGGCGGACCTTCTCGTGGCGGGTGCAGTGGATCAGTACGGGGCCGGAGTCGAAGCCCTCGCCGTCCGCCGCGGGCAGGAACTTGAAGTAGAAGTCGAGCTTGGTGGCCGGTGCGGGCAGCGGGAGCGGTTCGGTGACCGCGCCGCGGATCTCGACGAAGGCGATGCCGTGGCGGGCGAGTGAGGCGTGCACGACGAGTCCCTCACGCTCCACGCTCACCTCGCCGAGCTTCTTCGGCTCACCGAACACCTCGCGGCCGCCGGTCAGGGCCCGTTCGTGGGTCATCGGCATCACCAACGGGTACCAGCCCTCGTGCCCGTCGTGGACCGCGGCGACGGCGACGGAGCCCGCGCCGAGGGGGTAGCCGGGGAGATCGACCTTGCTGATGCCGGCCCGGACGAGCGGACGCGCGGCGGGTTTCAGGGGCGGCGGGAGAACGGCGGCCACCGCGTCGGGATCGCTCTCCCAGACGGCGGCGACGCCGGTGGACCAGATGTCGGGGAGCCGGGAGCGGGCCTCGCGGGCCGCCGCGATCTCGGCCTCGGTGCGCGCGCCGTACCGTACACGTGCCATGCGGTGCCACCCTTCTCGGTTGTCCGTGCCGGGTTCTGTAACACAGTTACACCGGAGCTCGTGAAGGGTAAAGAGCCGTGCGTGTAACGGAGTTCCGGAGTCTGGAGGAGTCGTGGCGCGTTCGTCGCTGACCCGTGAGGAGGTCCTCGCGGCCGCTGCCGGGCTCGTGCGGCAGCACGGCCCGCAGACCCTCACCATGCGCAGACTGGCCGCCGAGCTGGGGACTGCGGTCACCTCGATCTACTGGCACGTCGGCAACCGCGAGGCGCTGCTGGACGCCCTCGTCGAGCACACCGTCCAGGAGATGGGCACCCTGCGCCCCACCGGCCGCACCCCCGGCACCCGGATCGTCTCCGTGGCCCGCGGGCTGCGCCGGGAGTTGCGCGCGCGCCCGCATCTGATCGCGATGGTCCACGAACGAGGACTGACAGAACGCATGTTCCTGCCGGCCCAGCAGGCGCTCGTCCACGAGGTGCACGCCGCCGGGCTGCGCGGCGCCCGCGCGGCCTCCGCGGTGAGGGCGGTGCAGTTCCACACCGTCGGCTTCCTGCTCGTCGAGCGCAACCGGGAGCGGTCCCCCGTCCAGTCACCGGCCGAGGGCGAGCTGTGGAGCGCCTCGACGGCCGACGGCGACCCGGCGCTGGCCCGGGCGCTGGCGCGGCCCGCCGACCAGGACCGGCTTTTCGTCACGTCCCTACGGGCCCTGGTGGACGGGCTGCTGGCCGGCCCGCCCCACGACCGCGCGCCCGGGAGGGGGTGACCGAATAGGGGACTGTCGGTGGCGGCCCGTATTCTCTGTGACCATGCTCGACGACCGCCAGACCGCAGCACCGTGGCCGACCGCCTACCCGCAGGGGTACGCGGTCGTCGACGTGGAGACCACCGGACTCGCACGGGACGACCGGATCATCTCCGCCGCCGTCTACCGCCTGGACGCGCAGGGCAACGTCGAGGACCACTGGTACACCCTCGTCAACCCGGAGCGCGATCCCGGCCCCGTCTGGATCCACGGGCTGACGAGCGATGTCCTGGAAGGCGCCCCGCTCTTCCCCGAGGTCGCCGCCCAGCTCTCCGAGCGGCTCGCCGACCGCGTGCTCGTCGCGCACAACGCCGCCTTCGACTGGTCGATGCTGGCCCGGGAGTACGCGCGGGCCGCGGTCGTCGCCCCCGTACAACAACGGCTGTGCACGATCGCGCTCTCCAAGGAACTGCGGTTGCCGCTGCCCAACCACAAGCTGGAGTCGCTGGCCGCGCACTTCGGTGTGGTGCAGGAGCGCGCGCACCACGCACTGGACGATGCCCGGGTACTGGCCGAGGCGTTCCGCCCGAGCCTGCACGCGGCGGCGCGGGGCGGGGTGCGGCTGCCGCTGCTGGAGTGCCGGCCGCTGACCGAGTGGTCGGACTCCCCCGTCACCCCGCGGATCGGCTACCAGCCCTCGTACGGGTCGCAGAACAGCTGGCGCCCGTCGCGCAAGCGTCCGGCCTGCCCCTATCCGAATCCCGGACGGTACGAGAAGGACAAACCCCTCATGCAGGGCATGCGGGTGGCGTTCTCCGGCGACACCTCGATCGACCGTGAGCTCCTGGAGGACCGGGCCGTGGAGGCGGGGCTGCACGTGGCGACGAGCGTCTCCCGGCTGACGAGCCTGCTCGTCACCAACGACCCGGACGCCGCGACGTCGAAGACGGTGAAGGCCAAGTCGTTCGGCACTCCGATCCTGGAGGAGAGCGCCTTCACCCATCTTCTGCGGGACGTGGCCGCGGCCGTGAAGGTCCCGGGCCCGACACCGTCATCGGAGTGAACCGGGGGCGACTCGCCCGCCCGCCGCTCGCCCCCCGCCGCCCCGCGTCCCACCCTGTGGCGCATGGCACGTTGCGAGGTATGCGGAAACGACTACGGGATGTCCTTCGAGGTGCACGCGCAGGGCGCGGTGCATGTCTTCGACTGCTTCTCCTGCGCCATCCACCGCATGGCGCCCATCTGCGAGCACTGCCGGGTCCAGGTCATCGGCCAGGGTGTCGAGGTCGACGGGCACTGGTTCTGCGGAGGCCACTGCGCCCGCGCCGAGGGGAAGGTGGGCATCATCGACAAAGTCTGAGCACCGGGCGCCACACCCCTGTCCCCACCCCCTCCGCGATGCACCCCATGACGCAGTTGTACCGTCATGGGGTGTACCGCTTCCTGTTGACCCGGCAGTGGCTGATTCTCGCCCTCATCGCCCTCGTCCTGATTCCGACGATGGTCGAGCTGGGCTTCTGGCAGCTGCACCGGCATGAGCACAAGGTCGCGCAGAACGCCCTGATCACGCACAACCTCAAGGCGAAGCCCGTGCCGGTCGCCGGGCTCACCTCGCCCGGTCACGTCGTCCCGCGCTCGGACTACTGGCGTGCGGTGACGGCCACCGGGACGTACGACGAGGAGCACGAGGTCGTCGTCAGGCGCAGGACCGCCACCGACGGCAGCATCGGCGTGCACGTGCTGATCCCGTTCGACCTCAAGGGCGGCGGCACGGTCATGATCAACCGCGGCTGGGTCCCGTCCGCCGCCGACCAGCACGCCTTCCCCGACGTGCCTGCCGTGCCCGAGGGCGAGGTGACCGTCACGGGCCGGCTCAAGGCCGACGAGACGACGGGCAGCAGCGGCATCAAGGACCTCTCGGACCTGCCGGACCGCCAGGTGATGCTGATCAACAGCGCCCAGCAGGCGAAGCTCCTGGCCCGGCCGGTGCTCGGCGGCTACATCGAGCAGACCGGGCCGGAGCCGAAGGGCGACACCCCCGAGCTGATCGAGGCTCCCGACGACAGCTCCATCGGCCCGCACATGGCGTACGCCGTGCAGTGGTGGTTGTTCGCCGCCGGTGTTCCGGTCGGTTATGTGGTGCTGGCCCGCCGGGAGAAGCGCGACCGGCTCGCGGCCGCGGCCGAGGCCGACGCCGAGGCCGACGCGGCGGAGCCCGAGCCCGCGAAGGCCTGACGGCACATCCGTCCGCGGGGGTGACTCCCGCCTCTCCTGACCCCATGGCTGCTTAACGCGGGTCAGGTTCGGGAACACGCCAGAACGTGACCCCACGCATCGAGGACTACGCCCTCATCGGCGATCTCCAGACAGCCGCCCTGGTCGGCAGGAACGGTTCTGTCGACTGGCTCTGTCTGCCCCGCTTCGACTCGGGCGCCTGCTTCGCCGCGCTGCTCGGCGACGAGGAGAACGGCCACTGGCGCATCGCTCCGAAGGGCGCGGACACCTGCACGCGCCGCGCCTACCGCGGTGACTCCCTCGTCCTGGAGACGTTCTGGGAAACCCGCACCGGCACCGTCAAGGTCATCGACTTCATGCCCCAGCGCGACCACGAACCCGATGTGATGCGCATCGTCGAGGGAGTGAGCGGAACGGTCGACATGGCCTCGGTGATCCGGCTGCGCTTCGACTTCGGCTCCATCGTGCCGTGGATGCGCCGCTCCCAGGGCCACCGGGTGGCGGTCGCGGGACCCGACTCCGCGTGGCTGCGCAGCGAACCGCCCGTCAAGACCTGGGGCCAGCAGTTCTCCACGTGCTCGTCGTTCAGCGTCCGTGCGGGGGAGCAGGTGGCCTTCGTCCTGACCTGGCACCCCTCGCACTCCCCTCGCCCCGATCTCGTGGACCCGTACGAGGCGCTGGAGAACACCCTGACCGACTGGGCGGAGTGGTCCGCCCGGTGCAAGTACGAAGGGCCCTACCGGGAAGCCGTGATCCGTTCGCTGATCACCCTCAAGGCACTCACCTTCGGTCCTACCGGCGGCATCGTGGCGGCCCCCACCACCTCGCTCCCGGAGGACATCGGCGGCGTACGGAACTGGGACTACCGCTTCTGCTGGCTGCGGGACTCCACCCTCACCCTCGGCGCGCTGACCTCGGCCGGCTATCTGGAGGAGGCCGCAGCGTGGCGGGACTGGCTGCTGCGCGCGGTGGCCGGGGACCCGGCCGATCTGCAGATCATGTACGGACTCGCGGGCGAGCGGAGGCTGCCCGAGGCCGAGCTGCCGTGGCTGCGCGGCTACGAGAACTCCGCCCCGGTCCGGATCGGCAACGCCGCGGTGCGCCAACGCCAGCTCGATGTGTACGGAGAGGTCATCGACTCGCTCCGGCTCGCCCGGGCCGCGGGTCTGGACGACGCCCCGCACGCGTGGAGTCTCCAGCTCAGTCTGCTCGGCTTCCTGGAATCCACCTGGCGCGAACCGGACGAGGGGCTGTGGGAGATCCGCGGCCGGCGCCGCCACTTCGTGCACTCCAAGGTGATGGCCTGGGTGGCGGCCGATCGCGCGGTGCGCAGTCTGGAGGAGGACCCGTCGCTGCCCGGAGACGCGGACCGCTGGCGGGCGATGCGGGACGCCGTGCACCGTGAGGTGTGCGAGAAGGGGTACGACCCGGTGCGCAACACCTTCACCCAGTCGTACGGGTCGCGGGAACTGGACGCGGCGACACTGCTGATCGCCCGGACCGGGTTCCTGCCGCCGGACGATCCGCGCGTCGTCGGGACCGTGAACGCCGTCCGGGACGAGCTGGGCAGCGACGGCCTGGTACGCCGCTACAGCACCGACGGCACCACGGTCGACGGACTGCCGGGCAGCGAGGGCGCGTTCCTCGCCTGCTCGTTCTGGCTGGCGGACGCCTTGCGGATGACCGGACGCACCGACGAGGCCACCGAACTCTTCGAACGACTGCTGGCGCTCCGCAACGACGTGGGGCTGCTCGCCGAGGAGTACGACACCGTGGCCATGCGCCAGCTCGGGAATTTTCCGCAGGCCTTCAGCCACATCGGGCTGGTCGGCACGGCGGTGGCACTGGCCGAGGACCGGACCGCCGAGGACGCGGCACGGGATGACCGGGCAGGATAGGGCCATGGATCTTGGATTGAAGGACCGTGTGTACATCGTCACCGGAGCGACCCGGGGGCTGGGCAACGCCACGGCACGCGCCCTGGTCGCCGACGGCGCGAAGGTGATCATCACCGGCCGCGACGAGAAGCGCGTCCGGGAGGCCGCCGACGAAATGGGCCCGGACGCCGTCGGGCTCGCGGCCGACAACGCCGACCCGGGCGTGGCACAGCGACTGATGGAGACCGCGCAGGAGGGGTTCGGCCGGCTCGACGGCATCCTCATCAGCGTCGGCGGTCCGGCGCCGGGCTCCGCAGCGGACAACACCGACGCCCAGTGGCAGTCGGCCTTCGAATCGGTGTTCCTCGGCGCGGTTCGCCTGGCCCGCGCAGCGGCCGCGGCGCTCGGCGAGGGTGGGGTCATCGGCTTCGTGCTCTCCGGCTCCGTCCACGAGCCGATCGCCGGACTGACCATCTCCAACGGACTGCGACCCGGCCTGGCGGGCTTCGCGAAGTCACTGGCCGATGAGCTCGGCCCGCGGGGCATCCGCGTGGTGGGCGTCCTGCCGGCCCGGATCGACACGGACCGGGTACGTGAGCTGGACGCGCTGTCAGGCAACGCGGCGGCCTCACGCGCCGCCAACGAGGCAGCCATCCCGCTGCGCCGCTACGGCACTCCGCAGGAATTCGGCCGGACCGCGGCCTTCCTGCTCTCCCCCGCGGCCTCTTACCTGACGGGCATCATGGTGCCCGTAGACGGGGGATCGCGGCGCGGTTTCTGAGCCGCGCGACCGAGGCGGAACGTGACCGGGGGCCGGACGATCGCGACGTCCGGCCCCCGGTCACGTCGTCCACTGCCCGTCAGCTCACCCGTTCCGCCCGGTGCTTGACCGCCTTCAGCCGCACCTCGGCGGGCAGCTCCGCCAGCCCCGCGGAGTCCCTGGCGTGGGCCAGCGCCTCGTCGGTGAGCCGTCCCAGTGCCTCGTCCGGTGCGGCGTGCGGCTCCATCAGCATCCGGATCCTGGCCTGCGGCGCGCTGCGCCGGCCGGTCAGGACGACCTGGGCCCGGGCCACCCCGTCCAGGGCTCCCGCCTCTCCCGCGAGCACGCCCTCCAGGGCACGGCCGCGCAGCAGCGCACCCTCGCCGTCGCCGCTGTCCACCAGCACTTCGGCGAGGCGGGCGCGGCGCAGTTGGGCCAGCAGCCACCACAGGGCGAGCACCACCAGGACCGCGAGGACCGCGATCACGACCGGCCACCACCAGCTCTCGGAACGCCAGCGCTCCCGGTCGGCGTCACTGAGCAGCACGTCATGCTTGCCGTACCAGGGCCACCAGGACGGTACGGAGAGACCGAGCGCGGCGGCCAGCACCCCGCCGCCCACGCAGACCAGCACGAGTCCGGCCAGGGCCAGCAGTACCCGGTTGACGGTCCCGATCACGCCGCTCACCCCTTCTTCGCCGGACGGCGTACGTGGACGGACAGGCTCGGCTGCCTGGCCAGCCCGAGTTCCCTGATGCCGGTGGAGAGCACGGAGTCCAGATCGGCCCGTACGTCGTCGAGTTCACGGAAGTGCGAGACGGCCCGCACTCCGACCTTGCCCCGGCCCATCCGGACCCGGACCGACTGCACCCCGGCGACCTCCACCGCCCGGTCCCGCAGGACCATGGCCGCCGCCGTCCGGTCCAGGGCCGCCCGTACGCCTGGGCGCCCCTGGCGCATCGGCAGCAGATCGCGCAGTCCGGGCGTGAGCGCGAGGACGAGCAGCCACAGGCCGAGGGCCACCGCGACCGACGCGCCCGTCAGCACCCAGACATCGTCCAGGCGGCGCTCGGCCAGCTCGTTGGCCAGGGAGCGGCGCCACTGCATCGCCGGGTGATCGGCGCGGACCGCCGCGACGTCGTAGAGCAGCAGTCCCGCACCGCCCAGGACCACCAGGGCGGTGATGGCCGCGGGGATACGGCGGGCCGACCAGAAGCGGCCTGATCCGCCCTCGCTCCGTTCCCCGGCCGGGGCCGGGCCGTACGCCGCGGACGACGCCGACTGGTCGAGCGCGAGCACGTCCCCGTGTTCCGCCTGGTGTTCCGCGCCGTTCTCCGGGTCCTGGGGCTCGGTCATCGGATCCTCCCCTTCGCCGCGAGGCTCGCTCCTGTGGGGTGCAGGCGCTCGACCTGTACGGCCACTTCGGGCACCTCCATCCCCGCCAACGCCTCTACCCGCTCGGCGACCCGGCGACGCACGGCACCGCACTGCCGCCCGATGTCACTGGGATACCCGAGCTCCAGACTCACCCGTACGCGGGCGGTGTCACGGTGCACCGTGACCGTGGCCCGCGGCGACGCGGCGTCCTTCGCGGGCTCGTCGACCGCCTCCTTCGCCGCCTGCGCGGCGATCTTCGCGACGACCCGGTCGGCGATCCGGGTCTCCCCGCGATCCGCGGCGGCGACCCGGCCGCCCGCCCCCGACAACGCCGTCACCGCCGTCGGTCGCCGCGATCGCGACTCCGGAAGAAGTCGCCGGGCTCCAGGTCACCGTCGAGGAAGCGACCGGCGATGAAGCCGATCGCTCCCAGGGCGGCCACCAGCAGAAAGGCTCCGAATCCGCCGAAGTACCCGGCGAACCCGAGCGCCATGCCGGCCACCATGCCGACCACAGCCATGCTCATCTGGGCTCCTCAACTGCCTTGACGGGAGAACTACTGGAGGCGTGGCTCGGGCTGGTCCTCGTCGTCGTCCTCGTCGGGCAGCTTCACATCGCTCACCGCGATGTTGACCTCGACGACTTCGAGACCCGTCATCCGCTCGACGGCCGCGACGACGTTCTCCCGCACGTCGCGGGCGACATCGGCGATCGACACGCCGTAGTCGACGACGATCTCCAGGTCGAGGGCGGTCTGGGACTCACCGACCTCGGCCTTCACACCGCGGGTGACGGACTTGGAACCGCCGGGGACGCGGTCGCGCACCGCGCCGAACGTCCGGGAGAGTCCACTGCCCATCGCGTGCACGCCGACCACGTCGCGTGCCGCCATTCCGGCGATCTTCTCGACGACCCCGTCGGCGATCGTCGTACGGCCGCGGGTCGCCGGGTCTCCCCCGCCGCGCTTGGTCAGCGAGTTGCTCCTGCTGTCGCCGCCCGTCGAGTCCTTGTCGGGGTTCTCGGGCCGGTTCCGCTGTGGGGTCTCGGTCATCGCCGTTCTTCCCTTCGGGGCAGATTGGACTTCCTTGCCCACATTAAGGGCGCTTGCACCGTCTCGCGCCGTGGATGCGGCAGGGTGGAGCAATGACGACGGCTGACGGATCGCGCAGGGCACAAGGATGGACGGCTGCGGTACGGCAACGGCTCGGCCTGGGCCGCCTCCTCCCGCTGGGCGGACCGGCGGACGGGGCCTGGATCTCGGAGCGGGCCGCGGTCGGCGTGCTGCGCCAAGCGGTGGGCAGGCCGGGGCCGGTGGTTCTGGAGCTGCGGATCGCGGTGGCCGATGCGCAGGCGGCACCCGAACCGCAGGTGCCCTCGCCGCCGAGTGCTCTGCCGCCGGGCCCGCTGCGCATCGAGGCCACCGTGGCCGCGACGGCGCACCAGCCGCTGCCGGCTGCCGCGGCGGCGCTGCGTTCGGCTCTGCTGGCGGCTGCCGCGCAGCGGCTCGGCCTGGTGGTCGACGAGGTGGACGTCCAGGTGACGGAGTTGCTGGACACCGAACCGGAACGGGCCGAACCACCCCGTGTCGAGGTGCGTCCGGCCGATCCGGAGGATGCGGCGGGCCGGGCGGCCGCTGGAGTGACGGGGGTCGCGACACTGACGCGGGTGCTGGGCGCATCCGTGCACACGGCCGCGGACCACGTCCGGATCGAGCTGGCGACGGAGGGCGGTCACCGGGCGCTGGACGTGGCCCGCGGGGTGCGGTCCGCGGTGACCCGGGCAGTGGATGGGCATCCGCCGGTCGCGGTGCTGGTCACGGCGGTGACCGCCGAGCCGGCGCGCCGGAGCTCTCCCGGCCCGGCCGGCTGACGTGGCCCCGGGCCCGGGGGACGCCCGGGGCCCGGCGCTCGGTGGCTGTCAGTCGGCCGTGCCCGAGAGGTCCCGCAGCCGGCGGCCCTGCGCGGCACGCTCGGCGGCGCGCTGCTCCTCGTACGTACGGGAGACGGCACCGCTGAGCAGGGCCTTGGTCTCGATGACGGCGTCGCGCGGGGCGGCGATCAGCGCACCGGCCAGATCGCGGGCGGCTCCTTCGAGCTCCTCGGCGGGCACCACCAGGTTGGCCAGACCGGTGCGTTCGGCCTCGGGGGCGTGCACGAAGCGGCCGGTGGCGCAGATTTCGAGCGCGCGTGCGTACCCCACCAGGTGCACCAGGGGGTGCGTGCCGGTGAGGTCGGGGACCAGCCCGAGGCTGGTCTCGCGCATGGCGAACTGCACGTCCTCGGCGACGATCCGCAGATCGCAGGCGAGGGCGAGCTGGAAGCCGGCGCCGATGGCATGCCCCTGAACGGCCGCGATCGACACGATGTCGTTGCGGCGCCACCAGGTGAACGCCTCCTGGTACTCGGCGATGACCGCGTCGAGCTCGGCCTCCGGGCCGCGCCCCATGTCGAGGAACGACGGCTCACCGTCGAAGCCCTCGGGGGTGAACGCCTGGCGGTCGAGGCCGGCGGAGAAAGACACACCTTCGCCGCGCAGCACGACGACCCGCACACTGCCGGGCAGGGCCCGACCGGCCTCCGTCAACGCCCGCCACAGAGCGGGGGACTGAGCGTTGCGCTTGGCCGGGTTGGTGAGGGTCACCGTGGCAACCGCGTCGTCGACGGTGAGTCGTACGCCGTCCTTGTCGAGCACAGTGTCGAGCGAGGTCATGGAGCGCCTCCGGATCGGGTGCAGTCAGCACATCGAGCTAAGTGACTGAACAGTAACCACCCGATCGACCGCACGATCGACCGGGTGGTCACCACCGAACCGGTGGGTCCCGGGGCAGGTCGCACGACTCGCCCCGATCCGCGGACAGCCGTCAGGCGGTCGCGGCCTTCTTGCCTCGTGTCGCTCCGCCACGTCCCCGCAGCGTCACTCCGGACTCACTGAGCATCCGGTGGACGAATCCGTAGGAGCGGCCGGTTTCCTCGGCCAACGCCCGGATACTCGCACCGGAGTCGTACTTCTTCTTCAGGTCTGCCGCGAGCTTGTCGCGCGCGGCGCCGGTTACCCGGCTGCCCTTCTTCAGAGTCTCGGCCACCCGTGCCTCCTCGTGGGAAGTGCGCTCTGGACTCTCATGATCACCCCTAGGGGCCGTCCTGGCCACCCATTCGGCAAGGTCCGTGCAAGCGGATCAGCACCCCGGGAAGGCGCCGACACGAACGGAATCATGCATTCCGCACGGCTGTGGGGTCAGCGCGGAGAGAACACCGGAGGAACGGGCAGGTCAGGGCCACACAGGGCCCGAGGCCTCTCATGCATGCACCCGACAGGTATCTGCCGGGTGCCGCGCCGGGGTACGAGACGCCCTCACACAGATGATGGATCACGCGTAGGCCGAATGATCCAGAGGGAGTGGATCTCCGGGCCGCGGCGGCCCGGAGTCCGGCCGCCACGGGCAAGGGCGGCGGCCGGGTACGGGCCCGGGGAGTGCCCGCTCGGTCAGGCCAGCGAGACGAGGTCGCGGTAGTCCGCGCCCCACAGGTCCTCGACGCCGTCGGGCAGCAGGATGATGCGCTCGGGCTGGAGCGCCTCGACCGCGCCCTCGTCGTGCGTGACGAGCACGACCGCACCCTTGTAGGTGCGCAGCGCGCCGAGGATCTCCTCGCGGCTGGCCGGGTCGAGGTTGTTGGTGGGCTCGTCGAGCAGGAGCACATTGGCGGAGGAGACCACCAGCGTCGCCAGGGCGAGCCGGGTCTTCTCACCACCGGAGAGCACTCCGGCGGGCTTGTCCACGTCGTCCCCGGAGAAGAGGAACGAACCGAGGGTCTTGCGGACCGCCACGAGGTCGAGGTCCGGGGCCGCGGAGCGCATGTTCTCCAGGACCGTGCGGTTGGGGTCGAGGGTCTCGTGCTCCTGGGCGTAGTAGCCGAGCTTCAGCCCATGGCCCTCGATGATGTCGCCCGTGTCCGGCTTCTCCGCACCGCCGAGCAGCCGGAGCAGCGTGGTCTTGCCGGCGCCGTTGAGGCCGAGGATGACGACCCGGGAGCCCTTGTCGATCGCGAGGTCGACATCGGTGAAGATCTCCAGCGACCCGTAGGACTTGGAGAGGCCCTCAGCCATCAGCGGGGTCTTGCCGCACGGCGAGGGGTCGGGGAAGCGCAGCTTGGCGACCTTGTCGGAGACCCGGACGGCCTCCAGGCCGGACAGCAGCCGGTCGGCACGCTTGGCCATGTTCTGCGCGGCCACGGTCTTGGTGGCCTTGGCACGCATCTTGTCGGCCTGGGCGTTGAGGGTCGCGGCCTTCTTCTCCGCGTTCTGCCGCTCGCGCTTACGGCGCTTCTCGTCGGCCTCGCGCTGCTGCTGGTAGAGCTTCCAGCCCATGTTGTAGACGTCGATCTGCGAGCGGTTGGCGTCGAGGTAGAAGACCTTGTTGACGACCGTCTCGACGAGCTCGACATCGTGGGAGATCACGATGAAGCCGCCGCGGTAGCTCTTGAGGTAGTCGCGCAGCCAGACGATCGAGTCCGCGTCGAGGTGGTTAGTGGGCTCGTCGAGCAGCAGGGTGTCAGCGTCCGAGAAGAGGATCCGGGCCAGCTCGACCCGTCGGCGCTGGCCGCCGGAGAGCGTGTGGAGCGGCTGGGCGAGCACCCGGTCGGGCAGGCTGAGCGCCGCGGCGATGGTGGCCGCCTCGGCCTCCGCCGCGTACCCGCCCTTGGTGAGGAACTCCGTCTCCAGGCGCTCGTACTTCTTCATCGCCTTCTCGCGGGTGGCGCCCTTGCCGTTCGCCATCCGCTCCTCGTTCTCCCGCATCTTGCGCAGGATCTCGTCGAGGCCCCGGGCGGACAGGATGCGGTCCCGGGCCAGCACGTCGAGGTCGCCGGTGCGCGGGTCCTGCGGCAGATAACCGACCTCGCCGGAGCGGGTGATGGTGCCGGCCGCCGGGGTGCCCTCGCCCGCGAGGCACTTGGTGAGGGTGGTCTTGCCCGCCCCGTTGCGGCCGACGAGGCCGATGCGGTCGCCCTTGGCGATACGGAAGGAGGCGGATTCGATGAGCATGCGGGCGCCGGCGCGCAGCTCGATGCCGGAAGCGGTGATCACGGGGAAAAACTCCAGAGCGGTATGGACGGCGGAGGAACGACTAGCGATTCACGACTCGACGCCGTTACTCACGCACACGCACAAGGAGAATTGCCATGAGAACCAGTCTACTGGCGGTGTCCAACCACTTTTCCGCCTGCTCCCGCCGCAGTTGCCGAAAGCTCGCCCAGTGCGCCCGCCTCACTCCACCACGTAAGCAAAAGCGGGCAATGCGGTGTGAATTATCCGATACTCGGCGCATGGCTGTGTGGCAGCCGCGAGCGGAGCAGAGGGTGGTGCCATGCAGTTCGACGACGACGCCGATCTGGACACGTCCGAGGTCCGGGACACGCGCGGCAGCCGCATCCCGGGCGGCAGGGCCACCGTGGGCGGCGGGATCGCGGGGGTCATCGCACTGATCCTGGGGCTGCTCTTCGGGGTCGGCCCCGACCAGCTCGGGCTCTCCTCCGGCGACTCGGGGACGACCGCGACCGCCTCGTCGGCCGCACAGGTCGACCAGAACTGCCGGACGGGCCGGGACGCCAACACCAAGGACGACTGCCGGACGGTCGCGGTGGTCAACAGCGTGCAGGACTACTGGCGCCAGGAGTTCCAGCGGCGTGACGCCACGTACGGGGGCGCGCGCACGGTCCTGTTCACCGACCGGGTCGGCACGGCCTGCGGGTCGGCGACCTCCGCCGTGGGGCCCTTCTACTGCCCCGGTGACCGGCAGGTCTATCTGGACCTGGGCTTCTTCGACGAGCTGCGGACCAAGTTCGGGTCGAGCGGCGGACCGTTCGCCGAGGCCTACGTCGTCGCGCACGAGTACGGACACCATGTGCAGAACCAGATGGGGACACTGGCCCGCGCACAGGACGGCCGGACCGGCGAGAACAGCAACGCGGTGAAGGTGGAACTCCAGGCGGACTGCTACGCCGGGGTCTGGGCGAACCACGCGACGACCACACCCGACGAGTCGACCGGCCGGCCGCTGATCACCGAGCTCACCCGGGCGGACATCAGGGACGGGCTCGACGCGGCCGCGTCGGTCGGGGACGACCGCATCCAGGAGAAGTTCCAGGGCCGGGTCACCCCCGAGTCCTGGACCCATGGCTCGGCCGCGCAGCGTCAGCAGTGGTTCACCACCGGCTTCCGCAGCGGCGACGCGGCCGCCTGTGACACCTTCCGCTGACCTGCGCGACCGGCGCGCGTCAGGCGTAGCTCAGGGCGTTGTCAGTGCCCGGTGGAAGAATGAGACGCAGATCACAGACGGGCCGCACGGGCCCGCTCCGGCAAGAAGGGATGCGCACGATGGCAGACGCGACAGCAGGCGTTCCGACGATCTGTCCGACGATCCTGTACGACGACGCGAAGGCCGCGATCAAGACGCTGACCCAGGGCCTCGGCTTCACCGAGGAAGCGGTGTACGAGGGCGAGGACGGCACGGTGATGCACGCGGAGCTGTCCTGCGGCAACGGCCGGGTGATGCTCGGCTCCAAGGGCCGCGAGGGCATCTTCGCCAAGGCGATGCGGGGGGCGGGGCCGGCCGGCGTCTACGTGGTGGTCGACGAGGTCGATGCCCACCATGCGAGGGCCGTGGAGTACGGCGTGGAGATCCTCATGCCGCCCACGGACCAGGACTACGGCTCCCGGGACTACATGGCACGGGACGCGGAAGGCAACGTGTGGAGCTTCGGGACGTACGCCCCCGGGGCGGCGGGCTGAGCGAGCGGGGCTACGGACGGCGAGGCGTCCGCCCAGGCCCGGCGGCTCCCCGCGGCCTGGGGGGTGCCGCCGCTGAGCGGTCCGCGGAAACGGTGCGCCGGGAAGCGGGCCGCGCTGGTTGAGGCGCCGCCCGTGTGTACCTGAAACCTGCTTCAGGCTCCGCCGGTGTGCACCTGGAACGCCGCCTTGCGGACCGCTTTGGCGAGCGCGGGGTCGGGGTGCGCGGCGGCCAGGGCCACCAGCACCTGGACGGTGCGCGGGTGGCCGACGGCCCGTACCTCGTCCAGCAGCGCCGGGACGGTGCCCTGCACGGCCGCGTCGAGGTGGCGGACCAGCAGCCCCGTCTCGCCGTGGTCGGCGACGGCCGCAGCGGTGTCGACCCAGAGCCAGGTGGCCTCTTCGCGACTGAGGACCTCCTGGGCGTCCTCGGGGTCGGCCCCGTCGTACTCGGCGAGCCAGAGCAGCGCGTAGGGGCGCAGTGACGGGTCGGTGACGACGGAGCGCACCACGGGTTCGGCCGGTGCGCCGACGACCCGGAGGGCCTCGAAGGCGAGCCCGCGCAGCAGCGCGTCCTCGCCGCGGGCCACGCCGAGCAGTTCGGCGACGGCGCTGCCGACGGGGCGGGCGGCCAGCCAGGCACGGTATTCGGCGCGGGCCGGTCCTGGGGTGAGGCGGGCGCAGCCGAGCAGCATGTCGGCGGCGGACTGCTCGATGTTCCCGGCCGGACTCTGGGCGGCGACGCAGATCTGCTCCAGCTTGACCCAGACCGCCCAGTTGCCGAGCGGGGTCAGGGTGGCGGTCCCGGCGCCGAGGGTGAGCGCGCCGACGGCGGCCAGCCCCTCCAGGGCCCAGTCCAGCAGGAGGGCGACCAGTGCGGCGGGGTGGGCGGGCGCGGGCTCGGCGGGGGCGGGCAGCGGCTGGGGCCCGTACGGCACCTCGCAGCGCTCCTCGTGCAGTTCCGCCACGCGCTGGCCGAGCAGGTCGAGGAGGGCGGGCACCGTGACCGGGCCCGCCGAGAGCTGGAGGAGGGAGAGCACCTGGGGCACGGCCTCGACGGCCTCGGCGACCGCCGTGGACTCGATGTCCTGGGGTGCGGGGTGCACGAGCGACCAGGCGTCGAAGAGCGCCACCCAGCCGCGGAGCACGGCGGAGTCGTCGCGGTCCCAGGCGCGCAGCCGCCAGCCGGGCCGGGCAGTCTCGCCGTGCAGTTCCACGAGGCCGGCCAGCCGGGCCCGGTCCCAGCCTGAACGCACCTGGGCCGGGGACAACTCCAGCGCCGCCGCGGCCCGTTCCAGGGCCCTGGCGGCCAGCGGGGGCGTGCCGGAGCTCGCGCCGTCGGCCGCCCAGCGGGCGATCCTCACGGCGTCGGCGAGGGCGGCCCTGGCCTGGCGGGCCAGTTCCGCCCGGGGCGGGGTGCCCTCGGGCGGGCGGGGCGCCGGCCTGGTGCGCCGGGTGGTCACGGCCTTGCGAGCGGTGGCGAGGGGTCGCGGGCGGACAAGTCGCAGCCTGGAGTCGCGCGGGGTACGGGACGTCACGGGGAGCAGTCTTGCCTCTGACGGCCCGAAAGCCCAAACGGAACCCGGATCACCGGTGTCCGGGCCCGGCCGCACGGGCCGGGACCAATCGGCTGAAGCGGCGCATCACCTCACATCAGGGGCGTGAGAAAGCGCCTCAGCGTCTCTTCGTAGCGGGCCGGGCCGGCGTTCCACATCGCCGCATGCGGAGCCTGGGGTACGGCGTGCAGGGAGATCAGTCCGGGGCGGCGGGCAGCGAGCTCCCGGGACGGCTGCCAGGGAGCCAGGGCGTCGTCGGGCCCGTGGAAGATCAGCGTCGGCACGTGCAGGGTCAGGGGCAGCGATGTGTCCAGGAGCCGCGCTCCGTGCAGTCCGGTCTTCCCCTGGGCGGCCCGGACGGCGAGGGGCAGCAGGGCCGAGGGGACGCCGCGGGCGGCGGCCAGGGCACGGAGCGTGGCCTGCCAGTCCAGCACCGGCGAATCGAGGACGAGACCGCAGATCCGGTCCCTCAGCGCGGAGTTGACGCAGGCGTGGAGGGCCATCGAGGCACCGGTGGACCAGCCGTACAGGATGACCTGTTCGGCGCCGTAGCGCACGGCGAAGCGGATGGCCGCGTCCAGGTCCCGCCACTCGGACTCGCCGAGGTGTCCGAGCCCGTCCGGGGAGCGGGGGGCTCCCTGGTCGCCGCGGTAGGCGAGGTCGAGCACCGGCAGCTGCTGCCCGTGCAGGAAGCCCGTCACGTTCAGCGGGTGTTCCCGGGTGGCGCCGAGGCCGTGCACGGCGATGACCCAGGTGTCGCGGGGGCCCGGTACGAACCAGGCGGGCAGGCCGCCGAGTTCGCCGGGGATCTCCACGTCGCGGAATTCGAGGCCGAGAGCGGTGGCGGGGTCACCGCTGTGGAGTTCCGGCGTGATGCGGACCTTGGCGCCGGGGCGCAGGGTGCCGCGGTTCACACGTTCCAGCCGGCGCACGACCGTGTCGGCCGCCTGGTGGGCCTGGTCGATCACCGGCCCCACCACGGCGTGGACGTCGTCGCCCACCAGCCCGTAGGTGCCTGGCCGGAGCGAGGCGAATGACCGGGTCAGGGTGACCTGTCCGGCCGCCGTCGCGTGCACGGTCAGCCGGCGGTCGGCGGGCAGGGGGCGTCCGGACGGCACCTTGAGGGCGACGTCGCCGGCGTACCGGCCGGCGGCGACCGCGGCCGCGCCGACGCCGAGGATGGTGGTGACGGCAGCTGCCGTTGCTGTAGCGGGGCGCACGGCTTCAGTGTCGTGGGCTTCCCCGCGCTCGGCCAGTGGGCGGGGCCGTCCGGTGCGCCGGCCGGGTCGCGCAGGGCCCCCGTCCGGGCGCGCGGGCCGTCCGGATCGCGCGGGGCCCGGTCCGCGTGCGGCGGGCCGCCCAAATCGCGCGGGGCGCGGTCCAAGGATGCGAGCCGCCCGGGTCGCGCGGGGCCTCCGTCCGGGCGCGCGGGCCGTCCGGATCGCGCGGGGCACGGGCCACACATGCGGGCCGCAGGGCCCCGGGCAGCCCGCGCGCCACGCCGCAGCCCGGCCCCGGCCCCGGCCCCGGCCGGGGTCAGCCCGGCTGCTGTCCGTACCCCTTGAGCGCTTCGCCGACGTCGCTCAGCTGCTCCGGTGTGAGCAGGGCCGGGGTGCGGCCGGGCACGGAGCTCGCGGTGAGCCAGAGGCGGCACAGCCATTCGAGCTGGGCGGTGCGGTCGTAGGCCTCGTCGAGGGTGGCGCCGTAGGTGACCGTGCCGTGGTTGCCCAGCAGGCAGCCGGTGCGGTCGCGGAGGGCCACGAGCATGTTTCCGGCCAGTTCGTCCGTGCCGTACCGGGCATAGGCGGCGACCCGGACGGGACCGCCCAGCATCGCTGCGGCGTAGTGGACCGACGGCACCTCTGCGACCAGGGTCGAGACGGCCGTGGCGTGCACCGCGTGGGTGTGCACGACGGCGCAGGCGTCGGTATTCCGGTACACGGCGAGATGCAGCGGGAGTTCACTGGTGGGGGCCATGGTGCCGAGGACGCGGTTGCCCTCCAGATCGACTCCGGTCAGGTCCTCGGGGCGGAGCCGGTCGTACGGCACTCCGCTCGGGGTGACCAGCACGGTCCCGCCGACCCTGGCCGACACGTTGCCCGAGGTTCCCACGACCAGCCCGTCGGACGCTGTCCTCCGGGCCGTGGCGACGACCTCGTCCCAGGCCCGTTCGATCGATTCCCGCCACTCACTGCTCATTCGAAGATCCTTTCAACGGATGAGCGGCCCTTCGCCACCCCTCCTCCGAGAGTCCGCCCGAACGCCGGATTCCGGGCCCACACCGGCCCCCACCGGAATCCCGCGGTCACCGGGCGGACGAAGAGGGCAGCGTCCCTCCGGTTGGGGTCACCGCAACGCCCTGCCCAGTTCATCTTCCGTTCACCCGGATTGCCTACGGTCCACGTGCCACTGACGTCGAACGATTGCCTGGGTAAATGGAACACATCACGCTGCTGCTCGCGATTGTGATCGTGACAGCTCTAGTGTTCGATTTCACGAACGGTTTCCACGACACCGCCAACGCGATGGCCACGACCATCTCGACCGGCGCACTCAAACCCAAGACAGCGGTGGCCATGTCCGCCGTTCTCAACCTCGTAGGCGCGTTCCTGTCGGTGGAGGTCGCCAAGACGATCTCCGGCGGGATCATCAACGAAGACGGGCTCAGAACCGAGGTCATCTTCGCGGCGCTCGTCGGCGCCATCCTGTGGAATCTGCTGACCTGGCTGGTCGGCCTGCCGTCCAGCTCCTCCCACGCACTGTTCGGCGGCCTGATCGGCGCCGCGGTGATGTCCGCGGGCTGGTCGTCGGTCGACGGCGGCACCGTCGTCACCAAGGTGCTGCTCCCCGCGGTCGCCGCGCCGGTCGTCGCCGGCCTGGCCGCGCTGCTGGCCACCAAGCTGACGTACCGCATCGGCGGGAAGGTCACGGGCGGCGCCCAGGAGAAGGCCACCGCGAAGGGATACCGCGCCGGCCAGATCGCCTCCGCCGGGCTCGTCTCGCTCGCCCACGGCACCAACGACGCGCAGAAGACCATGGGCATCATCACGCTCGCCCTGGTCACCGGTGGCGTCCTCGCCCCCGGGTCGAATCCGCCGGTCTGGGTCATCGTGTGCGCCGGCCTCGCCATCGCACTCGGCACCTACCTGGGCGGCTGGCGCATCATCCGCACCATGGGCAGCGGTCTGACCGAACTGAAGCCTCCGCAGGGCTTCGCCGCACAGACCAGCGCGGCCACCGTCATCCTGGCCTCTTCGCACCTCGGCTTCTCCCTCTCCACCACCCAGTCGTGCTCCGGTGCCGTCATGGGCGCGGGCCTCGGCCGCAAGGGCGGTGTGGTCCGCTGGTCCACCGCCACGCGGATGTTCGTCGCCTGGGGCCTGACCCTGCCGGCCGCCGGTCTGGTCGGCGCGGGTGCCGAGCTCCTCACCAAGCAGGGCACCTGGGGTGTCGTGGTCGTCGCGGCGCTGCTGGTCGCGGGCTCCGGTGCGATCTGGATGCTGTCGCGCCGCAAGCCCGTCGGGCACGGGGACGTCGCCCCGTCCGACGCCGACGCCGAGCCCGCGGGCGTCGTCACCACCGCCATCGCGGCCGTCAGCCCGCCGCCCACCGCGGCTGCCCAGACCCACGACCTCATGGCGACCATCCCGGCCCCGGCCGGACCGGTCACCGACCCGGCCCGACCCGCCACGGTCTAGGGACCCCAAGAGCTCCGGTAAGGACAGATCCACATGAACATCGACTGGGCAGCCCTCGGCACCGTCTTCGGCGTCTCCCTCGTCGCCACCGTCGCTCTCGTGGGACTCTTCACCCTCGGCATCGTCGGCCTCTCCAAGCAGCCGGAACCGGCCGCGCAGGGTGGTTCCGCAGGCGGATCGCTCATGCTGGCCCGCACCGGCGCGTACGTCTGCTTCGGACTGTGCGCCGCGGCCGTGGCCTACGGCATCTATCTGATCGTCGCCTGAGCCCCACCACTCCCACCCGCATCGGGCCGGCCGCACCTCGTGCGCGTCCGGCCCGATGTGCGTCTCAGCACACCGGACCGTCGCAGGTCAACGGCAAGTTGACGGGCGTTCGCACAGCGTGGTGGACTGCCGGAGCCATTACGGCGACAGCAGAGGAAGCCGGTGCGAATCCGGCGCGGTCCCGCCACTGTCACCGGGGAGCAGTCCCCCACCACGGAAGTCACGGTCCACGCGAGCGGACTGGAAGGCCGGGGGAACTGCGGATCCGGAAGCCAGGAGACTCTCGTCGCCGTCACGTCGAACCAGGGCGCGGACCCTGAGTGAGGACATATCGCCATGCCCGGCCGCCGTGCGTCTCTTCCCGCGTTGCTCCTGCCAGCAATGGCCTGTACGAGGACCCTTCGAGGCGCGACGGCCGGCTGAAGCGTGCGTGCCGATCGCATCTTCGCGTACGGCGCCACGGCCGGTCTGATCGGCGATCTGCTGCTCGGTGACCCGCGCAGGGGGCACCCGGTCGCCGCCTTCGGGCGGGCCGCGGCAGGCGTCGAACGCCGCCTGTGGCGCGACCACCGCGGGTGGGGCGCACTGCACACCCTGGTCTGCGCCGGAGGTGCCGCCGGGGGTGCCGCGCTGGTCTCCCGTGCGCTGCGCCGCCACCCCGCCGCGTCCGTCGCCCTGACCGCCGCCGCCACCTGGGCCGTCGTCGGTGGTACGTCGCTGGGGCGCGAGGCCCGGTCCATCGGTGACGCCCTGGCCGCCGGGGACCTCGAACTGGCCCGTGAGCGGCTGCCGCATCTGTGCGGCCGCGACCCCCAGTCCCTGGACGGTCCGCAGATCGCCCGCGCCGTCGTGGAGTCCGTCGCCGAGAACACCTCGGACGCCGTGGTGGGCGCCCTGGTGTGGGGCGCGCTCGGCGGGATCCCCGGACTCGTCGGCTTCCGGGCCGCCAATACGCTCGACGCGATGGTCGGCCACAAGTCACCCCGCTACCGGCGCTACGGCTGGGCCTCGGCCCGCCTCGACGACCTCATGGGCTGGCCGGGCGCGCGGCTGACCGCTCTGCTCGCCGTGACCGCCGGGGGGCGGCCACGGGGAGCGGCGCACGCCTGGCAGGCGGACGCGGCCAAGCACCCGAGCCCCAACGCGGGGCCGGTGGAGGCCTCGTTCGCGGGGGCGCTCGGCGTGCGGCTCGGCGGGACGCTCGCCTACGACGGCCGGGTCGAGCACCGTCCCGTGCTCAACGGGGGGACGGGCCGCGCGGTGGAGCCCGAGGACATCGAGCGGGCCGTACGGCTGTCGCGCCGGGTGAGCGCGCTGGCCCTCGGCGTCAGCGTGGCGGCCCGGCTCGGCGCGGGGCTCGCGGCTCGGCGGATCGCGGGCGGCCGTGCGCCGATCGCCCGCACCACAGGACTTCGTACCGCAGCACCTCGTACCGCAGCACCTCGACTCTCAGGACGGAGACCGACATGAGCGGCGGACTGCTGGTCGCCGGAACCACCTCGGACGCGGGCAAGAGCGTCGTCACGGCGGGCATCTGCCGCTGGCTGGTGCGCCGGGGCGTGAAGGTCGCGCCGTTCAAGGCGCAGAACATGTCGCTCAACTCCTTCGTCACCCGCGAGGGGGCAGAGATCGGCCGCGCCCAGGCCATGCAGGCCCAGGCCGCCCGGGTGGAGCCGACCGCCCTGATGAACCCGGTGCTGCTCAAGCCCGGCAGCGACCGTTCCAGTCAGGTCGTCCTGATGGGGCGTCCGGTCGGCGAAATGAGTGCCCGCGGCTACCACGGCGGCCGGCAGGAGTCGCTCCTGTCCACCGTCGTGGACTGCCTGGAGCAGCTTCGGGGCACGTATGACGCGGTGATCTGCGAAGGGGCGGGCAGTCCGGCCGAGATCAATCTGCGGCGCACGGACATCGTGAACATGGGCATCGCACGGGCGGCGGGCTTCCCGGTGGTGGTCGTCGGCGACATCGACCGCGGCGGGGTCTTCGCCTCGTTCTTCGGTACGACCGCGCTGCTCTCGGCCGAGGACCAGTCGCTGATCGCCGGCTACCTGGTCAACAAGTTCCGCGGCGACGTCTCGCTGTTGGAGCCCGGCCTGGACATGCTGCGCGACCTGACGGGACGTCCGACGTACGGGGTGCTGCCGTTCGCGCACGGCCTCGGCATCGACGAGGAGGACGGTCTGCGGGTCTCGTTGCGCGGGACCGTACGCGAGTCGGTCGTCGCGCCGCCGCACGGCGAGGACATCCTGCGCGTCGCCGTGTGCGCGGTGCCGCTGATGTCCAACTTCACCGACGTGGACGCACTGGCCGCCGAACCGGGCGTCGTCGTGCGGTTCGTGGACCGGGCCGAGGAACTGGCCGACGCCGACCTCGTCATCGTGCCCGGTACCCGCGGCACCGTAAAGGCGCTCGCCTGGCTGCGTGAGCGCGGGCTCGCCGACGCACTGCTGCGCCGTGCCGCCGAGGGCCGTCCGGTCCTCGGCATCTGCGGCGGCTACCAGATCCTCGGCGAACACATCGAGGACGACGTGGAGTCGCGCGCCGGGCAGGTGGACGGGCTCGGGCTGCTGCCCGTACGCGTCCGGTTCGAGCGCGAGAAGACCCTCGCCCGCCCGGTCGGCGAGGCGCTCGGCGCCCCGGTCGAGGGCTACGAGATCCACCACGGCGTCGCAGAGGTGCGAGGCGGCGAGCCGTTCCTCACCGATGGCCGGGGACAGCACCTGGACGGCTGCCGGTCCGGCGCCGTGTGGGGCACCCACTGGCACGGCTCGCTGGAGAGCGACGCCTTCCGCCGCCGCTTCCTGACCGAGATCGCGAGGGCCGCCGGCCGCCGTTTCGTGCCCGCCCCCGACACCTGCTTCGCCGGGCTGAGGGAGGAACAGCTCGACCGCCTCGGCGACCTGATCGAAGAACACGCGGACACCGAGGCGTTGTGGCGGCTCATCGAGTCGGGCGCGCCGACGGGGCTTCCCTTCATAGCCCCCGGAGCACCTGGAGCACGCGTATGAACGCCTCGCGCCCCGGTGCGCACCGTTGCCGGGGGCGGCGACGAGGCCTGGGACATCGGGGCGCTCGCCGGTCCGGACCTGCCGGTGCTGCAAGGGCTGTGCCTCACCTCCTCGCGCGCCGTCGAGGGGGACGCGTGAGCGGGCGTCGCATGGCACCCGCGGCGGGTGTTCTTCCCTGTCCCGCCCCTCTACGGATCTGGGGGCCCGGCCCTCCGACCCGCCTTCCTCGATCGCCGGAAGGGCTGCGACGCCCGCCGGAACTGCTGGAACACGCCACGCCCAAGGAGGCCTCGTGAGTACGCCGTATCCGTTCACCGCCATCGTCGGGCAGGACGACCTCCGGCTCGGGCTGCTGCTCAACGCCGTGAGCCCTGCCGTGGGTGGCGTCCTCGTGCGCGGTGAGAAGGGAACCGCCAAGTCCACCGCCGTGCGCGCGCTGGCGGCGCTCATGCCGGAGGTGGCCGTCGTCCCCGGGTGCAGGTTCTCCTGCGCTCCCGGCTCGCCCGATCCGGCGTGTCCGGACGGGCCCCACGAGACCGGGTCCGGCGTGTCGCGGGCTGCGCGGACCGTGGAGCTGCCCGTCGGCGCGTCCGAGGACCGGCTCGTCGGGGCGCTCGACATCGAGCGGGCGCTCGCCGAGGGGGTGAAGTCCTTCGAGCCGGGGCTGCTCGCGGATGCGCATCGCGGGATCCTGTACGTGGACGAGGTCAACCTGCTCCACGACCACCTGGTGGATCTGCTGCTGGACGCGGCCGCCATGGGTGCCTCGTACGTCGAGCGCGAAGGCGTCTCCGTACGGCATGCGGCGCGCTTCCTGCTCGTCGGGACCATGAACCCCGAGGAGGGGGAGCTCAGGCCTCAGCTCCTCGACCGTTTCGGGCTGACCGTCGAGGTCGCCGCCTCCCGTGAGACCGATCTGCGGGTCGAGGTGGTGCGGCGGCGACTCGCCTACGACGACGATCCGGCCGCGTTCGCCGCCCGGTGGGCCGACGAGGAAGGCGCGTTGCGGGCCCGGATCGTGGCCGCGCGGGCGCTGCTCCCCCATGTCCGGCTCGGCGACGGCGCGTTGCGGCAGATCGCGGCCACCTGCGCCGCGTTCGAGGTCGACGGCATGCGGGCCGACATCGTGATGGCCCGGACGGCCACTGCGCTGGCCGCCTGGGCGGGACGTGAGGACGTCGTCGCGGAGGACGTGCGGCAGGCCGCCCTGCTCGCGCTCCCCCACCGGCGCCGGCGCAACCCCTTCGACGCGCCGGGCCTGGACGAGGACAAGCTCGACGACACGCTGGAGCAGAACAGCGGCGAGGACGACGGTCCGGACCCGGACGGCCCGGGCGGTGGCGGCCGGCCGCCGGAGGGCGACGGGCCGGACACGCCGCCGCAGCCCGAGGGCGGGGCCGACGACACGCCTGCGCAGTCGGTGCCCGGGCAGGGCAGGGAGCAGGAGCCGGCCCAGGGCCGGCCCTCCGGCGGCGGCGAGCAGCAGCCCGCGCGGGCCGGTGAGCCGTTCCGTACGAAGATGCTGAGCGTGCCCGGTCTGGGCGAGGGCGCGGCGGGGCGGCGGTCCCGGGCGCGTACCGAGCACGGAAGGACGACCGGGGCACGGCGCCCGCAGGGTGCGCTGACCACGTTGCATCTGGCCGCGACCGTGCAGGCCGCCGCCCCTCATCAGCGGGCACGGGGCCGGTCGGGGCGGGGTCTGGTGGTGCGGCGGGACGATCTGCGTCAGGCGACGCGCGAGGGGCGCGAGGGGAACCTCGTGCTGTTCGTCGTGGACGCGTCCGGGTCGATGGCCGCACGGCAGCGGATGACCGCCGTGAAGGGTGCGGTGCTCTCGCTGCTGATGGATGCCTACCAGCGGCGGGACAAGGTCGGGCTGATCACCTTCCGAGGCAAGGACGCCGAGGTGGTGCTGCCGCCGACCTCGTCCGTGGACGCCGCTGCCGCGCGGCTGGAGATGCTGCCGACCGGAGGGCGCACTCCGGTGGCCGCAGGGCTGCTGAAGGCGCATGACGTGCTGCGGGTGGAGCGGATGCGTGATCCTTCGCGACGGCCGTTGCTGGTCGTGGTGACCGACGGGCGGGCGACCTGGGGGCCGGAGCCCGTGGCGCTGGCCGCACGGGCGGCGCGGCTGCACGCGGCCGAGGGCACGGCGTCCGTCGTCGTGGACTGCGAGTCGGGGCCGGTGCGGCTCGGGCTCGCGACGAGCCTCGCGGGTGAGCTGGGCGGCACCGCCGTCACGCTCGACGAGCTGCGGGCCGATTCGATCGCCGGGCTGGTCAAGGACGTTCAGGGCAACAGGAGGGCCGCATAATGCCGCAGGGACAGCCGACCAGTGTGCCGGACGACGGGCTCACCACCCGTCAGCGTCGCAACCGACCGTTGCTGATGGTGCACACCGGCATCGGCAAGGGGAAGTCGACGGCGGCCTTCGGGCTCGCGCTGCGCGCCTGGAATCAGGGGTGGTCGATCGGGGTGTTCCAGTTCGTGAAGTCGGCGAAGTGGAAGGTCGGCGAGGAGAACGCGCTGAAGGTCCTCGGCGCGAGCGACGAGGGCGGGTCCGTCGCCTGGCACAAGATGGGCGAGGGCTGGTCCTGGGTCCAGCGCGACCGGCAACTGGACAACGAGGCGGCCGCGCGGGAGGGCTGGGAACAGGTCAAGCGCGATCTGGCCGCCGAGACGTACCGGCTGTACGTGCTCGACGAGTTCGCCTACCCGATGCACTGGGGGTGGGTCGACACCGACGAGGTGGTCGAGGTGCTGCGCGACAGGCCCGGTACGCAGCATGTGGTGATCACCGGCCGCAACGCACCTGCCGCGCTGCTGGAGGTGGCGGACCTGGTGACCGACATGTCGAAGGTGAAGCACCCGATGGATGCCGGACAGAAGGGCCAGAGGGGCATCGAGTGGTGACCGTTCCGCGCCTGGTCATTGCCGCGCCGTCGTCCGGCAGCGGCAAGACCACGGTGGCGACGGGCCTGATGGCAGCCTTCGCCGGGCGGGGGCTCGCCGTGTCCGGGCACAAGGTGGGGCCCGACTACATCGATCCGGGCTACCACGCCCTTGCCACCGGGCGGCCGGGGCGCAATCTCGACGCGTACATGTGCGGCCCGGACCTGATCGCCCCGCTGTTCGCGCACGGTGCGCGCAGCTGTGACCTGGCGGTCGTCGAGGGCGTGATGGGGCTGTACGACGGAGCGGCGGGGCAGGGCGAGCTCGCGTCCACCGCGCAGGTGGCGAAGCTGCTGCGGGCGCCGGTGGTGCTCGTCGTGGACGCGTCCTCGCAGTCGCGGTCCGTGGCGGCGCTGGTACACGGTTTCGCCTCGTGGGACACGCAGGTGCGGATCGGCGGGGTGATCCTGAACAAGGTGGCCTCGGACCGGCACGAGGCGTTGCTGCGGGAGGCCCTGGACGAGTGCGGGGTGCCTGTCCTGGGTGTGCTCCGGCGGGCCGACCCGGTGTCGGTGCCGTCGCGGCATCTGGGGCTGGTGCCGGTGGCCGAGCGGCGGGGCGACGCGGTGGACGCCGTCGCGGCGATGGCGGGGCAGGTGGTGGCGGGGTGCGATCTGGAGGCGCTGATGACCCTGGCACGATCTGCGCCCTCCCTGCCGGGGGCGGTGTGGGACGCGGTGGAGGCGGTGGACGCATGCGGCGGCCCGGTTGCCCTCACCGCGCCTTCCCAGGACGGGGGCTCGGCGCCTCGGACGCCGGGGCCGGGAGTGGTCGCCGTCGCCTCCGGGGCCGCGTTCACCTTCTCCTACGCCGAGCACGGCGAGCTGCTCGCCGCCGCCGGGGCGACCGTCGTGCCGTTCGATCCGTTGCGGGACGAAGCGCTGCCCGACGGGACCGGGGGGCTCGTCATCGGAGGTGGGTTCCCCGAGGTGTACGGCCCCGAGCTGTCGGCCAACGAGCCGTTGCGCAGGGCCGTCGCGGAGCTGGCTGCTTCCGGCGCCCCGGTGGCCGCCGAGTGTGCGGGGCTGCTCTATCTGGCGCGGTCGCTGGACGGGCTGCCGATGTGCGGGGTGCTGGACGCCGAGGCGCGGATGTCGGGGCGGCTGACGCTCGGTTACCGGGACGCCGTGGCGCTCTCCGACAGCGTGCTGGCGGCCACGGGGACGCGGATGCGGGGACACGAGTTCCACCGGACCGTGCTGGAGCCCGGCGCGGGGGACGTCCCCGCCTGGGGCATGCACCAGCCGGAGCGGCGCGTGGAGGGGTTCG
This sequence comes from Streptomyces sp. NPDC005761, assembly GCF_040630635.1. Classification (NCBI taxonomy): domain Bacteria; kingdom Bacillati; phylum Actinomycetota; class Actinomycetes; order Kitasatosporales; family Streptomycetaceae; genus Streptomyces; species Streptomyces sp. NPDC005761. Next base: position 26,856 of record NZ_JBEXXX010000040.1, on the reverse strand, counting down.
TGCAGCAGGGCGTGCACGCGAGCTATCTGCATACGCACTGGGCTTCGGCGCCCGGCACGGCCCGCCGATTCGTGGAGAGGTGCACGAGGTGAACACCCTGGCCGGGGTCGGGCCCGGTGCTCCGGAGCTGGTGACCGTCAAGGGCGTCAGGGCGCTGCGGTACGCCGCTGTCGTCGTGGTGCCCGTGCTGGGCACCGGTGAGCAGGGGCGCGCCGGGGCGGCGGTGCCGCACCGTGTCGGCGCCGAAGGGGTCGCCGAGGCGTTGCGGGAGACGGGTCGGACCGAGGACGCGGTGTGGGGTTCGGCGCTCGGGCCGCCGGAGGAGTCGGTCAGGACGGCGGCGGAGCCGGCCGACGGCCCGTTGCCGTACCTCTCGACGCTGATCGCACCCGTGCCGCGCGGCGGCGGACGGGGGCGGAAAGCTGTGAGGCGGTCACTGCGCGAGGCCCACCACCAGCCAGATGAAGCCCACTCCCGCGACCGTGCACAGCAGGGTGGAGCGGGCAGGGTGGTCGTGGTGCGCCTCGGGCAGGATCTCGGCTGCGGCGAGGTAGAGCAGGGCGCCGCCGAAGAAGCCGAGATAGCAACCGAGGAGTTCCTCCGGAAGGGTGAACACGAGTGTCGTCGCCGCGCCCACGACGGGCGCCGCCGCGTCCGCGTACAGCATCGTGAGGGCCTTGCGGCGGGCGTTTCCGTACAGACTGGTGATCGTGTACGTGTTGAAGCCGTCGGCGAAGTCATGGGTGATGACGGCGAGCGCGACGGCCGCTCCCATGCCGCCGCCGACCTGGAAGGCCGCGCCGAGCGCCACGCCGTCCATCAGGCTGTGCAGAACCATGGCGGCCGCCGCTGTCAGCCCGACCTGGGGCACGCGTTCCTCGCTCGCGCCGTGTGCCGCCTGGCGTACGGCGAGCAGACGCTCCACCAGGTGCGCGAAAAGGAAGCCGCCCACGAACAGCAGCAGGGCCGCCGGTACGCCGAAGACGAGACCGCCCGCGGCTTCGATGGCCTCCGGCAGCAGGTCGAGTCCGACGACACCGAGCATCAGTCCGCCGGCCAACCCGAGCACCAGGTGGCGGCGGTCGGTGACACGCTGGGCGACCCAGCCGCCGACCAGGGTCATCAGGAACGCGCCGAGCGCGACGAACACCGCCATGGGCTCTTGCTAGTCGATCGACCCCGGTGAGCGCATCTTCGGGTGCCATCGGCATGTCCCGATTCCGACCTGAAAGGACCGTTCCGTGGCAGAAGCAGTCGGCGCAGCCGCCGCGCTCGCCCGCGCCACCGTGACGTGCGTCGGTGCCGGCCCCGGCGCCGCCGATCTGCCGTCCTGCCGGGCGGCGCGGGCCACCGCGGGCGCGGACATCGTCATCTGGGCGGCAAGCCTGGTGCAGGCGGAGGTCCTCGACCACGCCCGGGAAGGTGCCGAAGTCCTGGCCCCGGACCCGATCCCCCTCGAAGAGGCTGTCGCCGTGTACCGGCGTGCGACGGACGAGGGGCTGCGGGTGGCCCGGATCCACTCCGGCGCTCCGTCGCTGCGGGGCGGCAGGCAGGAGCAGGTCGACCGGTGCGACGAGCTGGGGGTGGCGCTGTCGCCTGTGACCGGCCGGCAGCGGCCTGGCCCGGACGGGCCGTGGTCTACGACGGCCCGGTACGCGAGGCCGTGCGGCGGGCGTTCGCCGGGTGCGAGCAGCTGGTGTGCTTCCTGGCGACGGGAGCCGTGGTGCGCCGCCCCGCTGCTCGCGGACAAGCCGATCCAGGTGTCGTCTCTGTCGACGAGGCGGGGCGCCACGCGGTGGCGTTGCTCGGCGGGCACGGCGGCGGGGCGGACGCCCTTGCGGTGGCGGTCGCCGGGGTGCTGGGTGCGGCACCGATGGTGACGGCGGCGACGGACGCGGTGGGCGTGCCCGGTCTCGACATGCTGGGGCTTCCCGTGGAGGGGGATGTCGCGGGAGTGTCGCGGGCGATGCTGGACGGTGCGCCGGTGGCGTTGCACGCGGACGCGGTGTGGCCGTTGCCCGCGCTGGCGCCGAACGTGGGCCCGGGGTGCGCGGGTGCGGCGGTGCTGTACCTCACCGACCGGACCGTGGAACTCGGCTCGCGGGAGGCCGTGTTGCGGCCGGCCTCGCTCGCCGTCGGGGTCGGCGCGTCCAGGGGCGTGTCCGTCGGCGAGGTACTGGGGCTGATCCGGGACGCGCTGGCCGGGGCCGGCCTTTCGGAGCTGAGTGTCGCGGAGCTGGTCACCGTCGACGCGAAGGCCGGGGAGCCCGGGATCGTGACGGCCGCGGCCGAGCTGGGCGTGCCGTTGCGGACGTATGCGGCGGCGGAGTTGGCCCGGATCGACGTGCCGCATCCGTCCGACGCCCCGCTCGCCGCCGTCGGCACGCCCTCGGTGGCGGAGGCGGCGGCGCTCGCGGGGGGCGGCGAACTCCTCGTGCCCAAGCGGAAGTCGGCCCCCGAGGGGCGGGCGGCGATGGCCACCTGTGCCGTGGTGCGCCGGGCTCCGCGCGGACGGCTCGCGGTCGTGGGGATCGGTCCCGGGGCGCGCGTCCTGCTGACGCCGCGGGCCCGCGACGAGTTGTGGCGGGCGTCGGTGCTGGTCGGGCTCGATCAGCACGTCGACCGGATCCGGGATCTGCTGCGGCCGGGTACGACGGTTCTGGAGTCGGGGCTCGGCGCGGAGGAGGAGCGGGCCCGTACGGCGGTCGCCGAGGCGCGCAAGGGCCATGCGGTGGCGTTGATCGACAGTGGCGACGCGGGGGTGTACGCGGTGGCCTCGGCGGCGCCGGCCGAGGCGGGCGCCGACATCGATGTGGTGGGCGTGCCGGGGGTGACGGCCGCACTGGCGGCGCCGGCCGAGGGGGCGCACCCCTGGGCCACGACCACGTATCGGTCAGCCTCTCCGACCTGCACACGCCGTGGGAGGCCATCGAGCGCAGGGTCCGCCCCGCGGCCGAGGCCGACATCGTCGTGACGCTCTACGACCCGCGCAGCCGGGGTCGCGACCGGCAGCTCCCGAAGGCGCTGTCGATCCTGGCGGAACACCGGGACCCGGACGCCGACGCCGAGGTGTACAAGGCGGCGCGGCTGTTCCGGGAGGGCCGGGGCTACGCGGGCGTGGAGACGGCGTTCGTCTCGCCGGCCGCCCCTGACGTGCCGTCCGGTCTCGACCGTTGCGTGAAGCCGGGTGCGGGGCGCATAGTCGTTCTGCCGTACTTCCTCTTCACGGGCATCCTGCCGGACCGGGTGCGTCGTCCGACCATGGAGTGGGCCGCCGCCCACCCTGAGCCGGACGTCCGGCCGGCCGAGGTGATCGGTGCCGCGGAGGAACTGCTCGATCTGGTCATGGAACGCTACCGGGAGGCAGTCGAGGGCGATCTGCGGATGAACTGCGACTCTTGCGTGTACCGGATCGCACTGCCGGGCTTCGAGGACAAGGTGGGACTACGGCAGCAGCCGCACTTCCACCCTGACGACGACGGCCATCACCACCACCCCCACCATGGCGGTCATGCACACTCCCACTGAACGCCCCGACGCCACCGGCGCGGGCGCGCACGACCTGCGTCATCACGGTGACGCGGAGGTACGGGGACGGGGCCGGGATCTGACCGATCTCGCCGTCAACGTACGGGCCGGGACCCCACCGGCCTGGCTGAAGGAGCGGATAGCCGCGTCCTTGGGCGCGCTCGCCGCGTACCCGGACGGACGCGCGGCACGCGCCGCGGTCGCCGCCCGGCACGGGCTGCCGCCCGAGCGGCTCCTGTTGACGGCCGGTGCGGCGGAGGCGTTCGTCCTGATCGCGCGGGCCCTGCCGGCCAGGCGGCCTGTCGTGGTCCATCCGCAGTTCACCGAGCCGGAGGCGGCGCTGCGCGCGGCCGGGCACGACGTGGGACGGGTGTTGTTGCGGGCCGGGGAGGGCTTCCGGCTGGATCCGGCGGCCGTGCCGGCCGATGCGGATCTGGTGGTGGTCGGCAATCCGACCAACCCCACGTCCGTGCTGCATCCGGCGGCCGTGCTGGAGCGGCTGGCGCGCCCCGGGCGGACGCTGGTGGTGGACGAGGCGTTCATGGACGCGGTACCGGGCGAGCGCGAGGCACTGTGCGGCCGTACGGACGTCCCGGGGCTCGTGGTCCTGCGCAGCCTCACCAAGACGTGGGGGCTCGCCGGGCTGCGGATCGGGTACGTGGCAGCCGCGCCGGAGACCATCCGTACGCTGGAGCAGGCGCAGCCGTTGTGGCCGGTGTCGTCCCCGGCGCTCGCGGCGGCCGAGGCGTGTGTGGAGCCGCGGGCACTGGCCGAGGCGGCCGCGGCGGCGGACCGGATCGCGGTGGACCGCTGTCATCTGGTGGCGGGTCTGCGGGAGTTCACCGAGATCCGTGTGGTGGAACCGGCTCAGGGACCCTTCGTGCTGGTCCGGCTGGAGCGGGCCGCGGAGATACGTGAGCGGTTGCGGATGCTGGGCTTCGCGGCCAGGCGCGGCGACACGTTTCCGGGGCTCGGCGACGAGTGGCTGCGGCTGGCGGTGCGCGACCGTACGACGACCAACCGCTTGCTGCAGGCGTTCGACCAGGCACTCCAGGCCCTGTCCGCGGTGAGCCGGTAGCCCTCGACCGGCCGGCCCGGGTGCCGGCCGTCGCAAGGCGTGTATCGAGCGGGGAGCGGTGCTCCGTGGACGGAGCACCGCTCCCCGTTCCCCCTCTTCCCCCTTACGGCCCCCCGGCCGCCCCCTCGGGCCCTGATGCGTTCCCCCGCGTGTCAGTCCTGGGCACGCCGCCGGGCCACGACCATCGCACCGGCGCCGACCGCCAGCAGAAGAGCGGCGCCACCGGCGACGTACGGCGTGGTGGAACTGCTGCCCGTCTCGGCGAGGTCGGCGTCGGTGGCGGCCTGCGGTGCGTCACCGGTGCCGGTCTGGGGCTTCACGTCACCGCCGGTGTCACCGGCCGAGGAACCCGCGGTGGAGCCTGCGGTACCGGACCCGCCATCGGTCGAGCCACCGTCGGTGGACCCGCCATCGGACGAGCCACCATCGGACGAGCCACCGTCCGTGGACCCGCCATCGGTGGACCCGCCATCCGTCGAGCCACCGTCCGTGGACCCGCCATCGGACGAACCACCGTCGGACGAACCACCATCGGTGGACCCGCCGTTGTGACCGCCGCCGTTGTGACCCCCGCCGTTGTCACCCCCGCCGTTGTGTCCACCGCCGTTGTCTCCGCCACCCGTGCTGCTCCCCCTGGGCGTCCGGCAGGTGGCCTCGGCCAGTGTGACCTCGCCCTTCACATCGGCGACGTTCAGTTCGAGCGGGTTGACGGAGACCTTCAGCTGGAGGGCCGCCGCGGCCGCGGTGCGCGAGGTGGTCGTCGTTTTCGACAGGTCGAGCGTCACGGATCCGACGCCGGGAACCGCGATCTGCGTGGTGCCTCCGGCGGTCAGGGTGACGCGCTTGCCGAGGATCTTCAGATGCCCCAGCACGTTCGACTCGGCGACCGGCTTGCGGCCCACTACGCAGACAGCCTTGGAAGTGACCTGCTCGACCTCGACCAGCGAGAGCAGCGGCAGACCGGGCACGTGCAGGCGTGCCTTGACGACATTGCTGTAGCCCTCGGCGCGGTGCTTGCCGACGGTCGCCTTCGCGGTGGCCACATCGGCACGCAGCACGCGGACCGGCTTTCCGCCCTCCACCCCGTCGAGCTTCACGCTGAGCGCGGTCTTCTCGGCGCTCCGCGGCGCCTGCACCTCGTTGAGCGTGGCCTTGAGCGGCACATCGATCGTCTTGTTCAGGAGCGAGATGTCGAGTGCGGTGCGGAGCACGACCGCACTCGCCTTCCCGTCGCCGGTGGTCGTGGCCGTGGCCGCGGTGGTGGCCTGGGCCGGGACGGCGACCAGCAGGGCGACGGGAGCGGCGGCGACCGCCAGGGCGGCGAGGCGGAAGGTGTTGCTGTTCAAGATGGTGGAACCCCCACAAGAGACATGGAGCCACCGGCGCCGTCCAATGGGGGACATCGCGGGCACCGGTGGCCTCGACTCCGTGAATCTTTACGCACAGAGGGTGAACTGGCAGACACCTGACGTGAGTTCACCCCAAAGGGGGGTTTCCGTGCCTGTATTCGATTATTCCGGCACGTGCGTTCCTCGAGTTCACCCGTTTCACTGACACGGGCGACTCGGACGGCCCGAGCACCGGAGCGCGCGGAAGTGATTCAACGAGCGGGTGCGCTCCGGGTAACTGCCGGTCAACACGGCGCATCCCGGGGCCGCCCGGGCCCCGGGACCCTCCGCTTCAGCCGATCACGCGCCCGTTCAGGACGACCCGGCGCGGAGCCGCCAGCACGCGCACATCCCTCCGCGGGTCCTCGTCGTACACCACCAGGTCGGCCGGCGCGCCCTCCTCGAGCCCCGGCCTGCCGAGCCAGGCACGCGCGCCCCATGTCGTCGCGGACAGCGCCTCCAGGGCGGGGATGCCCGCCTTGACGAGCTCCGCGACCTCGTCGGCCACCAGGCCGTGGGCTAGCACGCCGCCGGCGTCGGTGCCGACGAACACCGGTACCCCCGCGTCGTAGGCGGCGCGCACCGTGTCGTAGCGGCGCTCGTGCAGCCGGCGCATATGCGCGGACCAGCGGGGGTACTTGGCCTCGCCGCCCTGCGCGAGCGAGGGGAAGGTGGCGATGTTGACCAGGGTGGGGACGATCGCGACCCCGCGCTCGGCGAAGAGCGGGATGGTCTCCTCGGTCAGCCCGGTGGCGTGCTCGATGCAGTCGATCCCCGCCTCGACGAGATCGCGCAGCGAGTCCTCGGCGAAGCAGTGCGCGGTGACCCGGGCCCCCAGCCGGTGCGCCTCGGCGATGGCCGCCGCGACGGCCTCACGCGGCCAGCAGGCGGTCAGGTCGCCCACTTCACGGTCGATCCAGTCCCCGACGAGTTTCACCCAGCCGTCGCCGCGGCGTGCCTCCTGCGCGACGTACGCCACCAACTCGTCCGGCTCGATCTCGTACGCGTAGTTCCTGGTGTAGCGACGGGTCCTGGCGATGTGCCGGCCGGCCCTGATGATCTTCGGGAGGTCGTCGCGGTCGTCGGTCCACCGGGTGTCGGCGGGCGAGCCCGCGTCCCGCAGGAGAAGCGCGCCGGCCCCCCGGTCGTCGAGGGCCTGCTTCTCGGTGGTCGCCCTGTCCACGGCGCCGTGGTGGTCCAGCCCGACGTGGCAGTGGGCGTCGACGAGTCCGGGCAGGGCCCAGCCGGTGACGACGACCGCCTCGTCCGCACCGGCGGGCCGCTCGTACGTCACACGTCCGTCGACCGCCCAGATCTCATCCCTGACGTCCTCGGGGCCGACGAGCACCCGCCCCTTCACCTGCAGCACCCGCGGCGCCTCGTGATCGCTCATGGACAGCACTGTACGAGGCACCGGGCGGGGGGCCGCATCCTGCCGGATCCCGTCCGGCGGACGGGTCCCGGCCGCCCGCACAGGGCTCGGTACCCTCGGTGCAGGCCTGCCCGCAGGCCGGGCCGCACACCGATCCGATCCCGAAGAGAGCACCACCGTGACGCACCCCTTCCTCGACCTGACCCCTCTCACCGCCGCGCATTTCGCGGCGATCGAGCGGCGCGTGGCCGGTCTCCTCGCCACCGAGCAGGACGTCGTCATCATGCAGGGCGAGGCGCTCCTCCCCCTCGAAGGCTGCATCAGGGGCGGCGCCCGGCCAGGTTCGACGGCGCTGAACGTCGTCACGGGGCCGTACGGGCAGACGTTCGGCAACTGGCTGCGCGACTGCGGTGCCGAGGTCGTCGATCTGGCGGTGCCCTTCCATACGGCCGTCACCGCCGCCCAGGTCAGCGAGGCACTGGCCGCTCACCCGGAGATCGACTTCGTGTCCCTGGTACACGCGGAGGCCGCCACCGGCAACACCAACCCGGTCGCGGAGATCGGTGAGGTCGTCCGGGCGCACGGGGCGCTGTTCATGCTGGACGCAGTCGCCTCGGTGGGCGCCGAGCCGCTGCTGCCGGACGCCTGGGGTGTGGACCTGTGCGTGATCGGGGCGCAGAAGGCGATGGGCGGACCGGCCGGGGTGTCCGCGGTCTCCGTGAGCGCACGCGCCTGGGAGCGGATCGCCGCCAACCCACAGGCACCCCGACGTTCCTACCTCTCCCTGCTGGACTGGAAGGAGCGCTGGATCGACGGCGGCCGCCGGGCACTGCTGCACGCTCCGGCCCAGCTGGAGATGCTGGCCCTGGAGGCCTGCGTGGAGCGGATCGAGGCGGAGGGCCTGGACGCGTTGATGGCGCGTCACGCCGCCGCGGCCGCGGCCACCCGGGCCGGTGCGGTGGCGCTGGGCGGCGGCCTCACGCCGTACGTGCACGAGGCGCGGGACGCGGCGCCGGTGGCGACCACACTGCGGACGCCGGACGGCGTGGACGCCTCGGAACTGGTCGTGCGGGCCCTGGCGGCCGACCCGTCGCTGCCGCTCATCGCGGGAGGCGGGTCGCTCTCCAAGGAGATGATCCGGGTCAATCACTACGGGGTGGATGCGACGCGGGGCGCGGTGCTCTCCTCGCTCGCGGCTCTGGGGGCGGCGCTGGCGGACAACGGCCAGCAGGTCGATCTGGAAGCTGCCCGGAAGGCCGTTTCGGAAACCTGGACCGGAGCTTAAATCCCGGCGTAATCAACAAATGCGGGGAGCTGCCTTATCCAGAGCAGCTCCCCGCATTCTTATGCCCGCTCTCCCGAAGGCTAAACACCCGGGTTTCAACGACGCCCCAGCTCCGCAATTCGATTGCGTCGCGCGAGAGTTACGACCTTGTGACCGACTCCACAACCAGGGTCGATATGCCGGATAAATGCCTACCAAATCGGAAGAAAGGGTGCCGATTTCGCGCTGGGGCGCGCGCTCGCCTGATAACACAGCACAGCGCTTCACCCAACCCCCTGGGTCGATGCAATTTCGAAATTTGCTGGGTAAATTCAATTCGCATGACCGCCGCACCAGCAGATTTTGCACGTGCCCGAAGCGAATTCATCACCATCGACACCCCACGAGTGGAGGACGGAGCCGCGATCTGGCGCATTGCCCGCGATTCCGAGGTCCTGGACCTCAACTCCTCGTACAGCTACCTGCTGTGGTGCCGTGACTTCGCGGCGACCTCCGTGGTCGCCCGCGACGAGACCGGCTCCCCGGTCGCCTTCGTGACGGGGTACATCAGGCCCGACCGCCCCGAGACGCTCGTCGTCTGGCAGGTGGCCGTCGACCACGGCCACCGCGGTACGGGACTGGCCGCGAAGCTCCTGGACGCCCTGACCGCCCGCGTCGCCGGCGAGCAGGGACTGGCTTCGGTCGAGACGACCATCACCCCGGACAACAAGGCATCGGACCGCCTGTTCACCTCCTACGCACAGCGCCATGACGTGGCACTGGAACGCGAGGTGCTCTTCGACGGCGGCCTGTTCCCCGAGGGCAGCCATCTGCCGGAAGTGCTCTACAGCATCGGCCCGTTCCACACCTGAGCAGGCTCCTTCCGGCGGGCGCCCGCCCGTCGTAGTCACCTTCACCGCCGCTCGTCACACCCCCCTCACGTAGGAGACCCGCTGTGACCATCACCCCGCCCGCCCTGAGTGTCTTCGAGACCCTGGAGTCCGAGGTCCGGAGCTACTGCCGCGGCTGGCCCGCCGTCTTCGACCGCGCGCAGGGCGCCCGGCTGACCGACGAGGACGGCCACACCTACCTCGACTTCTTCGCCGGGGCCGGCTCGCTCAACTACGGCCACAACAACCCGGTCCTGAAGCGCGCGCTGATCGACTACATCGAGCGCGACGGCATCACCCACGGCCTCGACATGGCCACGACGGCCAAACGCGCTTTCCTCGAGACGTTCCAGAACGTGATCCTGCGACCCCGCGACCTGCCCTACAAGGTGATGTTCCCCGGCCCCACCGGCACCAACGCGGTCGAGTCGGCGCTCAAACTGGCCCGCAAGGTCAAGGGCCGCGAGTCCGTGGTCTCGTTCACCAACGCCTTCCACGGAATGTCACTCGGCTCGCTCGCCGTGACCGGCAACGCCTTCAAGCGGGCCGGGGCCGGCATCCCGCTGGTGCACGGCACGCCGATGCCGTTCGACAACTACTTCGACGGCCAGGTACCCGACTTCCTCTGGTTCGAGCGGCTCCTGGAGGACCAGGGCTCCGGCCTCAACAAGCCCGCAGCGGTGATCGTGGAGACCGTGCAGGGAGAGGGCGGGATCAACGTCGCCCGCGCGGAGTGGCTGCGCGCCCTCCAGGAGCTCTGCCACCGCCAGGACATGCTGCTGATCGTCGACGACATCCAGATGGGCTGCGGCAGGACCGGCGGCTTCTTCTCCTTCGAGGAAGCCGGCATCACGCCGGACATCGTCACGCTGTCGAAGTCCATCAGCGGCTACGGACTGCCCATGGCCCTCTGCCTGTTCAAGCCCGAACTGGACATCTGGGAGCCGGGCGAGCACAACGGCACCTTCCGGGGCAACAACCCGGCGTTCGTCACCGCCGCCGCCGCGCTCGACGCCTACTGGGCAGACGGCCAGATGGAGAAGCAGACGCTGGCCCGCGGCGAGCAGATCGAGTCGGCGCTGCTGGCGATCTGCGGCGAGCACGACAGCGCTCAGTTCCGCGGCCGCGGTCTGGTGTGGGGCATGGAGTTCGACGACCCGGCGCGCGCTTCCGCCGTCTGCGCCCGCGCGTTCGAGCTGGGGCTGCTGCTGGAGACCTCAGGCCCGCAGAGCGAGGTCGTGAAGCTGCTGCCGCCGCTGACCATCACCCCCGAGGAACTGGACGAGGGCCTGCGCACGCTGGCCCGCTGCGTCCGCGAGACCGCCTGACCCGGGGCCGTCCCGAACGGCCCCGCAGAGAAACACCGTTGAAGAGAAAGGCACCGACCCACCGTGATCGTCCGATCGTTCAGTGACATCGAGAACACCGACCGGCATGTGAAGTCCGCCTCCGGAACCTGGGAGAGCAAGCGCATCGTGCTCGCCAAGGAGAAGGTCGGCTTCTCGCTCCACGAGACCGTGCTGTACGCGGGCACGGAGACGTCGATGTGGTACGCCAACCACATCGAGGCCGTGCTGTGCACCGAGGGCGAGGCCGAACTCACCAACGACGAGACCGGCGAGAAGCACTGGATCTCCCCCGGCACGATGTACCTGCTGAACGGGCACGAGCACCACACGCTCCGCCCCAAGACGGACTTCCGCTGTGTCTGCGTCTTCAATCCCCCCGTCACCGGACGGGAGGACCACGACGAGAACGGTGTCTACCCGCTGCTGACCGAGGAGGGCTGAACCATGACCACTGATGTACGCGCCGACCTGTACCCCTCGCGCGGTGCCGCCGAGATGACCACTCCCCGCCAGGACCCGGTCATCTGGTCCGCGCCGGGCGCACCGGGTCCGGTCGCCGCCAAGGAGCTCCAGGGCTTCGAACGCGACGGTTTCCTCACCGTCGACCAGCTGATCACCCCGGACGAGGTGGCCGGCTACCACGCCGAACTGGAACGACTGATCGCCGATCCGGCGGTGCGGGCCGATGAGCGCTCGATCATCGAGCCGAAGTCGGACTCCGTACGGTCGGTCTTCGAGGTCCACCGGCTCAGCGAGGTCTTCGCCCGGCTCGTCAGCGACGAGCGCGTGGTGGGCCGGGCCCGTCAGATCCTCGGCTCGGACGTGTACGTCCACCAGTCACGGATCAACGTCAAGCCCGGTTTCGGTGCCTCCGGCTTCTACTGGCACTCGGACTTCGAGACCTGGCACGCCGAGGACGGTCTGCCGAACATGCGGGCCGTGTCCGTGTCGATCGCGCTGACCGAGAACTACGACACCAACGGCGGGCTGATGATCATGCCCGGCTCGCACAAGTCGTTCCTCGGCTGTGCGGGCGAGACGCCGAAGGACAACTACAAGAAGTCCCTGCAGATGCAGGACGCCGGCACCCCGTCCGACGAGGCGCTGACGAAGATGGCCGACCGCCACGGCATCAGGCTCTTCACGGGCAAGGCCGGTTCGGCGACCTGGTTCGACTGCAACGCGATGCACGGGTCGGGCGACAACATCACCCCGTACGCGCGCAGCAACGTCTTCATCGTGTTCAACAGCGTGGAGAACGCGGCCCAGGAACCCTTCGCGGCGCCGATCCGCCGCCCGGAGTTCATCGGGGCGCGTGACTTCACGCCGGTGAAGTAGGGGCGTACGGCGGTCAGGAAGGGCGGGACGCGTAGCGCGTCCCGCCCTTCCTCGTCCCGTGGAGACCGGCGCCCGGCCCGGCGGCCCGCGGGGTCCCGGCCGTCCGTCGTGCGGGCCTCGGAACACACGAGTCCTGGCACGGCCCTCCGCCAGGCCGGAGCCGGTGACCGGGAGCGACGCGAGCTTCGCCTTGCACCGGCCGGCCCATGTGAGCGCCCCCGGCGCTCAACTCGCTGGACCTCGGCACGGGTCAGCCGAGACAGTGACCCCATGACTTCACACGTACACCACGTCACCGTCGACTGCGCCGACGCCTACAAGCTCGCCACGTTCTGGGCCGAGGTGCTGGGTTCCTCCCTCGCCGACGACGACTTCCCCGGTGACCCCGAGGCGCTCGTCGAGTCCCCCGGGGCCGCCCTGCTGTTCGTCACCGTGCCCGAGCCGAAGAGCACCAAGAACCGGGTCCATTTCGACATCCAGCCCGACCGCACCCGGGACGAGGAGGTCGAGCGGCTGCTCTCCCTCGGCGCCACCCTGGTGGCCGACCACCGCAAACCGAACGGGCGGGGCTGGGTGACCCTGGCGGATCCGGAGGGCAACGAGTTCTGTGTGGAGTGCAGCGCGCGCGAGAGGGCGGCACTGACCGGGACGCGGCTGCCGGTCACCGCGGACGACGTGACGTCGGCGGTACGGCTGGCGGTGGACACGCTCGCGGAGTCGCCGGCAGAGGACTGGCACATTCCTGCGGGCACGCTCGCCTGGGACTGCTGGGAGACCGTGGAGCATCTGAGCGACGACCTCTTCGCGTACGCCGTACAACTCGGCCCGCGCAAGCCCTCGTTGGAGAGAGACGTGCCCTATCGCTGGGCTCCGGACCGCGAGGGCGGCCCCTGGAACGCGATCTCCGCGGACCCGGAGGCAGGAACCGCGGGGCTGCTCCAGACCCTGGAGGCGAGCGGCGCGCTGCTGTCCGCGATGGTGCGGACGGCCTCGCCCGATGTCCGCTCTTTCCACTCCTACGGCGTCTCCGACCCGGAGGGCTTCGCCGCGATGGGCATCGTGGAGACCCTCGTGCACATGTACGACGTCGCTGCCGGTCTGTCGCTCTCCTGCGCCCCGCCCCAGGACCTGTGCGACCGGGTGCTCGCCCGGCTCTTCCCCGACGCCCCGGCCGACGAGGACCGGTGGACCGTGCTGCTGTGGTCCACCGGCCGTGCGGATCTGCCGGGCCGCGAGCGCGTGACGTCGTGGAAGTGGCACGGGGCCCCGCTGGACGGGACCCCGCAGCCGTAGGGCGCCTCGGGCAAGCACCGTCCGCCCGGAGGACGGGCGGAGCCCTGGGGCCCTCCCTGATCCCGTTCCCTACCGGTGGGAGAACCAGGTCGCTGCCGGGAGCAGCTTCGTGTCGTAGCCGAAGAGTGCCTGGTTCTCCCAGGCGTTGCCGGAGGCGGGGTCGGCCGGGTCCCAGCCGCTGCCGCTGACGGCGGTCCACGCCGGCTCCCAGTACACGGCACCCAGTCCCCGGCCGCCGGGTACGGCCTCGACGACGTTCATCACGTCACGCAGGTTGGCCGCCTGGCCCGCCGGCGTGGCGGGGTATCCGGTGACGAGCTGGTCCGCGGTGGCGATGTTGTTCTCCAGGCCGTCGGCGTCCGCGAGGGTGTGGGCGTAGGCCGTCTCGGCGACCAGCACCGGCTTCCCGTACCGGGAGGCGGCGTCGTCGAGATTGGTCTGGAGGTCGTTGAGCGGGCCGTGCCAGTACCCGTAGTACGAGAGCGCGATGACGTCGAAGGGCACGCCGTACGCGACGGCGTTGTCGAACCACCAGCGGGTTCCCGCATTGTCACCGCCGTTGGCGAGGTGCAGGGCCACCTTCGTGCCGGAGGAGACGGCCTTCGCCGCGTTCGCGCCGGAGGTGAGCAGGCCGGCGAGCTGGGACCAGTTGTCGGTGGACCCCTCGGGCCAGAGCATTCCGGCGTTGGTCTCGTTGCCTATCTGGACCATGTCGGCAGTGGTGCCCTGTGCCTTGAGGGCCGCCAGCACGTCGTGGGTGTGGTCGTAGACGTCCTTCTTGAGCTGTGTGTAACCGTGGCCGGACCAGGCGGCGGGCTTGTACTGCTTGCCGGGGTCGGCCCAGGCGTCGGAGTAGTGGAAGTCGACGAGGGTCTTCATGCCGAGGGCCTTGGCGCGCTTGGCCATGGCCAGGACGTGGGTCCTGTCGTTGTAACCGTCGGCCGGGTTCACCCACACCTTGAGGCGGACGTAGTTCATCCCGGCGGACTTCAGGAGCCCCATCGCGTCCCCGGTGGTGCCGCTCGCACTGCGGTAGACGGCGCCGTGTGCCTCGTTCTTGGGGAGAGCGGAGAGGTCACCGCCCTTCACGGTCAGCCCGGTGGAGCCGGGGGTGAAGGTGATGTCGTCGAAGTTGGCCCACTCCCCCGCGTGGGCGTCCGAGTTCAGGCTGATCGTGCAGGAGCCGCCGGTGACCTTCACCGAGGTGACGAGACGGATCCAGGCGCCGTTCGCGGTGGGCGGGAGGTCGGTGCGCTGTTCGGCGCTGCCGCAGTTGCGCAGGGCGATGTACGCGGAGTTCTGGCCACCACCGGAGCGGACCCAGGCGCTCAGGGTGTAGGTGCCGCCGGTGAGGCCGGTGAGGTACTGGTACGTCTCCACCTTGTAGGCGGAGGCGGACCAGTGGCTGAGCCGGGTGCTGCCGCTGTGGCCGCCCGCCTCGGTGAAGGAGGCGGCGTTCTGCCCGCCGGCCGAGTAGGTCGACCAGCCGGAGCCGCCGGACTCGAAACCGGTGTTGGCGGGGGCGGTGGCGGTCGTGGCCGCCTGGGCCGGGAGTGCGGCCAGCAGGAGGCCGGAGAGCGAGGCCGCCAGCACCGCCGTTCTCTTCTTGCCGTGCGTCGTTCCGTACATCGTCGATGTCCCTTCGACCTTGCGCGGGAAGTGCATGGGGAGGAGCGGTCGTGCACCTCAGCCGTCGAGGTGGACCACACGGACGGCACCTGCCGGGACGGCGAGGTGGCCCGTGGCCGGTTCTTGGGTGAGGAGTTCGGTACCGGGGGCGTCGAGGGGCACCTTGGCCTCGCCCCCGGTGTGGTTGATGACGAAGAGGTACGTGCCGCCGGCGCCGGTGCGGGTGACCACCTCGACGTCGTACGGGAGGCCGGTGCGGGGGGCGATGCGGGCGTCGGCGCAGGCCCGGTCGAGGACGGCGTCCAGGTCGGCTCCGGTCAGGCGGGTGGAGACGTACCAGGCGGTGCCCTCGCCGAGGCGGTGGCGGGTGACGGCGGGCCGGCCGGCCGGGATGCCGTCGGCGTACGACCACATGGTCTCGGCGCCGCGCGGGATCACGACGTCCGACCAGAGGTCACCGGTCAGTTCGGGGCCCTCGGGCGCACCCTCCGGGGTGATGAGACGGACGGTGCCGCCCGCGGCGAGCGGGGAGAACTCCTCGACCGTCAGCCCCAGTACGTCCCTGAGCGCGCCCGGGTACGGCCCGGGGTGCACGGCGTCATCGGCGTCGACGATTCCGGAGAAGTACGAGACGACGAGCGTGCCGCCGCCCTCCACGTACCGGCGGAGGTTGCGGCCGGACTCCTCGGTGGCGAGGTACAGGGCCGGGACGACGACCAGGGGGTAGCCGGACAGGTCGGCATCGGGGTGGGCGAAGTCGACGGTGAGGTGCCGGTCGAAGAGCGAGGCGTAGAAGGTGTCGGCGCGCTCGCGGGCGTCGTGGTCCTGGCTCGGGCGCCACTCCAGGGACTGCGCCCACCAGGACTGCCAGTCCCAGACCATGGCGACGTCGGCGACGGTCCGGGTGGTGCGGATCCCGTCCAGCAGACCGAGATCGGCGCCGAGGCGCGAGACCTCGCGCCAGATCCGGGAGTCCGTGCCGGCGTGCGGCAGCATCGCCGAGTGGAACTTCTCCGCGCCCCGCAGCGACTGCCGCCACTGGAAGAACATCGCGCCCTCGGAGCCGCGGGCGACATGGGCGAGGCTGTTGCGGGCCATCTCGCCGGGCCGCTTGGCGGGGTTGCGGGGCTGCCAGTTGACGCCGCCCGCGGAGTGCTCCAGGAGCAGCCAGGGGGCGCCGCCCGCGACCGAGCGGGTCAGGTCGGCGGCCATGGCGAGGTTGACATGGGTGCGGCGGCCGTCGGTGATCAGGTAGTGGTCGTTGGTGACGAGGTCGACCTCACGTCCCCAGGCCCAGTAATCCACCGAGTCGCACTGGCTGAGGGCGGTCATGAAGTTGGTGGTGACGGGGATGCCGGGGGCGAGCCGGTGCAGGATGTCGCGTTCGGCACAGAAGTTCTCGCGCATGGTGGCGTCGGCGAAGCGGGTGTGGTCGAGCTGCTGGGCGGGGTTCCCGACGGTGGGAGTGGCGCGGGGCGGGTCGATCTCGTCGAGGCTGCGGTAGCGCTGGCCCCAGAAGGCGGTGCCCCAGGCCTCGTTGACGGCCTCGACGCTGCCGTGGCGGGCGGAGAGCCAGCGGCGGAAGTGGCCGGCGCAGCTGTCGCAGTAGCAGGCGCTGACCGGGACGCCGTACTCGTTGTGGACGTGCCACAGGGCGAGGGCCGGGTGGCTGCCGTACCGGCGGGCGAGCTGTTCGGTGATGTTCGCCGCGGCGGCCCGGTAGTCGGGGTTGCTGTGGCAGATCGCGCCCCGTGATCCGAAGGCGTACCGGACCCCGTCCCTGCTGACCGGCAGGGCCTCGGGGTGCGCCCGGTAGAACCAGGCGGGCGGCGCGACGGTGGGGGTACCGAGGTCGGCGCGGATGCCGTTGACGTGCAGCAGGTCCAGGAGCCGGTCGAGCCAGCCGAAGTCGTAGCGGCCCGGCTCCGGCTCCAGCAGCGCCCAGGAGAAGATCCCGACGCTGACCATGGTGACGCCGGCCTCCCGCATGAGGCGCATGTCCTCGTGCCACACCTCTTCGGGCCACTGCTCGGGGTTGTAGTCGCCTCCGAATGCCAGCTGGTGCAGACCCTGCGGGGCAGTCGCGCGAGGGGTGTGCGGCATGGGCGTCTCCTGGGCTCTTCGGTACAACTTTCTGGGAACGTGCACACACACTCTCGGTGGCGCAGAGCCAACATAACCGCACAGCATCAACCATTGACAAGTGTCGGTTTCGTTTCTCTACTGTGAACGCTCACAGCGCACATCAGCGCTGCACCCTCGCTTCTCGTCAGGGGAGACATCCATGAAGTACCGCATCGTCGCGGCGTCCTCGGCCGCCGTGCTCGCCGCCACCGCACTGCTCACGGGCTGCGGCTCGTCGGACGACGACGGCGGCGACGGCCCGGCCGCCTCCGGCCCCGCGTCGCTCACCTACTGGGCCTGGGCCCCCGGCCTGGACAAGGTCGCGGACATCTGGAACAAGGGCGAGGGCAAGAAGGCCGGCATCACGGTCACCGTGAAGAAGCAGGCCTCGGGCGACGACCTGGTCACCAAGATCATCACCGCGGCGAAGGCACACAAGGCCCCCGACCTGGTGCAGGCCGAATACCAGGCGCTCCCCACCCTGGTCTCCAACGACGTGCTGGCCGACATATCCAAGGAGGCGGGCGACGCCGAGGGCGAGTTCGCCGACGGCGTCTGGCAGCAGGCGACACTGGGCTCGGACGCCCTGTACGCGCTGCCGCAGGACTCGGGCCCGCTGATGTTCTACTACCGCCAGGACCTGTTCAAGCAGTACGGGCTCTCCGTCCCCACCACCTGGGAGGAGTTCGCCGAGACCGCCCGCGCGCTGAAGAAGAAGGCGCCGGACAAGGACCTCACCACCTTCTCCTCGAACGACTCAGGCCTCTTCGCGGGCCTCGCCCAGCAGGCCGGCGCCCAGTGGTGGACCACCTCCGGCGACAAGTGGAAGGTCGCCATCGACGACCCGGCCACGCAGAAGGTCGCGAGCTTCTGGGGCGGTCTGGTCAAGGAGGGCGCCATCGACAACCAGCCGATGTACACCCCGGCCTGGAACAAGGCGCTCGACACCGGCAAGCAGATCGCCTGGGTCAGCGCGGTCTGGGCACCGGGCACCCTCACCACCGCCGCGCCCGACACCGCGGGCAAGTGGGCCATGGCCCCGCTCCCCCAGTGGAAGTCCGGCGAGAACGTCACCGGCAGCTGGGGCGGCTCCTCCACCGCGGTCACCACGGACTCGAAGCACAAGGAGGCCGCGGCCACCTTCGCCAAGTGGCTGAACACCGACCCCGCCGCGCTCGCCGCACTGGTCAAGGAGAGCGGCATCTACCCCGCCGCCACGGCCGCCCAGACCGGTGGCGCGCTCGCGAAGCCGCCGGCCTACTTCGCCAACCAGCCGGACTTCTACACCGCGGCCGCCGAGATCGCCAAGGGCACCGCACCCGCGGCCTGGGGCCCGAACGTGAACGTCGCCTACACCGCCTTCAAGGACAACTTCGCCGAGGCCGCCAAGGGCAGGTCCGACTTCGCCCCGGCCCTGACCGCGATGCAGGACGCCACCGTCGCCGACCTGAAGAAGCAGGGCTTCGGAGTCTCCGAGTGACTCGCGCACGCCGCCGGAAGCCGTACGGGGTCAAGAGCGCCCCGTACGTCTTCCTGATCCCCGCCACCGTGCTGTTCCTGCTCTTCTTCGCCCTGCCCATCGGCTACGCACTCCAGCTCAGCTTCCGCCGGACCGAGGTCAGCGGCCTGGGTCTCGGCAAGGGCGCCCGTCGGGAGGTCTGGGCCGGGTTCGCCAACTACACCGACGCGCTCTCCGACTCGGAGCTGCTCCACGGGGCACTTCGCATCCTCGGCTACGGCGCGGTCGTCGTCCCCGTGATGCTGGGCCTCGCCCTGCTCTTCGCCCTGCTCCTGGACACCGAACGGCTCCGGCTGCGCGGCTTCACCCGGCTGGCGATCTTCCTCCCGTACGCCATCCCGGGCGTCGTCGCCGCCCTGATGTGGGGCTTCCTCTACCTGCCCGACGTCAGTCCGTTCTACTTCCTGCTGGACAAGGCGGGTCTGCCGCAGCCCGATCTGCTCGACGGCGGACCGCTCTACCTGGCCCTGGCCAACATCGCGGTCTGGGGCGGCACCGGCTTCAACATGATCGTGATCTACACCTCTCTGCGGGCCATTCCCGCCGAGATCTTCGAGGCGGCCCGGCTCGACGGCTGCTCCCAGCTGCAGATCGCGCTCCGGATCAAGATCCCGATGGTGGCGCCGTCACTGGTGCTCACGTTCTTCTTCTCGATCATCGCGACCCTGCAGGTGTTCAACGAGCCGACGACGCTGAAGCCGCTCACCAACTCCCTCTCGACCACCTGGAGTCCGCTGATGAAGGTCTACCAGGACGCCTTCGTCAACAACGACATCTACGCGGCGGCCGCCCAGGCGGTCATCATCGCCGTCGCCACCCTGGCCCTGTCCTTCGGCTTCCTCAAGGCGGCCAACTCCCGTACGAAGCAGGGAGGCTCCCAGTGACCACGCCGCACCCGAGGCCGCTGCCCGCGGCCCCGCGCCGGTTCGCCGTCGTGCCGACCGCCGCCCTGCTGCTCGGCGCTCTGTACTGCCTGCTGCCCGTCGCCTGGATCCTGGTCGCCTCGACCAAGTCCGGCAGCGAGCTGTTCTCCACCTTCACCTTCCTGCCCGGCTCCGGTTTCGCGGACAACATCGCCGATCTCTCGGCGTACCGGGACGGCGTGTACTGGAAGTGGATGGCCAACTCGGCTCTCTACGCGGGTGTCGGCGCGCTGCTGTCCACGGGCGTGTCCGCGGTCTCGGGGTACGCGCTGGCGGTGTACCGCTTCCGCGGCAGGGAGAGCATCTTCAACATCCTGCTCGCCGGGGTGCTGATGCCGCCGGTGATCCTCGCCGTGCCGCAGTACCTGCTGATGGCGAAGGCCGACCTGACCGACTCCTACCTGTCGGTGATGCTGCCGGTGATCCTCTCCCCGTACGGGGTGTACCTGGCCCGCATCTACGCGGCGGCCGCCGTGCCGGGCGATGTGATCGAGGCCGGGCGGATGGACGGCGGCGGCGAGTGGCGGATCTTCCGGACCATCGCGCTGCCGATGATGCTGCCGGGCCTGGTGACGGTCTTCCTCTTCCAGTTCGTCGCGATCTGGAACAACTTCCTGCTGCCGTACATCATGCTCGGCGACGACGAGAAGTTCCCGGTCACCCTGGGGCTGTTCACCCTGCTCCAGCAGGGCTCCAACACCCCGGCCCTCTATACGCTGGTGATCACGGGGGCGCTGCTGGCGATCGTCCCGCTGATCGCCCTGTTCCTGGTCATCCAGCGTTTCTGGAGCCTCGACCTGCTCTCCGGGGCCGTAAAGTCCTGACGGGCCCCGCCAGGACGTCACTTGATGAAAGATCACGCACCATGAGCCGCACAGAACAGACCGGTACGGGACGCCGACGGCCGCCCACGATCCATGACGTGGCGCGGGAGGCGGGCGTCTCCCGGGGCACGGTCTCCCGGGTGCTGAACGGCGGTCACAACGTCAGCCCGTCCGCGCTCGACGCGGTCAACACCGCCATCCGCAAGACCGGTTACACGGTGAACCGCCACGCCAGGTCACTGATCACGGGCCGCTCGGACTCGGTGGCGTTCCTGCTCACCGAGCCCCAGGAGCGGTTCTTCGAGGACCCGAACTTCAATGTGCTGCTGCGCGGCTGCACGAGCGCGCTCGCCGCGCACGACATCCCGCTGCTGCTGATGATCGCCGGCACGGAGGCGGAGCGCCGCCGGAACATGCGGTACATCGCCGGCCACGTGGACGGGGTCCTGCTGGTCTCCAGCCATTCCGGCGACCCGGTCGCCGCGCAGCTCCACGAGGCCGGTGTCCCTCTCGTCTCCTGCGGGAAACCGCTCGGGCAGAAGTCGAAGGTCAGCTATGTGGCGGCCGACGACCGGGACGGCGCCCGGGACATGGTGCGTTTCCTGTACGAGTCGGGGCGCCGCCGGATCGGTACGGTCAGCGGCCCGCTGGACACCCCGGGCGGGGTGGAGCGGCTCGCCGGCTACCGCGAGATGCTGGCCGACTGCGGGCTGCCCGCCGACGACGCGCTGATCGTGCCGGGCGACTACAGCCGGGCGGGCGGCGAGGCGGCCGCCGGGCTGCTGCTGGAGCGGGCCCCCGACCTGGACGCGGTGTTCGTCGCCTCGGACCTGATGGCGCAGGGCGTGCTCGCGGCGCTGGAGAGGTCCGGGCGCCGGGTGCCCCAGGATGTCGCGGTGGGCGGTTTCGACGACTCCCCCGCGGCGCTCGCCTCCCGTCCGGCGCTGACGACGATCCGCCAGCCCTGGGACCGGATCAGCGCCGAGATGGTGCGGGTGCTGCTGGCGCAGATCGGCGGGGAGGACCCGGCCGCCGTCATACTGCCCACCGAGCTGATCCGCCGCGAATCGGCGTAGGGGCGGGGCCGCTCTCGCCTTCCGGCGGTCCCACCGGGACCGGCAGCCGCCGGCCCGGAGGGCCGGGCCCGGAGGGCCGGGCCCGGTGAAGCCCCGACCGGTGAAGCCCCGACCGGTGAAGCCTCACGGCGCCCGCGGCCCGTTCGGGGCCTGAGCGCTTGACACCAAGGTTGTCTAGACCTCTAAGCGGCAAGCGAGCTCTGCCTCCGCGCCGACGCCGGCCGCCGCGACGACCGACGGGAAAGCCCCGGCACAGCGGGCCCCACACCCCGGCCGACATGGGCCCGCCCCTCCGGATGGAAGACCACTGGCCCTGGTTTACCTTTCGAACCCTGCCGGTATATGCACCGAACTGCTGAAGATAAACCTCCGGATACCCCCTGCCGTTCAGCCGGACTTCCATCCGACACCTATCCGGCCTGCAGAACCGGCAAAGCGGAGTCACCTTTTCCATTCATGCCTGTACGCAGAAATTCATCACACCGGTGCAACTTACACAGATCTTGTCCTAAAGCGATCCCTCGGACCCACCGCCCCCCGACAAAGGAGCCGGTCGGAGCCACCAGGCAAGATCGGCGGGGCCAGAAGGCCTTCCCGGACGGCTGGAATCGAACCCTGCACCCTGGCGGGTTTCGACTCCCTTCCTTCCGCACACCGCTCGGCCGCCGACGGTCCTGCACCACCCGCCAGGAGGCCCGCCGCTCCTCACAATGAGCTGAACAGGGCCCAAATGGCGCGCATTGGACGCCACCGCGCGCCGGCCTGGACGCCTGGAGGAACAGGGGCGTGAAGCCCGGTGCCTAGACCATTGAAAACGCCCGGGCGCCCTTTTCTCTCGATTCGCTCGAAAATGACCCCCTTCAGACCGCAGGGAAATAAATCATTAACGATTGCGTCATTGACATATGCCTCTCGAATGCCGACTAAGTGGTGGACGGCGAAAACGATTCGCCGTCGACCTGTAAAGCGTGTGGTCGACCCGTGCATCACATGGGAGACACGCAATTGTCTGTCACCGGCATATCCCGTCCGACTCTCAGACGCAGGAGATCGACCTGGACCGGGCTGACCGCCCTGGCCAGCGCTTCAGCCATCGCCGTGATGGGACTCACCGCTCCCGCGGCGACCGCGGCGGCCCCCGCCAGTTCCGACCTCGGCACCAAACCGTCCGTGGAAGCCTCCTGCGCCGAACCCGGCCCCGGTGAGGTCCGTTGCTTCGCGCTGCGCCGTACCGACGTGGCGGCGAAGGAGGGTGTGCAGCCCAGCGCCGCCACCCCGAGCGGGTGGGGCGCCACCGCGCTCCAGGGCGCCTACAACCTGTCGGCCGACGGCGGGGCGGGCCAGACGATCGCCATCGTCGATGCCTACGACGACCCGACCGCCGAGGAGGACCTCGCGGTCTACCGGGCGCAGTACGGACTGCCCGCCTGCACCACGGACAACGGCTGCTTCAAGAAGGTCGACCAGCGGGGCGGCACCGACTACCCGCAGGCCGACAGCGGCTGGGCCGGTGAGATCTCGCTCGACCTGGACATGGTCTCGGCGGCCGCGCCGTACGCGAAGATCGTGCTGGTCGAAGCCGATTCCGCCAGCTTCGAGGACATGGGCGCCTCGGTCGACCAAGCGGTCGCGCAGGGCGCCAAGTACGTCTCCAACTCGTACGGCACGGGCTACTCCAGCACTCCGGGCAGTGGTGAGGACCCGTCGGAGACCACCGACTTCGACGCCCACTACAACCACCCGGGTGTGGCCGTGGTCGCCTCCTCGGGCGACAGCGCCTACGGCGTCTCCTACCCCGCGGCGTCGCAGTACGTGACCTCCGTGGGCGGCACCGCGCTGGAGCAGGACTCCTCCACCACCCGTGGCTGGTCCGAGTCGGTCTGGTTCAACAGCTACGGCGGCCCGGGCTCGGGCTGCTCGGTCTACGAGACCAAGCCCGCCTGGCAGGAGAGCACCGGCACGGACTGCGCCAAGCGCGCGGTCTCCGATGTCGCCGCGGTCGCCGACCCGTTGACCGGTGTCTCGGTCTACCAGACCTACGGCGGCGACGGCTGGGCCGTCTACGGCGGCACCAGCGCCTCGTCACCGATCATCGCCGGTGTGTACGCCGCGGCCGGCACGCCGACCGCGGGCTCCTACCCGGCCGCCTACCCCTACGCGGCCGGCGGCAGCGGTCTGAACGACGTCGTCGACGGCGACAACGGCTCCTGCACCCCGGCCAAGCTGTGCACCGCCGGTACGGGCTGGGACGGTCCGACCGGACTCGGTACTCCCAACGGCGTACAGGCCTTCCGCAACGGTCCGCACGGCGTGCTGAGCGGCACCGTCACCAGCAGCGCTACCGGCGACCCGGTCGCGGGCGCGGAGATCACCGCGGGTGACTCCCAGGCCACGTCCGGAGCGGACGGCACCTACGCGCTGACTCTGACGCCCGGCACCTACGACCTGACAGTCGCCGCATACGGCTACACCACGGCCACCGTCTCCGGCATCGAGATCACCGACGGCGGCTCGGTTACCAAGGCCCTCTCACTCGCCCCGGTTCCGACCCGGACCGTCTCCGGCAAGGTCACCGACGGCTCCGGCCACGGCTGGCCGCTCTACGCGGCGGTCAGCGTCGAGGGGATGCCGGGCGCGCCCGTCATGACCGACCCGAGCACCGGCGCCTACGCGGTCGACCTCCCGGCCGGCAAGTCGTACTCCCTCAAGGTCACCAGCAACTACCCGGGTTACCACAGCGCCACCAAGGACATCACCGTGGGCGACTCGGCGGTCTCCGCCCCCGTGAGCCTGCCGGTCGACGCCTGGGCGGGAACCGCAGCGGGGTACACGGTGACGGACGCGGGTACCACCGAGCCCTTCGACTCGACCACGTCGGCTCCCGAGGGCTGGACCGTCGACAACGCCGAAGGCACCACCGGCGGCTGGCAGTTCGACGACCCGGGCAAGCGCTCCAACACCACCGGCGGCAAGGGTGCCTTCGCCATCGTGGACAGCGACAAGGCGGGCAGCGGCAAGATCCAGAACTCCACGCTGACCAGCCCGTCCTACGACTTCTCGGGCGTGGATCTGCCCGAGCTGAGCTACCGGACCAGCTACAAGCCCTACTCCAGCCAGAAGGCCGACGTCGAGGTGAGCTCGGACGGCGGCACGACCTGGTCCACGGTCTCCTCGCACACCACCGCTGTCACGGGTTCCAAGATCACCGTCGCGCTCACCGACTACGCGGGCAAGTCCGACGTCCGGGTGCGGTTCCACTTCACCGGCAAGTTCAGCTGGTGGTGGCAGCTCGACGACGTGTTCATCGGCTCCCGCAGCCTGTCGACCGTCCCCGGTGGACTTGTCGTCGGGCAGGTCACCGATGCCAACACCGGTGACGGCATCACCGGGGGCACGCTCGACGGCACCGGCGAGGGCGCCGTGAGCACGACCTCGGCCGCCACCCCGGACGACGCGGCGCTCGGCGACGGCTTCTACTGGGCCTTCGCGCCGGCCGGCAAGCAGACCCTGACCGCCGCGAAACCCAAGTACACCAGCCTCTCCAAAGCCGTGACCCTCGCCGCCGACTCGACCGTGACCAAGAACTTCTCCCTCAAGGCCGGCCGTCTCAAGGTCACCCCGGCCGCGGTGAACGCCCCGGTCGCCTGGGGTGGTTCGGCGGCCAGGACCGTCACGATCAAGAACACCGGTGGTGCCGACGCCACCGTCAAGCTGGCCGAGCAGGCAGGCACCGTCACGCCGGCCGCTTCGGGTGCGCCGCTGATCAGCAAGAAGGGGGACTACTCACCTCTGTCGGCGAAGGGCCGGGCCGGCAGGTCGGCCGGGGCCGCGGCCGCTCCGGCCGAGGGTGGCGACGCCTGGCAGACCGTGGCTGATCTGCCCGACGCCATCATGGACAACGCGGTCGTCGCCGGCAACGGCAAGATCTACTCGGCGTTCGGCTACGACGGCACGGACGACACCCGTTCGCTGTACTCCTACGACGCGGCGGACGGCTGGACGAAGCTGGCCGACGCGGCCGACACCCGCGAGGCTCCGGCCCGCGGCTTCATCAACGGGAAGCTGTACATCGCCGGCGGCTGGGGCGCAAGCGGGGCGCCGGACGCCAAACTGGAGATCTACGACCCCGCCTCCAACACCTGGACGACCGGTGCCTCCTCACCGGCGCCGCTTGCGGGCTCCGGCTCAGCCGTCCTCGACGGCAAGCTCTACTCCGTCGGCGGCTGCACCACCGCCTGCGGCTCCACTTCGGTGACGGTCTACGACCCGTCGGCCAACTCGTGGTCCACCGCGGCGAACTATCCCGAGAACGTCGCCTGGGAGTCCTGCGGCGCCATCAGCGGGCTGCTGTACTGCTCCGGCGGCACCAACAGCGCCGGCGAGCTGAAGTCCGCATACGCCTACGACCCGGCAGCCGACTCCTGGTCCGCCCTGCCGGACATGCCGAAGACCCTGTGGGCCTCGTCCTCCACGGCGGCCAACGGTCTGCTGCTGATCTCCTCCGGCGTCAGCGGAGGAGCTCTCACCAACGCGGGGTACGCCTACGACCCGGACGCCGGGACCTGGTCGGCCCTGCCCAACGCCGATGTGGCGACCTACCGCGGCGGTGGCGCCCCGGGCTTCTACAAGGTCGGCGGTGCCAACGCGCCCAGCACCCCGTCCACCGCCGTCGAACTGCTCGCCGGCTACGACCAGACCGGGGGCTCGGACGTCAGCTGGCTGGCGCTGGGCTCCTCGGAGTTCAAACTCGCTCCGGGGGACAGTGTCTCGGTCGCGGTGACGGTGAAGTCCTCGGTCGACGAGATCACCCAGCCGGGTGAGTTCACGGCCGCGATCGGCATCTCCGCCACCACCCCGTACCCGGTGGCTCCGGTCCCCGTCACCATGACGGTGGCCCCGCCGAACACCTGGGGCAAGATCACCGGAACGGTGCTCGGCAAGTCGTCCACCGGAACCACGGCTCCCCTCAAGGGGGCGACCGTCCAGATCGACTCGTGGGCATCCTCGTACACCTTGATCACGGACAAGGACGGCCACTACGCCCTCTGGCTGGACGCCCGGAACAACCCCCTCTCCGTGATCGTCGCCAAGGACGGTTACGCCCCGACAGTGGCCACCGTCAAGGTCGCCAAGAAGGGAACCGTGACCACCGACTTCACCCTGAAGAAGGCCTGAGAACGCGGCGGGGGGGGGCGGGGGGGCCGGGCGCCCCGCGGGGGGCCCCGCGCGCGCGGCGCGGCGGCGGGGGGGGGGGCGGCCCG
>NZ_JBEXXX010000039.1:0-77013 GCF_040630635.1 Streptomyces sp. NPDC005761 | reverse complement strand
GGGTGCCGAAGAGGATGCTGGGCTGCTTGCCGCCGCGGATCGGGTGCGGGTGGGAAGCGACGATCTCGCCGAGGAAGGCGTTCAGCCGGCCCCGACCAGGGGTACGGGCCCGCGTCTCTGTGCGTGCGGGTTCCGCGCAGGTGTGCCGGTTCAGCCGGCCCGGGGGATCAGCCGGCCCGGCCCCCGTCCCAGTTCACCGCCGAGCTTCTTCTGCAGCTTCCTGTCCTGCGGCGTCAGCTTCTGCGGACCACCGAGCGGAGGCACCCCCTCCACCCTCTGCGGAGGCGACTCGGGCGTCTCGTACCGCGTCGGTGCCGTCGCCAGGGTGATCAGCGTGAGCCCGATCAGCAGCACGGTGAACGCGATGGCCGCCCGCGTCCACAGCTGCGCCTTGCGCTCGCTGCCCGTCCGGATCAGGTCCGGGACCGGGAGCGAGGACGCGGGCTGGGCGAGGGCGAGTGCGCCCAGGCGTTCGCGCAGCAGCGCGGACTGCTCCTCCGGTGTCGACGGTTCCGCGAGCTCGGGGAGCCGGCCGGCGACCGCGGCCCGGGCGTTCACCAGTCGCCCGGCCGCCGCCGGAGTGCTGGCCTCCGTCTCCGCCGCGGTCTCCGGCAGTCCCAGGCCCACACCGTCGTGCAGCAGCAGGGTGCGGCGGTACGAGGGCGGCAGGGCGAGCAGCGCGCCGAGCAGGGCGCGCGGGCCGGGCGCCTCGGGTGGCGGGTCGGGGTGGCGGTGCTCGCGGCGCAGCCGGTGCCACGGCGACATCGCGTGCTCGTACGCGGCCGCCCGCACCCAACCCACCGGGTCGCGGTCCACGGCGACCTCCGGCCAGCGCTGCCAGGCCAGCTCGAAGGCCTTGCCGACGGCCTCCCGGGAGAGGGCGCGGCGGCCGGTCAGCAGAAAGGTCTGGCGGTAGAGCGCGGCGGCTGTGTGCCGGTACAGCGCGTCGAACGCCTCGGCGGGGGAGAGCCCGGAGCCTTCGGCCGCTTCGGCCCCGTCGGCCCCGTCGACCCCGTCCGCCCCGTCTGCCCCGTCGGCCCCGGCAGCCCCATCGGCCCCGGCCGGGTGCCCGGCCTCGGCAGGGACAGCCGGAGCTGGGTCTGCGGCCCGAACCTGGACAGCCGGGGCCGGGTCTGCGGCTTCGTCCGGCGCGGGTGCGGTGGTGCCGGGCTCGGTCGGGTCCATGGCGTCGCTCCCGGTGGCTTCGGCGGGGGTCGGCGGAAGGGGCTCGGTGGAGGGCGTCACCGGCGGCTCGGCGGCACTCGGCGCCGAGGACCCGGCGTTCAGGGCATCCGACGGCCGGGCCTGCCGTGCGGCGGCACCCCTCGGCCGGTTGTTCGGGGTGGCCGGCTTGACGGGGGAGGGGCGTGAGGTGGACCGCGTACAGCCGGTCCCGATCAGTCGCGCGTACACCTCGCGCTTGCGTCCGCGCGGGCTGGTGCGGCCCGTTTCCCAAGCCCTGACCGTGGCCCGGGTGACACCCACGGCTGCCGCGACCTGCGCCTCGCTCAGCGACTTCGCCTGCCGCAGCCTGCGTCGCTCCTTGGGCGAGGGAAGCGGAGGGGTGGGGGGCGTGCCGGTGGTGCTCTGGGTCATGAGGGCTCCCCGCCCGGCCTGCACTGGGTGAAAAAGTACATAAACGTATATTGGGCGACACAACGGCCGTTCGCCCGTTACACGGAATAAGCGCGTGTCGTTGGGAGCATGACGGCGTGACCCAAATGACCGAACGCGGCCCGTCGTTGTCGGCAGAGCACGGGCGGTCCGCCGTGCAGGCCCGGGCACTGCTGCGCGGAGCGCTCGCGGCGGGGCTGGGCCTCGGCGCCGTGGCCGTCCTCGTCGTGGTGCTGTGGATCAGCTCCCCGGACCCCGGCAGCAGCCCCGGCGAGGCCTTCCACGCCGCAGCGGGTCTCTGGCTGCTCGTGCACGGTGCCGAACTGATCAGGACCGACACCCTGACGGGGGCGCCGGCCCCCGTCGGCGTCGTTCCGTTGCTGCTCACCGCCCTGCCGGTCTGGCTGGTGCACCGGGCGGCCAGGGATGTGCTGGAGCCCGAGGAAGGGCGCGGCACCTGCTCGGCCGGAGGCGCGTTCGCCCTGGTGACGGGGGGATATCTGCTGGTGGGGGCGGCAGTGGCGCTCTACGCCCGGGGAAGCTCGCTGTCGGCGCGGCCGCTCTCCCTGCTGTTCCCGGCGGCCCTCGTGGTGGCGGGTGCGGCCGCGGCCGGAGTCTGGACGGCCTCGGGGCGCCCCCTCGGGCCGCCCCCCTCGTGGGCGCCGGTTCGGCTGCACGAGGCGATGGCGCGCACCCGGTTCGCGCGGTGCGCGGAGGCGGTGGGGCGGTCCGCGGCGGCCGGAGTGGCGGTCCTGCTGGGAGGGGGCGCGCTGGTGGCGGCGGGGGCGCTGGTGTTCCACGCGGAAGCGGTCCAGGAGTCCTTCCTGCGGCTGTCCGGCGACTGGGCCGGGCGGTGCGCGGTGCTCCTGCTGGCGCTGGCGCTGGTGCCGAACGCGACGGTGTGGGGTGCGGCATACGGGCTCGGCCCCGGTTTCGCGCTCGGCACGGCGTCCACGGCCACCCCGGTCGCCTTCACGGGCAGTCCCTCGCTGCCAGGCTTCCCGCTGCTGGCCGCACTGCCGCCGCAGGGCCCCGGGACGCCTCTGAACTGGGCGGCCGCGGCGGTGCCGGTCGCGGCCGCGGTGACGGTGGCGTGGTTCACCGTACGGAGGGCGGCGCCCGCCCACGGCGAGCGCGAGGAGGCGTGGAGCCTGCGCGAGACGGCCCTCACCACCGCGCTGGCGGCGGCGGGCTGCGGAGTCGGTGCGGCGCTGCTGGCGGCGGCGGCCGGCGGACCGCTCGGGTCCCACTCACTGGCACGGTTCGGGCCCGTGTGGTGGCTCACGGGCGCGGCGGCCCTCGTGTGGACGGCGGCGCTCGCGGTCCCGATGGCGCTGCTGCTGCGGGCCTGGCGGCTGCGAGGGCGTACGGCGGACGAGCAACAGGCGGAGGCGGAGGGTGCCGGGGCGGGCGGTACGGGCGAGGCGCGGGAGCCCGGGCGCGCGGCGGAGGCGGAGGAGGAGACCGGGAAGGCGGCCCCGCGCAGATGGTGGCCGAGGCGCGGCGCCCGGCCGGAGGAGCCCGGGGCGGACCGGGCCTCCGAGTCCGGGGCCGTGCCCCGTCCGGCCGGAGCCCGGCGGGCCGACGAGGACGAGGAGTTCGAGGCGTACGACTTCCTGCCGACCGACCCCTGGCACGCGAAGGCCCCGGCCGCCCCGGCCGCCGACGCCGCAACGGCCACGGATTCCGCCCCGGCCGCCGGCGCCGCACCGGCGAACCCCATCACGGGCTTGGCACCGGCCGCACCGGCCGCGGACTCCCCACCGGCCACCGGCTCCACGGCACCGTCCGGCGGACCGGCCGCGTCCCCTGGTTCGGCCGGTCCGCCGGACGCTACTTCTTGACGCCGAAGAAGGGTTCCAGCGGCTTCGGGAGCAGGTCGTTGCACGACAGCTGGCCCGACTTGGTGAGGGCGTCGTTCACGCAGGTGTAGTAGTCGCGGTAGACCAGCTGCAGGGTGAACGTCGTCGCGACGATCAGCAGGGCGATCAGCCCCGTCACCAGACCACTGACCGCGGCCGTCGTCTGCTGCCGGCTCCCGCGCTGGAGGTAGTTGGTGCCCTGCGGGCCGGTCGCGGCTCCGGCGACCGGGGCCGGTGCGGGCGGTGCGGCGTCATCCTGCCCCGGGGTAGCCGGCGCGGGCGCCCCTGCCGTCCCGCCCGGCGCCGAAGGCTCCGACGACTTGGCCCGGAGCGCGCTGATCGACCAGTAGGTGGCGAGCGCGCCGAGCAGCAGCGCGATCTCCGGGAAGTCGAACAGCGCGAAGAAGAAGGCCCACATGCCGGAGAGCAGGGAGTAACGGGCCCGGCGCTGGACGGGGTCGGTCGGGTCCCAGCGCAGGCCGCCGCGGGAGCCCTCGGGGCCACCCCGTCCGCCGCCCTGGCCGTTCGTGCCGCCGGGGCCGGTGGGGCGGCCGCCGAAGTTGCCGTTCGTACGCCCCGGCTGGTGGCTGCTCCACTGGCTGCCCCAGACGGGCCGGTTGTCGGAGGAGCCGCCCTCGGGCGCGTCCCCGGAGTCGCCGTCGCCCTCACCGTTCGTGCCGTCGCCGGACGGCCGGCGCGGCTGCCACGGCTGGTCGGGACGGCCCTCCGGCGGAGGGGCGAACGGGTTGTCGTCCCCCGGACCGGAGGACCCGGACCCGGAGGACCCGGCCGACGAGGAGGAGGGCGGAGTGGAAGAAGAGGAAGAGGAGGAGCCCGGCGTGGGGGACTGGCGCTCCCGCATCAGCAGTGAGGACCGCTCGGGCAGCGGGTGGCGGAAGGCGGTGCGGCGGCGTCGGTCCGGCATATGGTGAACGTCTTCCCCATCTCGTCATTTCCGCCCGGCGGACGGTTCGCTGTCCCCTGACGCTACCCTCCGGCGAGGAGGGGCCGAAAGCTGGGCGTACAGGCGCGGTGGCCGACAGCTGCCACCCGGACCGCCCGCCCCTGCGGGGCCTGCGGTCACCGGCCCCTCACCCCCGTCAGACGAAGGCCTCCCGAGGTGCCGGTATCGTTGCTGACGGTCGGCTCGTTCGTAGAGTTCCCCGTATCGGGGGGCGCGATTCTTTCGTACGACCGTACAAACAGCATGGCCGTCGTGCCGCCGGTCCCGCAATGCGGCGGGCGGTGCGGCCGCTTCGAACTGCTCCACACGCGAGAAAGGGCCCAGCCGTGGCCTCCCCGCTCTCCTCCGCCGGACCGGCCCGACTGGTCGTCCTGGTCTCCGGGTCCGGTACGAACCTCCAAGCCCTGCTCGATGCGATCGGCGACGACCCCGAGGGGTACGGCGCCCGGGTCGTCGCGGTCGGTGCGGACCGCGACGGCATCGCCGGTCTGGAGCGGGCCGAGCGGGCCGGGCTGCCCACCTTCGTGTGCCGGGTCAAGGATCACGGGACGCGTGAGGAGTGGGACGCGGCGCTCGCCGCGGCCACCGCCGAGCACCGCCCGGACCTCGTCGTGTCCGCGGGCTTCATGAAGATCGTGGGCAAGGAGTTCCTCGCCGGGTTCGGCGGCCGGTTCGTCAACACCCACCCCGCCCTGCTTCCCAGCTTTCCCGGAGCCCACGGTGTGCGCGACGCACTCGCGTACGGCGTGAGGGTCACCGGGTGCACCGTCCACTTCGTCGACGACGGCGTCGACACCGGTCCGATCATCGCGCAGGGCGTGGTCGAGGTGACCGAAGAGGACACCCCGGAGGGCGAAGCGGCCCTCCATGAACGCATCAAGGAAGTCGAGCGCAAGCTGCTCGTCGAGGCCGTGGGGCGGCTCGCCCGTGACGGCTATCGCATTGAGGGACGAAAGGTTCATCTCGGTCATGTCGGTGAATAAGCCCATCCGCCGCGCCCTGGTCAGCGTCTACGACAAGACGGGGCTCGAAGACCTCGCCCGCGGTCTGCACGAGGCCGGTGTCGAGCTGGTGTCCACCGGCTCCACCGCCGGGAAGATCGCCGCCGCCGGAGTGCCGGTCACCAAGGTCGAGGAGCTCACCGGCTTCCCCGAGTGCCTCGACGGCCGCGTCAAGACGCTGCACCCGCGCGTCCACGCCGGCATCCTGGCCGACCTGCGCCTGGACGCCCACCGCGAGCAGCTCGCCGAGCTCGGAGTGGAGCCGTTCGACCTGGTGGTCGTCAACCTCTACCCGTTCAAGGCGACCGTCGCCTCCGGCGCCTCGGACGACGAGTGCGTGGAGCAGATCGACATCGGCGGTCCGTCGATGGTCCGCGCCGCCGCCAAGAACCACCCCTCGGTCGCTGTCGTCACCAGCCCCGAGCGGTACGCCGACGTGCTGGCCGCCGTCAAGGCGGGCGGTTTCGACCTGACCGCCCGCAAGCGGCTCGCAGCCGAGGCGTTCCAGCACACCGCCGCGTACGACGTGGCGGTCGCCGCCTGGTTCGCGGACGGTTACGCGGCCGCCGACGACTCGGGCTTCCCGGACTTCTTCGGCGCGACGTACGAGCGCGAGAACGTCCTGCGGTACGGCGAGAACCCGCACCAGCCCGCCGCGCTCTACACCTCGGGCGCCGGTGGCCTGGCCGAGGCGGAGCAGCTGCACGGCAAGGAGATGTCGTACAACAACTACACGGACACCGACGCCGCGCGCCGGGCCGCGTACGACCACGCCGAGCCGTGCGTCGCGATCATCAAGCACGCCAACCCGTGCGGCATCGCGATCGCCGACGACATCGCCGAGGCGCACCGCAACGCCCACGCCTGTGACCCGCTGTCGGCGTACGGCGGCGTCATCGCCGTCAACCGCCCGGTGACCGTCACCATGGCCGAGCAGGTCGCCGAGATCTTCACCGAGGTCATCGTCGCCCCGGCGTACGAGGACGGTGCGGTCGAGGTCCTCACCCGCAAGAAGAACATCCGCGTGCTGCGCTGCCCCGAGGCCCCGTCCGCCGAGGTCGAGGTCAAGCCCATCGACGGCGGCGCGCTGCTCCAGGTCACCGACCGCCTCCAGGCCGACGGCGACGACCCGGCCAACTGGACGCTCGCCGCGGGCGAGGCGCTGACCGCCGACGAGCTCAGGGAGCTCTCCTTCGCTTGGAAGGCGTGCCGCGCGGTCAAGTCCAACGCGATCCTGCTCGCCAAGGACGGCGCCTCGGTCGGCGTCGGCATGGGCCAGGTCAACCGCGTCGACTCCGCGAAGCTCGCCGTGGAGCGCGCGGGCGAGGAGCGGGCACGGGGTGCGTACGCGGCCTCCGACGCCTTCTTCCCCTTCCCCGACGGGCTGGAGATCCTGACCGCCGCCGGCATCAGGGCCGTGGCCCAGCCGGGCGGTTCGGTCCGCGACGAGCTGGTGGTCGAGGCCGCGAAGAAGGCGGGCGTGACGATGTACTTCACCGGAACGCGGCACTTCTTCCACTGATGTCACGGCGAAGGGCCGTAACCGGACGCGTTGCGCGTCGGGTTACGGCCCTTCGTGTGTGTCTGCGGCCGGGTCAGGCGTCCTTGACGACGACGCTGGAGCAGATCTTGTCAGCGAAGGTCTGCTTCTTCGCGTCCCAGATGGGCCACAGCCAGCCGATGTAGCAGGCGATGCTGTCCACGAAGTGGGCGATGTAGCGGACGAACGCCATGCCGAAGCCCAGCGGCTGACCGTCGGCCTCGCGCAGCACGCGGATGTTGACGGCCTTCTTGCCGATGAACTGCCCGGTCGTGCCTTCCTTGTACAGCTTGAAGAGCGCGAGCCCGAAGCCGACGAGGATGCCGAGGATGGCCATGGCGGACCCCGCTCCGCCGCCGATCCCCGCGCCGATGCCGATCAGGAGCCCGTAGGGAACGGCGATGACGATGCCGTCGATGAGCATGGCCGCGACCCGGCTCCACCAGCCGGCGAACGGCGGCATGCCGCCGTAGCCGGGCTGCGGGTAGCCGCCGCCCTGGCCGTACTGCTGGGCCGGCGGTGCCTGCGGGTAGCCGTAACCCGGCTGGCCCTGCGGCGGGATGCCCTGGGGGGCCTGCTGCGGGTAGCCGTATCCCGGCTGGCCCTGCGGCGGCTGACCGGGCTGCTGCCCGTAGGGGTTGTTCGGGTTCGGGTCGCCGAAGCTCATCTGGGGCGTTCCTCCAACGGGACGTACGGGGACGAATGCGGCCGCACGGAGGAAGAAAACATCAGCGGTCCGCCCCCCGGATACTTCTGCGGCACTGCGGCCTTCATCGTTATAAGCGGGACGTAAGTTTGTCCAGTCGCTGCCCGAGAAGTTGTCCAAGTGCAACCTTGTGTCCATGGGCCGTATCTGCAATTGGTCCGCGGGCGGGGTCATCCGCGAGTATGGGGACATGACTGCCCAGATTCTCGATGGCAAGGCCACCGCAGCCGCGATCAAGTCCGATCTCACCGTCCGCGTGGCGGCCCTCAAGGCCCGGGGTATCACCCCCGGCCTGGGAACCCTGCTGGTCGGGGACGACCCGGGCAGCAGGTGGTACGTGAACGGTAAGCACAAGGACTGCGCCCAGGTCGGCATCGGCTCCATCCAGCGCGAACTCCCCGACACCGCCACGCAGGAGGAGATCGAGGACGTCGTCCGCGAACTCAACGCCGACCCCGCGTGCACCGGTTACATCGTGCAGCTGCCCCTGCCCAAGGGCATCGACACCAACCGCGTCCTGGAACTCATGGACCCGGCCAAGGACGCCGACGGCCTGCACCCGATGAGCCTGGGCCGGCTCGTACTCAACGAGAAGGGCCCGCTGCCCTGCACCCCGCAGGGCGTCGTCCAGCTGCTCCGTCACCACGGGGTCGAGATCAACGGCGCGCACGTCGTGGTCGTCGGGCGCGGTGTCACCATCGGCCGGTCGATCCCGCTGCTGCTGACCCGCAAGTCGGAGAACGCCACGGTGACGCAGTGCCACACCGGTACCCGTGACCTCTCCTCGCACCTGCGCCGGGCCGACATCATCGTTGCCGCCGCGGGCGTGCCGCACATCATCAAGCCCGAGGACGTGAAGCCGGGCGCGGCCGTGCTCGACGTCGGCGTCAGCCGCGACGAGAACGGCAAGATCGTCGGTGACGTCCACCCCGGCGTGGCCGAGGTCGCTGCCTGGATCTCGCCGAACCCGGGCGGTGTCGGCCCGATGACCCGCGCCCAGCTGCTCGTCAACGTGGTCGAGGCGGCCGAGCGCGACGCCGCCGACGCCGTCTGAGCCGGCTGATCCGATCCGGAAGGAACCCCATGGGTGCTGGTACGAGCCCGGCCGACCGCGCCGCCTCGACGGCCGGACCGGCCGCCGAGCAGGCCGAGGACGCGGCTGACGCGGCGCCAGAGGCGCACGCGGCCGCAGCAGATGCGGCGGCCGACGCCTCCGCGGACGCTGCGTCCGACGGCCCTGCCGAAGGTCCGGGCGTCCGCACCGGCAGCCACCCGGAGCCCGGCCCCGGCGCGGCCCCCGCGGCGCGCCGGTCGCGGCGCTTCCCGTCGTTCACGCGGGACACCGCGCGCCCCGAGGGCGGCGGCCGGGCGGCCGGCGGGGACGCCCCCGCGCCTGCCCGTCAGTGGCCGCTGCTCACCGTGCTCTGCACGGCCGGGGCGGGCCTGCTGATCGTGGCCGCCGACCCCTTCGACCAGGCCTTCCGGATCGGCACGATCCTCATCGGCGTGGCGTTGATCGGGGGCGCGGTCCTGCGTCTCGTGGTCCCCTCGGTGGGCATGCTCGCGGTGCGTTCCCG
Organism: Streptomyces sp. NPDC005761; assembly: GCF_040630635.1. Lineage (NCBI taxonomy): Bacteria > Bacillati > Actinomycetota > Actinomycetes > Kitasatosporales > Streptomycetaceae > Streptomyces > Streptomyces sp. NPDC005761. The sequence goes on along the minus strand of NZ_JBEXXX010000039.1, from coordinate 67,749 downwards.
CTTCACCGACCTGGTGACGTACGGACTGCTGGGCGTCCTCATCGTGATGCTGTCGCTCATGGCGCAGCCGAAACCGTGGCTGGACATCCCGCTCCTGGAGGACGCGGTCCACTTCACGATCCGCTGAGACCCGCCGGCCGAACGGTGTCCGTCCCCTCCCCCGAGAAGGGACGGACACCCGGGACGGAGCGCCCCGGAGCGGAATGCTCCGGAAAGTGGCGACATGAGCGGCCTTGCCCCGTCCTGGCTCCAGCCTTGTCGACGGCGATCGAGGGTTCAAGAGATGACTGTGGCCTGTGGCACGGAAGTGACCATTCCGCCACCGTGTGATCGCTGGGCAACGGTGGCAGACTGGCCCGGCCGCCGCGGGCGGGGGCGTGCGCGAGTGCGACCGGCCGTCCGAGTGCCACCGTGCGCCGCCGCCCCAGGAACTGGCGGTCCGGGTTCGCGCATCCACCTGGGTAGTCCGGAACGGAAGACCACCGGTTCCGGACAGGTGGGCAGGCCGTGTGCGGTGCAGCGGAAGCCCGTAGGCAAGCAGGGGGAAGTGGGGAAGTCATGCCTCGTTGGAAGGCACTGCCGGAGGAGCTCGACCCGCAGATCCGGGAGTTCACCGGCCAGCTGCGCAGACTCGTCGACCGCAGCGGCCTGAGCATCGCCGCGGTGGCCGACCGCACGGCCTACAGCAAGACCTCGTGGGAGCGGTATCTGAACGGCCGGCTGCTCGCCCCCCGCGGGGCGATCGTCGCGCTCGCCGAGGTGACCGGCACCGACCAGACCCATCTGAACACCATGTGGGAGCTGGCGGAACGGGCCTGGAGCCGTGCCGAGATGCGCCAGGACATGACGATGGAGGCCATCCGGATCACCCAGGCGCGGGCCGCGCTCGACGAGGCCGGGGGCCCGCGCGGCCATGGCCGGAGCCGCCCCTCCGGTGCCGTCGGTACGGCAAGGACCGGACCGGTCTCCGGCGAGGGCCGCTCGCCGTCCGTACCGGCTCAGCGCGGGTCCCTCCCGCGGGTGCCGCAACAGCCGCAGGCCCGCCCGGACTCCGCCCCGGTGGACGGCCTGCCGCCGGACGTGGCCTTCGCCGCCGGCATCGGCGGACAGCGGCCGCCCGTGGGCGGCGGCACCGGGACCCAGGCCCGGGGCGGCCGCAGGACGGCCGTGATCGCGGCGGCCGTCGTGGGTGTCCTGCTCGTGGTCACCGGTGTGGTGCTGCTGACCGGCTCGGACGGCGACACCGAAGGCACCGAGGCCGCCGGCACGTCCTCCCCGACGCCGACGACCGGCGCTCCGGTGCTGCCCGCCGGGGTCGAGTGCAGCGGAGCGACGTGCGCGGGCCAGGATCCCGAGGAGATGGGATGCGGCGGCGAACACGTCCGTACGCTCTCCAGCGCCACCGTCGGCACGAGTGCCATAGAGGTGCGCTACAGCCGGACGTGCGGGGCGGCGTGGGCGCGGATCACCAAGGCCGCCCCCGGTGACGTCGTGGAGATCACCGCCGGCGCGGCGGGGCAGAGGAGCACGGTGGACGCGACGGCGGCCGCGTACACCCCGATGGTCGCCGTGAAGCGGATCGCCGATGTGGAGGCATGCGCCACGCTCGCCTCCGGCCCGCAGGGGTGCACGGCCGAAGCGGCCGGGTAGGGGGAGGGCTCCGCGCGGGACCGCTGCGGCCGGGTGAGCGGGGAGTGACCGGTTGTGTGCGGTGCCACAGGGGGGCGGGCGGCCGCGGGGTTCCGGGTCGGATAGCCTGACCGCTGGATATCTCTTCACATCAAGATTCAGGGATGTCCAGCACCAGGGGCCAGGAGCCCCCACCGCCAGCTGTCTAACGGAGATCGCCATGACCCGCACTCCCGTGAATGTCACCGTGACCGGCGCAGCCGGCCAGATCGGCTACGCGCTGCTCTTCCGCATCGCCTCCGGCCACCTGCTCGGCCCGGACGTGCCGGTCAACCTGCGTCTCCTGGAGATCCCGCAGGGGCTGAAGGCCGCCGAGGGCACCGCGATGGAGCTCGACGACTGCGCCTTCCCGCTGCTGCGCAACATCGAGATCACCGACGACGCCAACGTCGGCTTCGCCGGTGCGAACGTCGCCCTGCTCGTCGGCGCCCGCCCGCGCACCAAGGGCATGGAGCGCGGCGACCTGCTCTCCGCCAACGGCGGCATCTTCAAGCCGCAGGGCAAGGCGATCAACGACAACGCCGCGGACGACATCAAGGTCCTCGTCGTCGGCAACCCGGCCAACACCAACGCGCTCATCGCGCAGGCCGCCGCCCCGGACGTTCCGGCGGAGCGCTTCACCGCGATGACCCGTCTGGACCACAACCGCGCGATCTCGCAGCTGGCCGCCAAGACCGGTGCCGCCGTCTCCGACATCAAGAAGCTGACGATCTGGGGCAACCACTCGGCCACCCAGTACCCGGACATCTTCCACGCGGAGGTCGGCGGGAAGAACGCCGCCGAGCTCGTCAACGACGAGGCGTGGCTGGCCGACACCTTCATCCCGACCGTCGCCAAGCGCGGCGCCGCGATCATCGAGGCCCGTGGCGCGTCCTCGGCCGCCTCGGCCGCGAACGCCGCCATCGACCACGTGCACACGTGGGTCAACGGCACCGCCGCGGGTGACTGGACCTCGATGGGTATCCCGTCGGACGGCTCCTACGGCGTTCCGGAGGGCATCATCTCGTCCTTCCCCGTCACCACGGAGAACGGCACGTACAAGATCGTCCAGGGCCTGGACATCAACGAGTTCTCCCGCGCGCGCATCGACGCGTCGGTGAAGGAGCTCACCGAGGAGCGCGACGCGGTCCGCGAGCTCGGCCTGATCTGAACCGTACGTCCCTGAGGGGACACGCGGACGCCACCGCCCCCGGCAGCAGTCTGCCGGGGGCGGTGGCATGTCCCGTGCGGTCCGGCCTCAGGCCTTGGGGAGCCCGTCGGCGAACCCGCGCAGGGCCGCCATGGCCCGGCGCTGGAGGCCGGGGCCGAACGTGACACGGGCGGCGCCCAGTTCGCCCAGCTGCCGCGGCCCCGGGCCGTCCGGCAGGGCGAGAGCGTTCAGCGGCGCGGGAACAGCGGCGGCCAGGCGGGGGAGCGCCTCGGGGGGCGCCTTGATCGGGTAGATGCCGTCGGCGCCGGCCGCCACGTACAGCAGGGCGCGGCGTACGGTCTCGGCCTCCTGGTCCGTGCCCTCGGGAACGCCGGTGACGTACGTGTCCACCCGGGCGTTGACGAACAGTTCGTCCCCGGCGGCCGCCCGCACCGCCGCCAGCCGGTCCGCCTGCCGACGGGCATCCACGAGGACCCCGTCCACCGTGTCCTCCAGATTGCAGCCGACGGCCCCGGCGGCGAGCAGCCGCTCCACCAGCTCCCGGGGCTCCAGGCCGTACCCCGCCTCGATGTCGGCCGACACGGGGACGGAGACGGCGCGGGCGATCCGTTCCACCGCCGCGAACATCTCGGCGGCGGGCGTGGCCCCGTCCTCGTAACCGAGCGAGGCCGCGACCCCCGCGCTCGGGGTGGCCAGTGCGGGGAACCCCGCGTCGGCGAGGACGCGGGCGCTCGCGGCGTCCCAGGGCCCGGGAAGTACCAGCGGATCACCGGAGGTGCGGCCCCGGTGCAGGGCGCGGAGGTCGGAAGCGGTCATCGCGGAAGGCTCCTGAGGTGGGCGGTGCGGGGGAGTACGCGGATCAGTGGTCGCCCGGCGTGTAGTGACCCGGGACCATGCGGGTGGTCACGGCGAACCGGTTCCAGGCGTTGATCGTGATGATCGCCGCGATGAGGTGGGTCAGCTCGGCCTCGTCGAAGTGCTTGGCAGCCTTCGCGTACACCTCGTCGGGCACGAAACCGTCGGTCAGGACGGTGACCGCCTCGGTCAGCTCGATCGCCGCGATCTCCTTCGGCGTGTAGAAGTGCTGCGACTCCTCCCACGCGCTGAGCTGCACGATCCGCTGGAGGGACTCGCCGGCGGCGAGCGCGTCCTTGGTGTGCATGTCGAGGCAGAACGCGCAGTGGTTGAGCTGCGAGGACCGGATCTTCACCAGCTCGGCCACGACCGGATCGAGCCCCTTCCTGGAGGCCGCCTCCAGACGGGCCATCGCCTTGTAGACGTCGGGGGCGTGCTCGGTCCACTGCATGCGCGGGGTGTGCTCGGGGGTGTACTCGGAGGTCGTGTGGCTGGTCTCGTTCGTCGTCATGAATATGACGCTACGCGGCCAGTGGCGCACCTGTATGGTCCATTTCCATGACGGATCCCTGGGCCACTTTCGGCGCCGACCTCCACATCGACCCGTCCGGGTCCACCGGGCTGCGCGCCGGCCTCATGGACGCCCTGCGGGAGGCGGCCCGCACCGGCCGGCTGGCGCCCGGCACCCGGCTGCCCTCGTCCAGGACCCTCGCCGCCGACCTCGGCATCGCCCGCAACACCGTCGCCGACGCCTACGCGGAGCTGGTCGCCGAGGGGTGGCTCACCGCGCGGCAGGGCTCCGGCACCCGGGTGGCGCAGCGGTCCGAGCCACGCCCGTCCGCCACCAGGGCGCCGCGCACCCGGCCGCCCCGCACCAGCCCGGCCTACAGCCTGATGCCCGGCTCGCCCGACCTCGCGACGTTCCCGCGCGCCGAATGGCTGAAGGCGGCCCGGCGCGCGCTCACCCACGCACCCAACGACGCCTTCGGCTACGGCGACCCGCGCGGGCGCATCGAGCTGCGCACCGTGCTCGCCGACTACCTGGCACGGGCCCGCGGGGTCTACGCGGACCCCGAACGCATCGTGATCTGCGCCGGCTTCGTCCACGGCCTCCAGATGATGGGCAAGGTGCTGCGGGAGCGCCGTGTGCGCGAGGTGGCCGTCGAGTCGTACGGACTGGACCTGCACACGGGCCTGCTGACCGACGCGGGGCTGCGCATCCCGTGCCTGCCGCTGGACGGACTCGGCTCCCGCACCGGCGAACTGCACGGCATGCGAGGCGCGGGTGCGGTGCTCCTTACACCCGCCCACCAGTTCCCGACCGGGGTACCGCTCCACCCCGACCGGCGGGCCGCGGCGGTCGACTGGGCACGCAGCACCGGCGGACTGATCCTGGAGGACGACTACGACGGGGAGTTCCGTTACGACCGCCAGCCGGTCGGCGCGCTCCAGGGCCTGGACCCCGAACGCGTCGTCTACCTGGGGACGGCCAGCAAGTCCCTGGCGCCGGGGCTGCGGCTGGGGTGGATGGTGGTACCGCGGTCACTGGTGGGCGAGGTGACCGCGGCCAAGGGCTGGAGCGACTGGGCGTCGAGCGCGCTGGACCAGCTGATCCTGGCGGAGTTCATCGCCTCCGGCGCGTACGACCGGCATGTGCGCTCCATGCGGCTGCGCTACCGCAACCGCCGTGACCAGCTGGTGGCGGCCCTGGCGGAGCGGGCCCCCTCCATCCGCGTCAGCGGGATCGCCGCCGGGCTGCACGCCGTGCTCGAACTCCCGGAGGGCGGCGAGGCCGCGGCGATCCGGGCGGCGGCCTGGCAGGGCCTGGCGGTGGAGGGGCTGTCCTTCTTCCGGCACCCGGACGCGGAGGTACGGCGAGAGGCGCTGGTCATCGGGTACGGAACACCGACCGACAGCGCCTGGGCGGGGGCACTGGACGCCCTGTGCCGGATCCTGCCGTGAGACATCAGGCCGGCGTGCCCGGGACGGCGGTTCGCGAGGTGTCCGCCGGGGCCTCGCCGAACCGGGCCAGGGCCAGCGCTCCCGCCACCGCCACCGCGAAGCCGGTGACGGCCAGCCAGCCGAGCCCGTCACGCGTACGGTCCCCGAGCCAGACGACCCCCACCAGAGCGGGCCCGATCGTCTCGCCCAGGACCATCCCGGCCGTCGCCGTCGTCACCGAACCACGCTGCAGCGCGGAGGTGAGCAGCAGGAACGCCGAACCGCCGCCCACCAGCAGCGCGTAGACGGCCGGATTACCGAGGAGCGCGGACGGCGCCACGTCGTCGATCAGCCGGACCGAGACCTCCACCACTCCGAAACCGCAGCCGGCGCCGAGTCCCAGGACGAGGGCCCGTGCCCGCTCGGGCAGCCGGCCCGCCGCCGTGCCGATCAGCAGGATGCCGACGGCGATGCCGAGCATCGACCAGCGCAGCGCGTCCGATCCGGCCGACTGCCCTTCCTCGCCGGAGGCGAGCCCCAGCATGCCGAGGCCCGCGCAGACCACGGCGACGGCCGTCCACTCGGTGGCGCTCAGCCGCACGCCGAGGAGCCGGGCGGCGACGACCGCGGTCACGGCGAGACTCGCGGCCAGGGCGGCGCCCACCGCGTAGATGGGCAGGGAGCGCAGGGCGATGATCTGGAAGACGAAGCCCAGGCCGTCGAGCGCGAGCCCGGCCACGTAGCGCCACTGGCGCAGGGCCCGCAGCAGCAGCGCCGGGTCCACCCCCGCCCCGGCCCCCGGCTCGGCGGCGGCCCGCGCGGCGACGGCCTGAAGGACGGAGGCCGTGCCGAAGCAGACCGCGGAACCGAGCGCGCAGATCATCCCGAGAAGCACACGGGGACTCTACTGGCGGACCCACGAGCCCGCTCCGCCCCCGAGGCCGCCCGCGACCGTCGGGGCGCGGCTCTACTGGCGGACCCGCGGGCCGGCTCCGCTCCCCAGGCCCCCGTGGCCGCCGGGGCGGGGCCCTGCCGACGGACCCACGAGGCCCGCTCCGCCCCGTGGCCGTCCGTGTCCGCCGGGGCGGATCAGCCCCTCAGCACCTCGCGCAGCTGCTCCAGGCCCCAGTCCAGATCCTCCTTGCTGATCACCAGCGGTGGCGCGATCCGGATCGTCGAGCCATGGGTGTCCTTCACCAGCACCCGCCGGTCCATCAGGTTCTCGGAGATCTCCCGGCCCGTGCCGTGGCCGGGGTCGATGTCGACCCCCGCCCACAGCCCTCGGCCCCGCACCGCCTCCACCGCGCCGCCGCCCACCAGCAGACCCAGTTCCTGGTGGAGGTGCTCGCCCAGCTCCGCGGCGCGCTGCTGGTACTCGCCGGTGCGCAGCATCGCGATGACCTCCAGGGCGACCGCGCTCGCCAGTGGATTGCCGCCGAACGTGGAGCCGTGCTCCCCGGGGCGGAAGATCCCCAGCACCGCCGCGGACGAGACCACCGCCGACACCGGCACCACACCGCCGCCCAGCGCCTTGCCGAGCACGTACATGTCCGGCACGACACCCTCGTGCTCACAGGCGAAGGTCTTCCCGGTCCGGCCGAGGCCCGACTGGATCTCGTCCGCGATGAACAGCACGTTCCTCTCGCGGGTCAGCTCCCGGACCCCGGGGAGATAGCCGGGCGGCGGCACCAGCACCCCGGCCTCGCCCTGGATCGGCTCCAGCAGCACCGCCACGGTGTTCTCGGTCATCGCCTCCCGCATCGCGGTCAGGTCCCCGTACGGCACGATCTCGAAGCCCGGGGTGTACGGGCCGAAGTCCGCGCGGGCCTCGTGGTCCGTGGAGAAGCTGACGACCGTCGTCGTCCGGCCGTGGAAGTTGTCGGCGGCGACGATGATCTTCGCCATTCCGTCCGGGACACCCTTGACCCGGTAGCCCCATTTGCGGGCGGTCTTCACCGCGGTCTCCACGGCCTCCGCCCCGGTGTTCATCGGCAGGACCATCTCCATGCCGCACAGCTCGGCGAGCTGCGTACAGAAATCGGCGAACCGGTCGTGATGGAAGGCCCGTGAGGTGAGGGTCACCCGCTCCAGCTGGGCCTTGGCCGCATCGATCAGACGGCGGTTGCCGTGGCCGAAATTGAGTGCCGAATAGCCGGCGAGCATGTCGAGGTAGCGCCGGCCCTCGACATCGGTCATCCAGGCGCCCTCCGCCGTCGCGACGACGACGGGCAGCGGATGGTAGTTGTGCGCGCTGTGCGCCTCGGCGGAGGCGATGGCGGTTTCCGTGGTCGACACGGGATCTCCGTTCGTCGTGCGGCGGGGGCCGAGGGTGTGCCCACTTTGTATCGTCGGTCGGATCGCCCACGAGGAAACCTTCAGTTCGCGGCGCGCCCGCGTTTTCCCCTGCCGCGCGGGCCCTCCGACCCTCGGCAGAACCCCTTCGGACGTCCTCGTGCGTTTCTTGCACCGGCTGCCCGAGATCCCTTCCGCACCTGAGACAATGACTTCCATGGCCTCTGAACGTCCCCGTGTGCTCTCCGGAATCCAGCCCACCGCAGGCTCGTTCCACCTCGGCAACTACCTCGGCGCGGTCCGCCAGTGGGTTGCACTGCAGGATTCTCACGACGCCTTCTACATGGTGGTCGACCTGCACGCGATCACCGTCCCGCAGGACCCCGCGGAGCTGCGCGCCAACACCAGGCTCGCCGTCGCCCAGCTGCTCGCCGCCGGAGTGGACCCGGAGCGCTGCACGCTCTTCGTCCAGAGCCACGTCCCCGAGCACGCCCAGCTCGGGTGGGTCATGAACTGCCTGGCCGGATTCGGTGAGGCGTCGCGGATGACGCAGTTCAAGGACAAGTCGGCCAAGCAGGGCAGCGACCGCACCACGGTGGGGCTCTTCACCTATCCGCTGCTGATGGTCGCCGACATCCTGCTCTACCAGGCCGACCAGGTCCCGGTGGGCGAGGACCAGCGCCAGCACCTGGAGCTGACGCGCAACCTCGCCGAGCGGTTCAACGGCACCTACGGGGACACCTTCACCGTGCCGGACCCGTACATCCTCAAGGAGACGGCGAAGATCTACGACCTGCAGGACCCGTCCGCCAAGATGAGCAAGTCGGCGGCGACCCCCAAGGGTCTGATCAACCTCCTCGACGACCCGAAGACGACCGCCAAGAAGGTGAAGAGCGCCGTCACGGACACCGACGCCGTGATCCGCTTCGACCCGGTGGAGAAGCCGGGTGTCAGCAATCTGCTGTCCATCTACTCGACCCTCACCGACACGTCCGTCGCCGACCTGGAGCAGAAGTACGAGGGCAAGGGCTACGGTGCGCTGAAGACGGACCTCGCCGAGGTCATGGTCGACTTCGTCACACCGTTCCGCGCCCGCACCCAGGAATATCTCGACGACACCGAGACGCTGGACTCCATCCTGGCCAAGGGAGCGGAGAAGGCGCGGGCCGTCGCCGCCGAGACCCTGGCTCGGACCTATGACCGCATGGGCCTTCTGTCAGCCAAGCACTGAGTCCAAGGACCCTGGCGCCAGGACCTCCACAGGCGGCACACTGGCGGCGTGAAGCATGCGGCCGGCGGTGGCTGAAAACAGATGCTCGAGGATTGAGGAGAACGACGTGGGGACCGTAACGCTCGGCGTTTCGATCGCGGTCCCGGAGCCATACGGCAGCCTGCTCCAGGAGCGGCGCGCGAGCTTCGGGGACCCTGCCGCACACGGCATTCCCACCCACGTCACCCTCATGCCGCCGACCGAGGCGAGGGCGGCCGACCTGCCCGCGATCGAGGCACACCTCGCCTCGATCGCGACCGGTGGCCGCCCCTTCCCGATGCGGCTCTCCGGTACGGGCACCTTCCGCCCGCTCTCGCCGGTCGTCTTCGTCCAGGTCGTCGAGGGCGCCTCGGCCTGCTCCTGGCTCCAGAAGCGGGTCCGGGACGCCTCCGGGCCGCTGGTGCGCGAGCTCCAGTTCCCCTACCACCCGCACGTGACCGTGGCGCACGGCATCTCCGAAGCGGCGATGGACCGTGCCTACGCGGAACTCGCCGACTACGAGGCGTCCTGGACCTGCGGCTCCTTCGCGCTGTACGAGCAGGGCGTGGACAGCGTCTGGCGCAAGATCAACGAGTTCCCGTTCGGGGCGGGCGGCGGAAGCCCCGCCGTGCCCGCGCAGAGCGGCAGCTCCGTGGACGCCGCCTCGCTCCACACCTGAGGCGCGCGCACCACACCTGAGGCGCCCGCACCGCGGCCCGGGAGACCGGGCGGCTCGCGGCGGGCCTCAGACCGGCAGGCGCCGGAACAGCGGCCGCGGCACGTGCCGCAGTGCCGACATCACCGCCCGCAGCGCCCCCGGCACCCACACCGTCTCCGAACGCCGCCGCAGCCCTGTCACGATCGCTTCCGCGACCGCGTCCGGGGTCGTCACGAGCGGGGTGCGGGTGAAGGGGATCATCGCGAGCGGCGCCCCGGCCGCCGCGGCCCCGGACCCGGCCGGTGCGGTCCCGGGCCGGACGAGGCCGGGGCGTACGACCATCACGTGCACCCCCGTCCCGTGCAGGGCGTCCCCGAGGCCCTGCGCGAACGCGTCCAGGCCCGCCTTGCTCGACCCGTAGATGAAGTCCGCACGCCGGGCGCGCTCCCCCGCCACCGAGGAGAGCACCACCAGGGAGCCATGCCCCTGCGCCTGGAGTGCGCCGGCGCACACCAGGCCGGCGGAGACGGCCCCCGTGTAGTTCGTCTGGGCGACCCGGACCGCCGCGAGCGGTTCCTCCTCGTCCCGCTCCTGGTCGCCGGGGATACCGAAGGCGAGGAGCACCATGTCGATGTCCCCCTCGGTGAAGATCTTGCCGAGACCGGTTTCGTGGGACTCGGTGTCCAGCGCGTCGAAGTCGACGGTACGGACGTAGGCTCCCCGGCCGCGCAGTTCGGCAGCGGCCGACTCCAGGGCGGGGGAGGGCCGGCCGGCCAGCCAGACCGTGCGGGTGCGGCGGGCGATCAGGCGGCGTGCGGTGGCCAGCCCGATCTCCGATGTGCCGCCGAGGATGAGCAGGGACTGCGGGGCACCGAAGGCATCCTTCACGGGAACGCTCCTTAAAGGCGGAAGGGCGGAAGGCGGACGAGGGGGCTGGCTCGGCGGCGGGTCGGGCCGTCGTGCCGTCAGAGGGAGAGCCGGCGCGAAAGGTCCGAGCGGAACGCCCCGTCCGGGTCCAACTCGCCCCGGAGCTGTCGGAATTCACCCAGCCGGGGGTACATCGCTGCCAGCATGTCGGGGCGCAGCCGGGAGTCGGCCGTCAGGCAGACCCGGCCGCCCGCCGCCGCCACCTCCTCGTCCAGGCGGTCGAGGAAGCCGCCCAGTCCCGGCAGGGCCGCGGGCAGATCGAGAGCGAGGCTCCAGCCGGGCTCCGGGAACGACAGCCAGCCGGGACCGGCCGGGCCGAACCGTTTGAGCACGGCGAGGAACGACGGGCAGCGCCGCTGGGAGATCCTCCCGACGATCCGGCGCAACGTGTCCGCCCGCTTGTCCCCGACGGCGAACTCGTAGTGCACGAAGCCGCCCCGGCCGCGGATCCGGGCCGTGTGCGGCGCGGCGTCCAGGGGGTGGAAGAACGTGGCGATGCGCTGGAGTTCACCGGTGCGGGACCGGGGTGCGCGGCGGTAGCGGAGCTCGTTGAACGCGGCTGCGGACGCCCGGCCGAACAGCCCTCCGGGGGCCAGGTCCGACACGATGGACTGGACGGGGGGCAGGGGGGCGGGGCGGAAGACCAGTGGTGTGCGCCGGGCGTGCGCCGGGAGCACGTGGAGGGGCGCGTGCTCCCCCCGGGTCAGGACGCCGCGTCCCGTCGACCGGCCGCGGGCGGTCAGGTCGACCCAGGCGGACGCGTAGCGGTAGCGGCGGCTTCCGGCGGCGAGCCGCGTCATCAAATCGTCCAGATCGAGGGCTCGTTCGGTGTCGACGGACATCAGGGACGTCGTGACGGGGTGGAACCGGAGTGTGGCCGAGAGGATCACCCCCGTCAGGCCCAGGCCGCCGGTGGTCGCGTCGAAGAGCGCCGAACCGGGGTGGACCGTACGGACCCGGCCGTCAGCGGTGAGGAGTTCGAACTCGACGACGTGGCGGGAGAAGGAGCCCGCCGTGCGGTGGTTGTGGCCGTGGACGTCCGAGCCGATCGCCCCGCCCACCGTGATGTACCGGCTGCCGGGCGTCACGGGGAGGAACCAGCCGAGCGGGAGCAGCACCGTCATCAGCCGGTGCAGGCTCACTCCCGCGTCGCACACCACGACCCCGGCCCCGGCGTCGATGGTGCGGATCCGGTCCAGCCCCGTCATGTCGAGGACGGAACCCCCGGCGTTCTGCGCCGCGTCGCCGTGCGCCCGGCCCAGGCCTCGGGCGATCGAGCCGCGCGGCCCGCAGCCGCGCACCGCGGCGACCGCCTCCTCGTGACTACGGGGGTGGAAGCGCAGCGCGGCCGTCGGGGCGGTGCGGCCCCAGCCGGTCAGGGACACGGTGTCGACAGACATGAGGGTGACCGTATCGCCCGAGAAAACACCTTTGAGGGATTTGTTACAACACTCACCGAAATGGGTGATTGAGGGGGTGTCATCTCCTCCGCGCCAGACGGGACCCCGGTTTTCGGCGCCGGGGAGGGTAGTCGTACGTCATGGACTGGCTGAAAAAACTCCCCGTCATCGGGCCGATCGTCTCCCGGCTGATGGAGACGCATGCCTGGCGCAGCTACGAGACGCTGGAACGGGTCCACTGGGCGAGGCTCGCCGCAGCGATCACGTTCATCAGCTTCCTCGCGCTCTTCCCGCTCATCGCGGTGGCCGCGGCGATCGGTGCGGCGTTGCTCTCCGACAAGCAGCTCGACAAGATCGAGGACAAGCTCGCCGACCAGGTGCCCGGCATCTCCGACCAGCTCGGCATCGACAACCTGGTGGCGCATGCGGGGACGGTCGGGCTGGTGGCCGGTGCGCTGCTGCTCTTCACCGGCATCGGCTGGATCGGCTCGATGCGGGACTGTCTGCGCGCCGTCTGGGGGAGGGACGACCTGGACCAGGGCAACCCCGTCCTGCGCAAACTCAAGGACGCCGGGGTGCTGTTCGGGCTGGGCGGCGCGGCCCTGGTGACGCTCGCGATCTCCTCGGTCGGCTCCGTGGCGGTGGGCTGGGTCGCCGATCTGCTCAACATTCCGCCGGACGGCGCGGGCGGCGTGCTGCTGCGGGTCGCGGCCCTGCTGGTGGCGGTGGTCGCCGACTTCCTGCTGCTGCTCTACCTGCTGACCCTGCTGCCCGGTGTCGAGCCGCCGCGGCGCCGGCTCGTGGTCGCCGGGCTCATCGGCGCGGTCGGCTTCGAACTCCTCAAGCTGCTGCTCGGCAGCTATATGAGGAGCGTCGCCTCGAAGAGCATGTACGGCGCCTTCGGCGTCCCGATCGCGCTGCTGCTGTGGATCAACTTCACCGCGAAGCTCCTGCTGTTCTGCGCCGCCTGGACGGCCACGCGGAGCAAGGGCGAAACCGGGCCGGAGGCGGACGCGGAAGATGATTCCCCGTCCGCCTCCGGGAAGGAGACCGGCGGCAGCACCCTCAGCGGCGGGGAAGGCGGCGCACCAGGTCCGGCAGCGGCCAGCGCCGGTTGACCAGGAGCGCCGCCCCGGCGACCAGCACCAGCACCCCGCCGGCGATCCCCAGGGCGATCCCGACCCCGCTGGAGCCCTCGGCGGCCGCGGTGGTCTTCGTGGTCCCGGGGCCGTCCCCGCCCTTGTTCGAGGCAGGCTTGTCGGCTTGAGCTCCCTTGCCCGTCGTGCCCGTCCCGGCGGACTTCGGCGGGACGAGTTCGCCGACCGGGGTGACCTTGCCGCTGGCCGCGAAGCCCCAGTCGAGCAGGCTCGCCGCTTCCTTGTAGACGGCGTGCGTCGCGTCGGACGACGGGTTCATGACGGTGACGAGCAGCACCTTGCCGTTGCGCTCGGCGACGCCGGTGAAGGTGTTCCCGGCGTGCGTCGTGTAGCCGTTCTTGACGCCCGCGATGCCCTTGTACGCGGTCACGCCGTCGGCCCCGGTGAGCAGCCGGTTGGTGTTCTGGATGCCGAAGCTCTCGCGCTCCTTGCCCTTCTCCTGCTTGCCGGGGAACTGCGCCGTCGCGGTCGCGCAGTATTCGCGGAAGTCCGCCTTCTGCAGCCCGCTGCGGGCGAACAGCGTGAGGTCGTACGCGCTGGAGACCTGGCTGGGGGCGTCGTACCCGTCGGGCGACACGACGGTGGTGTCCAGGGCCTGGAGCTCCTCCGCGTGCGCCTGCATGTCGGTGACGGTCTTGGGGACGCCCCCGTACATCGAGGCCAGTACGTGCACCGCGTCGTTGCCCGAACGCAGGAAGACGCCGAGCCACAGGTCGTGCACCGTGTAGCTGAGGTCCTCCTTGACCCCGACCAGGCTGCTGCCCTCGCCGAGATCGGCCAGGTCCGCGTCCTGCACCGTGTACTCACGGGTCTTCGGCTGGAGCGCAGGCGCCTGCATCACGGTGTCGGCGAAGAGCATCTTCAGCGTGGAGGCCGGCGGCAGCCGCCAGTGCGGATTGTGCGAGGCGAGCACATCGCCGGTCTCCGCGTCGGAGACGATCCAGGACCTGCCGGTCAGATCCTTCGGCAGGACCGGGGCGCCGGCGCCGAGATTGACCTGGGTCCCGCTCAGACCGAGCTGGGCACCGCCGACCTGCGACATACCGACGGGCGGCTTCGGCTCGCCGTCCGTGGTGTCCTGGCTGACCGCCGATGCGGGACTGGCGAGAAAAACGGACAGCAAAGCGGCAGAGGTGACCGACAGTGCGGCCTTCTTGAGAGCTGACACGGTCGAAAACGTACATGCAGTTGATCTGAATATGGATACCGGAGGTGTGACCCGCCGTGCGTACCGCCGGGACAGCCCACCCCGGGCGAGGCTGCCGGAGTGTGACGGAGATACTGGTTCCATGAAGCTCAGCCGCCCCGTCTCCTGGTTCCTGCTCGCCTTCGGGGTGTGGAGCTGGTTCATCTGGGTCACTTTCGCTAAAAACTTGTGGAAGGACGGCAGCGGTCTCGCCTTCGACGACGCGGGTGACCCGACCGCCTACTTCTGGGTGCATCTGCTGCTCGCCATCACGTCCTTTCTCCTGGGGACGGCAGTCGGCGTGATCGGGTTCCGTGGCGTCAGGGCCCTGCGCAGCAAGGACGCGTAACACGTCGACTTCCGGCCTGGTCCGGATCTGGTGCACATGGGGACGAACAAGGCGGGGGAGTGCACATGGCGGTCCTGGGTTTCGCTCTGCTGGCGGCCGCGGTGCTCGCGCTGCTGGCCGTCGTGCACCGCTACGTGTGGCGCCGCCTGGTCGGTGACACGACGACAGCGGGCAGTCTGCCGCGCAGGGCCGGCACCGTGGCGGCGTACCTCCTGCCCCTGCTGAGCGTCGGCGCCCTGGTCTCCGGGCGCTCGGGCGCGCCCTTCCGGCTCCAGCAGGTGCTGGCCTGGCCCGGCTACCTGTGGCTGGCCGCCCTGCTCTATCTGACACTCGCCCTGCTGGCCGGGGAACTGGTACGCCCCCTGCTGCGCCGACTGCTCGCCCGCCGGGCCGGGGACGCGACGGCAGCGGCGGCCGGGACCGTTCCCGCCGAACCGGTCACCGCCGCACACGGCTCCGCCGTCACGACCGCAGCCCCGCCGGCCACCGAGCCCCCCGCCGCCGCCCCCACCCCCTCGCGCCGCCTCTTCGTCGCGCGGGCCGTCGGGGGCGCCGCTGCCGTCGCCGGGTTCGGCACCACCGGCTACGGCGCCTACGGGGTGCTGCGCGGCCCGCGCGTCAAGCGCGTCACCGTCCCCCTGGCCAGGCTGCCCCGGTCCGCCCACGGCTTCCGGATCGCCGTCGTCAGCGACATCCACCTGGGCCCGATCCTGGGCCGGGCCCACACCCGGCGGATCGTCGACGCCGTCAACCGGACCCAGCCCGACCTGATCGCGGTCGTCGGGGACCTGGTCGACGGATCGGTCGAGGACCTGGGGCCGGCCGCCGAACCGCTCGCCGGGCTCCGGTCGCGGCACGGCGCGTTCTTCGTGACCGGCAATCACGAGTACTACTCGGGGGCCGCCGAATGGGTCGATCACGTACGGGAATTGGGCCTGCATCCGCTGGAGAACGCCCGGGTCGAGATCGACGGATTCGATCTCGCCGGGGTCAATGACATCGCGGGCGAGAGCGAAGGACAGGGGCCGGATTTCGGCCGGGCGCTCGGCGACCGGGACCGTACCCGCGCCGCCGTCCTGATGGCCCACCAGCCCGTCGTCATCGACGAGGCCGTCGAGCACGGCGTGGACCTCCAGCTCTCCGGCCACACCCACGGCGGCCAGCTCTGGCCGGGCAACCACATCGCGGAACTGTCCAATCCCACGGTCGCGGGGCTCGAGCGTTACGGCGACACCCAGCTGTACGTCACGCGCGGCGCGGGGGCCTGGGGTCCGCCCGTGCGGGTGGGTGCCCCCTCCGACATCACGGTCGTCCAGCTCGCGTCCCGCCAGGCGTAGTCACCGCCGAGTGCCGCCCGGTCAGGCAATCGGGTGACTGGTCGTGAACCCTCTGTATCCGGCGTATCCGCCCAAGGTTTCAACTAACGAACAAAAGGCTATGAGCCTCTGATTTCCTCTTCCAGATGTGAAAATCGTGTGATTGGCTGAGCGCGAACGTGCGGTGATCTGCGTATCTGAGCGCGACACCGAGGTGGGGCTGGTAAGGGAGAGCACGGCAATGCGGTCGATCCGGCTACGGATTCTCGCGATTCTCGCGGTTTTGGTCATCGCAGGCGTCGGCGCCTGGCAGTTGCTTCCCTCGGACGAGGGGAACAGTGATCCGGTCACGGTCGGCACGACCGACGAGGTGACCTCGCTCGACCCGGCGGGTGCGTACGACGCGGGTTCGTGGGCGATGTACAGCAACGTCTACCAGTCGCTCATGACGTTCAAGTCCGGGGCCATCGTTCCCGAGCCCGACGCGGCGGAAAGCTGTGGGTTCATCGGCGCGAAGCTGCAGACGTACCAGTGCAAGCTCCGTGACGACCTGACCTTCTCCGACGGCAAGGAGATCACCGCGGAGGACGTCAAGTACTCCTTCGACCGGATGATGGAGATCAAGACGGACGTCGGTCCCTCGGTCCTCTTCCCCAGCCTGAAGAACGTGGTGGCCGAAGGCCGGACGATCACCTTCAACCTCTCCTCGCGTGACGCGACCTTCCCGCAGAAGCTCGCCACCGGAGCGGGTTCGATCGTCGAGCGGGACGCCTACGCCGAGCACAAGCTGCGCAACGACGGCCATGTGACCGGTTCGGGGCCGTACGTCCTGAAGTCGTACGAGGCGGGCGTCACCGCCGAACTCGTCCCGAACACGAAGTACAACGGTGCGCTGAAGAGCACCGGCGGACCGGTCACCGTGCGCTACTACAAGCAGTCGGACGATCTGCTGGCGGCCTGGAAGTCCGGCCAGGTGGATGTCACGCACCGTCAGCTCCCGTCGTCCACGCTCGCCGCGCTGGACCCGGGCGCCATCGACCAGCACGTGACGGAGGCCGACAGCGCCGAGATCCGCAACCTGGTCTTCAACGTCCGCGACGGCTCGCCGCTCGCCGACCGGAAGGTCCGCCAGGCCATCGCGGCGATCATCGACCGCGCGCCGCTGGTGACCGACGTCTACAAGGGCACCGTCGAACCGCTCTACTCGCTGATTCCGCAGGGCTACATCGGGCACAGCACCCCCTTCTTCGACGCGTACCCGTCGCCGGACGCCGAGCGGGCCAAGAAGCTGATGCAGGAAGCCGGCGTACAGCTGCCGCTCCCCGTGACCTTCGCCTACCGCGACGACGACGAGTACACGAAGGAGACGGCGGAGATCCGCCGCCAGCTGGAGGCGGACGGGCTCTTCAAGGTCACGGTGAAGGCCGTCGAGTGGCAGGCCTTCCAGAAGGGTTACGCCGCCGGTAAGTACGACATGTACACCGTCGGCTGGCTTCCCGACTACCCGGACCCCGACACCTTCAGCCAGCCGCTCGTCGGCCGCGAGAGCAGCCTTCACAACGGCTACACCAGCAAGAAGATGGACCAGCTGATCAGCTCCACGCTGGAGTACAGCGACCGCAGCCGCACCTCGGCCGACTTCAAGGAACTGCAGAAGCTGGTCGGCAAGGACGTGCCGCTCGTGCCGCTGTGGCAGAAGAAGGACTACGTCGTCGCCAAGCCCGACGTCTCCGGATCGCAGTACCTCTCCGACGGCACCGGCATCTGGCGGCTGTGGGAACTGGGCTGGATCTGATCCGGCGTCACAGCGCAACGCCGAGCGGCCGTCCCGGGAGAGGATCCCGGGACGGCCGCTCGGCTGTTTCCCGCGCTACTTGGCCGGCGCACGGCCCGCCACTGCGGGCAGGAACTCCTCCAGCACCTCGTACACCTGGCGCACCAGCGGCCTCAGCACCCGGAACCGCGACAGGGCGATGGCCCGTGCGACGATCGGGGCGGTGCGCTCGACGAGGCGGCGGCTGCGTTCGGCGTCGTCCGTACGGTCGTAGACCCAGTACAGCACCAGTCCCATCTGGTTCAGCCACATGAGCTGGGGCAGCAGGCCGGCAAGTTCGGGGTCGACCTTGGTGCCGGAGCCCGCCAGGCAGCGCTCGTGGATGGAGATCGCCGCCTCCCGCGCGGAGACCGAGTCGCGCGAGAACGGGCTGAGCGGGCTTTCGGGGTCGGCGGCGTTCTTGAAGAACTGGGCGGCGAAGCGGTGGTACGGCTCCGCCACGTCGAGCCAGCCGAGCAGGACCCCGCGGATGCGTACCGCGAGGTCCTTGTCGCCGGCCAGCACCGACTGCACCGCCACCTCGTGCTCGGCGGCGATCCGGTCGTAGAAGCCCTGGACCAGGTGTTCCTTGGACGAGAAGTAGTAGTACGCGTTCCCCACGGAGACGCCGGCCTCCTGGGCGATGGCCCGCATCGTCGTCTTGTCGTACCCGCGTTCCTGGAAGAGCCGGAGCGCGGTTTCGAGGATGAGTGTGCGGGTCTGCTCGCTCTTGGGAGCCTTGTCTTCCTTCACGGCCTTCTCTTCCTTCACCACGGTCCCGAGGGTATCCGGACCGGCTACGTCGCCGGGCCGGGGCCCGGGGCCCGGCAGGTGCCGTCCTCGCCGCCGCCCCCGTCCGCGCGGCACGGCCCGGCCGTCAGCGAACGGTACTTGGCGGCCGCGAGGACGGTCGCCCGGGCGAACGGGCGACCGGCCGGGGTGGTCAGCCAGTGGGCCTTCGGCCGGTGGTCGGCCAGCGCCCAGAGGCAGACGATCCACGCGGAGGTGGAGCGGTAGATCTGCCCCCGGTCACCGATGACCGTGATCTCCTCCAAGGTCCCGGCGTGGTCGAGGCCGGGGAAGCGGCGGTGCGCCTCGGCCGAGTCCGCCGGAACGAGATCGAGCGGGATCAGCTGACGCTGGTTCATCAGCCACTGGCGCAGATGGACGCAGAGCGAGCACTGCGCGTCGTAGAGCACGGTGAGGCGTTCGACGGACCACCGCCCTCCACCGGTCCGGGGCGTCATGGCCGGCCCTCACGCCCTGGGGGCGGGCGCGGCCCACGGGCCCGGACCGGCCCAGCCCTGCGGAGCGACGGGCGGCGTCTGCTCGCGCTCCATCATGCCCCGGCGACGGATCTTGTTGAGTACGTAGACGTTGCCGAGGTGCATGACCCCGAGGACGAGCAGGACGACGCCGACCTTGACCGACAGGGCCTCGAAGAGCTCACGGGCGTCGGCGACTCCGTCGGAGTTCTTCAGGTAGAGCGTCACGAAGCCCAGGTTGACCAGGTAGAAGCCCACCACCAGCAGGTGGTTGACCGCATCGGCGAGCTTCTCGTTCCCGTGCAGCACATCGGCGAGGAACACCTTGCCGTTGCGGCTCAGCGTGCGGGCGACCCAGATGGTGAGCGCCACGCTGATGAGCAGATAGATGACGTACGCGACAACAGTGAGGTCCATGCCCCACCCTCCCTTGAACGCGTTCAAATGCTGTTGTCATGGACTGTAGACCTCCCTTTGAACATGTTCAAGCCGAAGCCTCGGTGGCCCGCGTCACCGTCTCGGCGGGCGCGGCGGGGGACTTGAAGTGACGTACGCCCGGCACGGCCGCGGTGGCCAGGCAGGCTCCGCCCACCAGCAATCCGGCGGCGGCGAGCGGGACTTCGGCGCCCCACGCGGAGGCGGCGAGCGGAGCCAGGGCGTACCCCAGGGGCATCGCGCCGAGCGAGAGCAGCCAGTCGTACGAGGTCACCCGGGCGAGCGCGTGCGCGGGGACGGCGGACTGGACGGCGGTCTCCCAGACCGGGTTGAGGAAGCCGAGACCGGCCAGGGCGATCCCGTACGCGACGACGGACACGGCGACGGGGGCGTGCGCGGCCAGCAGGCAGAGCGGCAGCGCGTAGAGGGCGAGACCCAGATTGGCGGTCAGGACCGGGCGGCGCGGCCTGGCCCGGCCGGCCACCAGCGAGCCGATGAGCAGTCCCACGGCGCCGGTCTGGAGGAAGAGGACCCAGACGCCCTTGCCGCCCAGGTCGTGGAGGAAGAGGGCCGGGCCCACCGTCATCAGGACGGCGGCGGCCCCGTTCCAGACGGCGTGGGCGATCAGGCTCGTCCAGTACCAGTCGCGGCCCCGGACCTCACCCCAGCCCTCCTTGAGGTCACTGAGCAGCGAACGCTTCGGGATGGGGACGTGCCGTACCTCGATCGCGGCGAGCAGCGCTGCGCTCACCGCGAAGCTCGCGCCGTCCAGGACGAAGGCCCAGCCGGGCCCCGCGGTGAACACCAGGGCCCCGGCGACGGCCGGGCCGCCGATCCGCGTCGCGCTGCTGACCACCGACATGAGGGCGTTGGCGCGCAGTAGTTCCGACTCGGCCACGGTGCCGCGGATCAGTGGTGAGACGGTCGGCATCGAGAAGGCGCCGGCGGCGCCGCCGAGTGCCTCGGCCAGGGCGATCTGCCACAGCGCCGGCGTTCCGGAGAGCAGTTCGGCGCCGACGAAGAGCTGGGTGACGCACCGTACGAGATCGGTGGTCAGCGCGACCGTACGGGCGTTGAAGCGGTCACCGACCACGCCGCCGAGGGGGAGCAGGAGCAGCTTGGGCACCATCGCGCAGGCGAGCACCAGGGCGAGGGCGCCGGTCGAGCCGGTGGCGAGGTAGACGGCGAGGGTGAGGGCGGCGGGAATCGCGGCGTCACCGAGGAGTGAGAGGCCGCGCCCGACGAAGAGCAGACGGAAGGACCGGGTGTGTAAGGGGTGAGGCATGGGCGGAAATCTATTTCGCCACCGAACTATTCGTCAACGAAATATAAGCTTCCGAAACATGTAAGGGCCCGGCGTAGGCTGTGGCCCATGCAGCAACACGACTGGACCGACGGCCACGTGGAGCGGTGGAAGCCGGTCCTCCCGGAGCTCGACCCCGATGTCGAGGGCGCGGTGACCCGGATGAAGAAGCTCTCCGTCCATCTGCGCCGGGTGCGTGAGCAGTCCCTGGTCGACTTCGACCTGGACCGTCAGGAGTTCGACACCCTGCACAAGCTGGCCGGCCGCGGCGGCAAGGCCGCCCCCTCCGAGCTCGCCGCCGACCTCGACCTCGCCCCCGCCTCCGTCACCGGCCGGCTGGACGCGCTGGAGCGCCGTGGGTTCGTCCGCCGCACGCCCTCCGTCACCGACCGGCGCCGCGTCGACGTGGAGCTGACCGACGACGGCCGCTCGACCTGGACCGGTGCGATGAAGTTCCTCGGCAACGAGGAGGACCGCCTGCTGGGCGTCCTCGCCAAGGACGAACGCGCCCTGCTCAACGACATGCTGCGGCGCATCATGGTCGTCGCCGAGCACAGGGGCGGCGCGGACTGGGACTGAGCCCGCGACCGGGCAAGGCAAGAGGCCCCGCCTCCCGCAGTGTCACTGCGAAGGACGGGGCCTCTGATGTGCTCGGGGATCAGAAGCGACGCGTGATCAGCGCGCGCTTGACCTCCTGGATCGCCTTCGTGACCTCGATGCCACGCGGGCAGGCGTCCGTGCAGTTGAACGTGGTGCGGCAACGCCACACGCCGTCACGGTCGTTGAGGATCTCCAGGCGCTGCTCGCCGCCCTCGTCGCGCGAGTCGAAGATGAAGCGGTGCGCGTTGACGATCGCCGCCGGGCCGAAGTACTGGCCGTCGTTCCAGAACACCGGGCACGAGGACGTGCACGCGGCGCACAGGATGCACTTGGTGGTGTCGTCGAAACGCTCGCGGTCCTCGGCGGACTGCAGACGCTCGCGGGTCGGCTCGTTCCCCTTGGTGATGAGGAAGGGCATGACGTCGCGGTAGGCCTGGAAGAACGGGTCCATGTCGACCACGAGGTCCTTGAGGACCGTGAGGCCCTTGATGGCCTCGACCGTGATCGGCTTCTCCGGGTTCAGGTCCTTGATCAGCGTCTTGCAGGCGAGCCTGTTCTTGCCGTTGATCCGCATGGCGTCGGAACCGCAGATGCCGTGCGCGCACGAGCGGCGGAACGTCAGCGTGCCGTCGGTCTCCCACTTGATCTTGTGAAGGGCGTCGAGTACACGCTCCTTCGGGTCGATCTCGATCTGGAAGTCCTGCCACTGCGCCTCGTCGGAGACCTCCGGGTTGAACCGGCGGATCCGGAAGGTCGCCGTGATGTACGGCGAGTCGGCGAAACCGGCCTCGGGCTCGGGCGCCTTGTCGGCCTTTTCCAAGGTGGGGGTAGCCATCAGTACTTACGCTCCATCGGCTGGTAGCGGGTCTGGACGACCGGCTTGTAGTCCAGCCGGATCGACTCGGTGCCGTCGTCGGCGACCTCGCGGTACGCCATGGTGTGGCGCATGAAGTTGACGTCGTCGCGGTTCGGGTAGTCCTCGCGGTAGTGACCGCCGCGGGACTCCTTGCGCGCCAGCGCCGAAGTCGCCATGACCTCGGCGAGGTCGAGCAGGTTGCCCAGCTCGACGGCCTCCAGCAGGTCCGTGTTGAACCGCTTGCCCTTGTCCTGGATGGACACGTTGAGGTAGCGCTTGCGCAGCTCCGCGATCTTGTCCACCGCGGTCTTGATCGTCTGCTCGGTGCGGAACACCATCACGTTGGCGTCCATGCACTCCTGCAGCTCCAGGCGGATCGCCGAGACGCGCTCGGTGCCCGTGGAGTTGCGCAGCCGCTCGACCTGGTCGACGACCAGCTGCGCCGGGTTCTCGGGAAGCTCGACGAAGTCGTTCTTCGCGGAGTACTCGGCGGCGGCGATGCCCGACCGGCGTCCGAAGACGTTGATGTCGAGCAGCGAGTTGGTGCCGAGGCGGTTGGCGCCGTGCACGGAGACGCAGGCGACCTCGCCGGCGGCGTACAGGCCCGGGACGACGGTGGTGTTGTCGGCCAGCACCTCGCCCTCGACGTTGGTCGGGATGCCGCCCATGGCGTAGTGCGCGGTCGGCTGGATCGGGATCGGGTCCGTGTAGGGCTCGATGCCGAGGTACGTACGCGCGAACTCCGTGATGTCCGGGAGCTTGGCGTCCAGCTGCTCCGGCGGGAGGTGCGTGAGGTCGAGGTAGACGTGGTCGCCCTCGGGACCGCAGCCGCGGCCCTCACGGATCTCCGTGTAGATGGAGCGGGACACGACGTCACGGGACGCGAGGTCCTTCATGACGGGCGCGTACTTCTCCATGAAGCGCTCGCCGTCCTTGTTGCGGAGGATGCCGCCCTCACCGCGGGCGCCCTCCGTCAGCAGGATGCCCATGCGCCAGATGCCCGTCGGGTGGAACTGGAAGAACTCCATGTCCTCCAGCGGCAGACCGCGGCGGTACGCGGCGGCCTGGCCGTCACCGGTCAGGGTGTGCGCGTTCGACGTCACCTTGAAGAACTTGCCGGTGCCGCCGGAGGCGAAGATGATCGACTTCGCCTGGAAGACGTGGATCTCGCCGGTCGCCAGCTCGTACGCGACGACGCCGGCGGACTTCTTGACGCCGTCGACGTCCTGGAGCAGGAGGTCCAGGACGTAGAACTCGTTGAAGAACTCCACACCCTCCTTGACGCAGTTCTGATAGAGCGTCTGGAGGATCATGTGGCCGGTGCGGTCCGAGGCGTAGCAGGACCGGCGGACCGGGGCCTCGCCGTGGTTACGGCTGTGGCCGCCGAAACGGCGCTGGTCGATCTTGCCCTCGGGCGTGCGGTTGAACGGCAGGCCCATCTTCTCCAGGTCGAGAACGGAGTCGATGGCCTCCTTCGCCAGGATCTCGGCGGCGTCCTGGTCGACCAGGTAGTCGCCGCCCTTGATCGTGTCGAAGGTGTGCCACTCCCAGTTGTCCTCCTCCACGTTGGCGAGCGCGGCGGCCATGCCGCCCTGCGCCGCGCCCGTGTGGGAGCGGGTGGGGTAGAGCTTGGTCAGCACGGCGGTGCGGCTGCGCTTGGTCGACTCGATGGCCGCGCGCATGCCGGCGCCGCCGGCGCCGACGATGACGGTGTCGTACTTGTGGATCTGCATGGTTTACCTCTGGTCCTTCGGGCCCGGCGCCTAGCGGATGTTCGGGTCGAAGGTGAAGATCACCAGCGTGCCCAGCAGGACGGTGAACACCGTGGCGGTGTACAGCAGCATCTTCAGCCAGAAGCGGGTGTTGTCCCGTTCGGCGTAGTCGTTGATGACCGTACGGAGACCGTTGGCGCCGTGCAGCATGGCCAGCCACAGCATCGCCAGGTCCCACATCTGCCAGAACGGCGAGGCCCAGCGGCCCGCCACGAAGGCGAAGCCGATCTTGGAGACGCCGCCGTCCAGCACCAGCTGGATCAGCAGGTGGCCGATGACGAGGACGACCAGCACGATGCCCGACAGGCGCATGAAGAGCCAGGCGTACATCTCGAAGTTGGTGCGCGAGCCCTTGGGGGTCTTGCCGGTCCGCTTGCGCGGCGGCTCGATCACGGGCGCCGGGTTGTCGGCGTCATATCGGCTCACAGGGCTGACACCCTCGACGTCGCCGATCGCGGAAGTCTCGGTGGACATTGGCCTCAGCTCCCGAATACTTCGCGTACGGCGTGGCCGAGGACGGGGTACAGGGCCCCGACCATCAGCACGATCCAGATGCCCAGCACGGCCCAGAGCATCTGCTTCTGAACGCGCGGGCCCTTGGCCCAGAAGTCCACGGCGACGATGCGCAGACCGTTCAGCGCGTGGAAGAGAATCGCGGCCACCAGGCCGTATTCGAGGAGCGCGACGATCGGCGTCTTGTACGTGGACACGACGTCGTCGTATGCCTCGGGGGAGACGCGGACGAGAGCGGTGTCCAGGACATGTACGAACAGGAAGAAGAAAATGAGGACACCGGTGACTCGATGAGCCACCCAGGACCACATGCCTTCCCGGCCGCGGTACAGCGTTCCAGCCGGCACGGAAGAACCCTCCGGGAGCGGGGATTGGGGTCGGCCGGCTTGACTGTCGGTCTGACCCGGCCGGGTACGGTCCACCGGCCCCGGCCATCGTAGCGACGGATTGTCGGTTCGATCGCGCGGGGGCCTCTGGTGTGATCAAAGTGGCAATGAATCAGGCACGGACGGGCTATGGACAGGCGCCGACGGGCCTGTTTGCCCGCCTGTGAGAGGGAATCCCCCCACTGGGGCCCGCCGCCAAGCCGTTACTGACTCGATACCAGCTCGATGATGCGGCCCCGGGCGAGTCGCCGCATCTCGTCGGCCGTCACCACCCGCTCGTGTTCGGGGTCGTGCGCCAGCCGGGCCCGGATGCCGGCCAGCAACTGGTCGGCACGCTCGGCGGGCCGCAAGCCGTCCAGGCAGATCACGAGGACATGGCCGAACCTGCTCTCGTACGCGGCGTGCGCGGCGGCCAGCGCGAGATGGGCGGAGCCCGGCGCGTCCGGGGGCAGCCCAGGGGAGACCTCGACGGCCAGCGCCTCGGCCCGGTCGGAGGGGGAGAGGTCGTAGCCCGCCTCGTCGGCGGCGGCGAGCAGCGCCCCTAGGTCCGGGTAGGGGCGGTGGTCGGCCAGCCGCTTGGCCCAGCGGCGGCTGCCGTAACACTCCAGCAGCGCGGCCTCGGCCTCGGCGGCGGGCGCGGCGTTGAACCGGGGAAGGCCGTGGAGGCCCGAAACGGGGCGGCCGGGTACGGATGCGCAGGTCTGCAGGGGCACGGTGGTCCGCCGGGCGGACGGGGGCGGCTGCGCGGGGAGGCCGGCGTGGGACTCGCTGGACCTGGACAGCGTGGGCTCCTGGAATCAACGGCATCTGTGAACCTGGAGTGGGGAGGAACAGGAGAGACCAGGTGGATGCAGGGTGAAGGGAGAGACGAATGTGCCTCAAAGCTAGCGACGCCGGGCAACGGCCGTCCGACGGATGCGCGAATTTCACCCGGACGGGAGAGTTTCTCGATGTCTGAGGGACGAATGAGCGAGGAGAATGCCCGGCTATCTACCGCATTTACCCTGTTTCCTCTCTCTTCTGCTCTCTTTCCCCCTGAAACCGGAGGTTTCTGACTGATGGCACCCTCACGCGGCGCCCTCATGGCCGTGACGGCGGTGGTCGCGGCGACCGTCACCGTCGCGGCCTGCGACGGCTCCGGCACCGAGCACCGGAACGGCTCCGGGACGCCCCCCTCGTCGTCGTCTCCGTCCGCGTCCCCCAAGCCGTCCCCGACCCGGAGCTACCCGCTCTCGAGGACGCCCCGCACCATCCCCGCCGTACGGGAGCACACCCCGGCCCGCGGCCCCGGATGGCGGCCCGGGAAGAGCAGCGGTGTGGTGATCGAAAAGGGCGACAAGCAGCTCGCCGACGAAGGAAGGCTGCTCGCCGGTGAGCTGAGGATCCGCTACCGGGGCGAGGTCCCGGCCCGTGCGGGTGACGTGGAACTGGCCCTGAACCCCAAGGGCGGCGGCGGACCCGAGTCGTACACCCTGCGGACCCACGACGGACGCGTCACGATCAGCGGTCCGGCGGAGGCGGGGGTCTTCTACGGGACCCGCACCCTCAAGCAGTCCGTGCGTGCCGACGGCACCATGCCCGAGGGCGAGGTGCGCGACCGCCCCGACCGCCCTCAGCGCGGTCTCAACCTGGACATCGCGCGCAAGCACTACAGTGCCGGCTGGATCGAGGACCGGCTGCGCGGCATGGCCGACCTCAAGCTCAACCAGCTGGGCCTGCACTTCTCCGACGACCAGGCCTTCCGTATCGAGTCCGACACCCACCCCGAGGTGGTGTCGCCCGAGCACCTGACCAAGGCCGAGGTGCGGCGCATCGTCGCCCTGGCCCGCAGGCTGCACATCGAGGTCGTCCCCGAGATCGACTCCCCGGGCCACCTCGGGGCGGTCCTGAGAGCCCACCCCGACCTCCAGCTGCTCAACGTCTCGGGCGTGCCCTCGAAGGGATCGCTCGACATCTCGAAGCCGGGCGCGGCGAAACTCCTCGACGAACTCCTCGGCGAGTACACCGAGCTGTTCGGCGGGGCCTACTGGCATCTGGGCGCCGACGAGTACCAGGCACTCACGGTGCGGGATCCCGCTGCCTCGTATCCGCAGCTCCAGCGCGCGGCCGTGAAGAAGTACGGGGCCCAGGCCGGCATCGAGGACCTCGCCACCGGCTGGCTCAACGACCGGGCGGCGGTGGTCCGGCCGCACGGCATGAAGCCCAAGGCGTGGAACGACGGCCTCTTCCGCGACAGCACCGTCCGGGCCGACAAGGACATCGAGATCGAGTACTGGACGGGCAAGGAGTACGGCGCCCGGCCGCCGGAGCAGTACCTCCGTGAGGGGTTCAAGATGCTGAACCTCAACGACGAGTTCCTCTATTACGTGCTCGGCCAGCCCAACGCCTTCGTCTACCCCACGGGCAAGCGCATCTACGAACAGTGGACGCCTCTCGTGCTGCGCGGCACGAGCCCGGTCCCGGAGCAGTACTCGGACCAGATCCTCGGTGGCCGGTTCGCGGTCTGGGGCGACTTCCCGAACGCCCAGACCGCCGCACAGGTGGCCGAGGGCATCCGGATGCCGCTGCGGGCGACCTCCCAGAAGCTGTGGGACCCGGGCAAACCGGAACTCAGCTGGGACGGTTTCAAGGCCCTGGCGAAGGAGATCGACCAGGGCTGAGCGCCCGGACCGTGGCCGGCGCGGCAGGGGGGCCACGTACCGCTTGCCGCGCGAGCCGGGGTGGGACGCGCGCTCCGTGCGGGCTGCCGCATGCCTGGCGGATGGTGCTGCTCTGCCGAGAGGCGGCTTCCGGATCCAGAGCGAAGGGCGGTAATCAGACGGAGGCAGTGACGATTTTCGGCCATTCGGCGCTGAACGCGATAAGACGATGCGCTGCGTCCCCGTCCGTCCGGATACGGGGAGGCCGACGGGAGACGCCGATGAGCCTGCTCGAACTGATCGCTGCCGCTGACGCCCGAGGGCTCGCCGCGAGCGCGACCGCCTGCCTCGACCGGTGCCTGCCCCAGCCCGCCGAGGGGGCCGATCCGGATCCGCTGCGACCGCTCTGGGCCGGCTGCGCGGACCCGCAGGACTGGCCGGGCCGGCTGGCGGAGGCCCGCGCGGCGCTGGACGCCCTGCCGGATCCGCCGGAGAGCGTCGTGCGGATCGGGAAACTCCTCGGCGAGGCACCCGCGGACCGCGCGGGCGAGGGGCTGCGCGCGTGGGCGGACGCCTGCTCGGTGCTGGCCCTCGACATCCACCGCGGGCACGACGCCGCCCGCGCCGACGCCACCGAGCTGGTGGGCCGCTGCCGCACCGGCGATCCGGCGGGGGCGGGCCCGCTGCTGTCCGGGGAGGCCGCCCGGCAGGTCCGCATCCTGGAGATGCTGGCGGAGATCGGGGACGGCGCCCCCACGGGAGCCGGGCTGCGCCAGGTGCTCGACGTCTCGACCGAGGGCCAGCGGGTCCTGCGCGCCGCGGTCTCACGACGGGCCCGGGTGCGCGGCTGACCCGGTGCCGGGCCTGCGGGGGGTCGGCTTCCGGGGAATTCCGGGCCCCGTGGGCCTACGGCACCGGAGAGGTAAAGAGGACGACCGGGGCCGCCACCCCCCACAGGAGAGGCCCCGGTCGTCTTCCGCGGGGCCGCAGGACGACCCCGTACTCATCTCAGCGCCGCGACTGCGTTTTCTGTCACACCGCGCGGTGTCCGAAGAATGTTGCGGGTTGTACAAGTCATGGACGTGATGCCCGCCGAGCACGTAGCGTGCTGAGTCGCGCAGGGTGGCGCGGCAGTGGTGACCAGCTGCGATTCAGGACAGCAGGGCAGGTTGAGGGAGTGCTGGGGGACGACGCGGGGCTTACTGCCGCGGTGCTCGCGGCGCAGGACGGGGACGAGGACGCCTTCCGTACTGTGTACCGCGCTGTGCAGCCGCGGCTGCTGGGCTACATACGAACGCTCGTGGGGGAGCCGGACGCCGAGGACGTGGCGTCCGAGGCGTGGCTGCAGATAGCCAGGGACCTCGACCGGTTCAGCGGTGACGCCGACCGGTTCCGGGGCTGGGCGGCGCGGATAGCGCGCAACCGTGCCCTGGATCATCTGCGGATGCGCGGCAGGCGGCCCGCCACCGGCGGCGACGAGACCGAACTGACCGAGAAACCGGCCGGGTCCGACACGGCCGACGAGGCGATCGAGGCGCTGGCCACCGGCCGCACCATGTCGCTCATCGCCCAGCTGCCGCAGGACCAGGCCGAGGCCGTGGTGCTGCGGGTGGTGGTCGGTCTCGACGCCAAGAGCGCGGCGCAGACGCTGGGCAAGCGGCCCGGCGCCGTCCGGACCGCCGCGCACCGCGGGCTGAAGCGGCTCGCCGAGCTGCTGCGGGCGGACGACGCCGGCCGCGCGGACGGTGCCGGGAACCCGGGCGGCGAAGGAGGGCTGACGTCGGCCGGCTCCGCGGAAGGGAGCCGTCCGGGCGGCGAGGCGCCGGCCGGTGGAGTCGGCCCGCCCAGAGGGCCGGCCGGTGACCAGTCCCCGGCGCAGGCCCCGCGGAACAACGGGGCGGGCCGGACGGTGGAGCTCGGCGCCGTCCCCGCGCAACGCCCCTCCCGCACCGGCCTGGTGGCGCCCGCCGGTGTGACGCATTCGCGTCTGTGGACGCAGAAGGACATGTGATGGCCGACGAGCAGCACGAATGGCTTGACAAGGAAGCGGCGGAGAAAATGCTCCGCCGCGAACCGGTCGACCCTTCCGACGGCCGGTCCCGGCACGAGGCCGAAATGCTCTCGGCCGCCCTGGACGCCGCGGCCCGCACCGCCCGCCCCGCCGCCGGAGAACTGCCCGGCGAGGCCGCGGCACTGGCCGCCTTCCGCATCGCCCGCCGCCCCGCTGCCCTATCCGTACCGGCGGACCCGGTGCGTGCCGCCCGTACCGCGGGCGCGGACGGGTCCGCCGAGTCCGGGATGCTCGCTCCCGTGCACATACGCCCGGCCGGTTCCGGTGCGGCGCCGGGGGCCGCGGGTTCCCGCGGCCCCCGGCCCATGCGCTGGAGCCGGCCCATCCGCTTCGGTCTGGTCGCCTCCCTCGCCTGCTGCGCGATCGGCGGAGTGGCCGTGGCCGCCGGGACCGGGATGCTGCCCGGCCCCTTCAGCCGGCACGCGCCGACACCGGCCACCTCGGTGTCGGCCGCCGCGTCCCCCGAGGAGCTGGGCTCCGACCTCGCCACCGACGACGAGACGTCCGCCCCGCCGCCCGGCGCCCCGGGTGACCACTCCGCGTCGCCGGACACGTCCGGCACCGGCCGGGACGGCGGGCCGGAGAGCGACCGCCCCGACGAGGGCGGCCGCACCGCTGATGAGGACCGCGCGGCCGACGGCAAGGACGACACCGGCGACGACCGGGCCGGCGGTGCCGAGGACAAGCCGGCGGACGGCTCCGGCGAGACGAAGAAGCCGGGCGGTCAGGACGGTGACGGGACGTCCGGCGACGAGACGTCCACCTGGTACGCCAAGACCTTGAAGGCCTGCCGCGACTACCGCGACGGCACGCTCGACGACGAGCGCAGGAGCCGTCTCGAAGCGCTGGCCAAGGGGGCCCGCAACCTCGACCGGTTCTGTGACCGGGTGCTCGACCAGGCCGGAGGGAAGAAGGGCGACGGCCAGAGCGGCGAGGGTGACGACGAACCGTCCGGCAACAACGGCTCCTCGGGCGGCTCGGGCACCCTGCCGTCGATCGGGTTCTCCACCGCTTCCCCGACCCCCTCGACCACCGCCGGAGCCCCGGCCTCCCGGTCCGCGTCCTCCACGTCGCCCTCGCTCGCGGCGCGCTGACGGTCCGCGCATGCCTTCCGGCGCAGGCTCCGCACCCTCCCGATCGGCCCTTCGCGCCGCCGGCCACCACCGGGTGTGACGTTTTTCGGCCTGGTGGCGCAGTACTGAGTGAGCCGACTGGTCATCGGCAGCGCCCGGAGCCGGGGTTCCCCCCGTACCTACGGCTCGGCGCACTGGCGCGGGCGGGACACGTTCCCCCGGTCCCGCCCGCGCCCCTCATCCAGGACCTCACTTGTAGATGACGACCTTGTCGCCGTTGCGGACCTGGGCGAACAGCGAGGCGATCTTTCCCTCGTCCCGGACGTTGACGCAGCCGTGCGAGGCGCCGTTGTAGCCGCGGGCCGCGAAGTCCGACGAGTAGTGCACCGCCTGGCCGCCGCTGAAGAACATCGCGTACGGCATGGCCGTGTGGTAAATCGACGACACGTGGTGCCGGGACTTCCAGTAGACGGAGAAGGTGCCTTCACGGGTCGGCGTGTACTGCGAGCCGAACCGTACGTCCATCGACGAGACGACCTTGCCGTCGATCATCCAGGACAGCGACCGGCTGTTCTTGCTGATGCAGATCACCCGGCCCGTCATGCAGCGCTTGTCCGGCTTCGCGGCCGGACGGGTGGTCGGCGGGGTCAGCTCCGCGGCCGTCGGCGTGCGCGTCATGCCGAGCAGCTTCTGCCAGGTGAGCGTGTCCGCCTTCCCCGTGCGGGACAGCCCGCGCTTGCCCTGGAACGACTGCACGGCGGTGACCGTGACGGAGCCGTAGTAGCCCGTGGGGCTGCGGTCGAAGTGACCGATCTGACGCAGCCGGGCCTGCAGCTCGCGCACCTGCTTGCCCTGTGAGCCGCTCGCCATCAGCACCTTGGCCTGCGGGTCGGCCGACGGCTCGGCCTTCGGTGTGGCCTTCGGCGTCGAGCTGGGCTTCGTGCCGGGGGACGGCGTCGCCGACTGCGTCGTGTCCGTGCCGGGCTTGGCGTCGTCGGCCGGCGCGCTGCTCGCCGGCGACGACGGAGCGGCCGACTCGCCGCCTGCGGGCTCCGCCTTGCATCCTGCGGTCACGGCGACCAGTGCCAGTACGGCGACGGCGGAGGCCGTGCCGGCTCCCCGGCCGCCTCTGGGCGCGTGGCCGCGCCCGGTCCTGCTGCGTATCATCTCGGCCCCCTGAATCTGCGGTATCTCATGGGACGGATTCCCGCTCTGCCCGGTTGCCGAATCCTGCGCATGATGGGGAAGCGGCATCGAGGACCGGAGGATGTCAGGCATCGGGGCTGTGAGCAAGGCCCCGGCCCGGCCCCCTCCTACGGCTGCGGGCCCGCCGCCGCAGTCCGTCGCGAGAGCCAGTGGTTACCAACGAAGCTTCAGCGGGAGGCACAGCAGATGACGCGTGAGTCGGAATCGGGACTGCCGATCGAGCCGGTCTACGGGCCGGACACGCTCGACGGATGGGACCCCGCCGAGAAGCTCGGCGAGCCGGGCGCCTACCCCTTCACGCGCGGCGTGTATCCGTCGATGTACACCGGACGCCCGTGGACGATGCGCCAGTACGCCGGCTTCGGCACGGCCACCGAGTCCAACGCCCGCTACAAGCAGCTCATCGCCAACGGCACGACGGGCCTGTCCGTCGCCTTCGACCTGCCCACCCAGATGGGCCACGACTCCGACGCGGAGATCGCGTCCGGAGAGGTCGGCAAGGTCGGGGTGGCGATCGACTCGCTCGACGACATGCGTGTGCTGTTCGACGGCATCCCGCTGGGCCAGGTCTCCACCTCCATGACGATCAACGCCCCCGCCTCCCTCCTGCTGCTCCTCTACCAGCTGGTCGCGGAGGAACAGGGCGTCCCGGCGCGGCAGCTCACGGGCACCATCCAGAACGACGTGCTCAAGGAGTACATCGCCCGGGGCACGTACATCTTTCCTCCGGCGCCCTCCCTGCGGCTGACCGCCGACATCTTCAAGTACTGCCGGGCCGAGATCCCGAAGTGGAACACCATCTCGATCTCCGGCTACCACATGGCGGAGGCCGGGGCCTCGCCCGCGCAGGAGATCGCCTTCACGCTCGCGGACGGCATCGAGTACGTCCGTACCGCCGTAGCGGCCGGCATGGACGTCGACGACTTCGCCCCGCGGCTCTCCTTCTTCTTCGTCTCGCGCACGACGATCCTGGAGGAGGTCGCCAAGTTCCGCGCCGCCCGCCGGATCTGGGCGAAGGTGATGAAGGAGGAGTTCGGCGCCACGAACCCCAAGTCGCTGATGCTCCGCTTCCACACCCAGACCGCCGGCGTCCAGCTCACCGCCCAGCAGCCCGAGGTCAACCTGGTGCGCGTCGCGGTGCAGGGCCTGGCCGCGGTCCTGGGCGGCACGCAGTCCCTGCACACCAACTCCTTCGACGAGGCGATCGCCCTCCCCACCGACAAGTCCGCCCGCCTCGCGCTGCGCACCCAGCAGGTCCTCGCGTACGAGACGGACGTGACGGCCACCGTCGACCCGTTCGCCGGCAGTTACGTCGTCGAGAGGATGACCGACGACGTCGAGGCCGCGGCCGTGGAACTGATGCTCAGGATCGAGGACATGGGCGGCGCCGTCCACGCGATCGAGCGCGGCTTCCAGAAGGACGAGATCGAGCGCAGCGCCTACCGCGTCGCCCTGGAGACGGACAGCGCCGAACGGGTCGTCGTCGGCGTCAACCGCTTCCAGCTCGACGAGGAGGAGCCGTACGAGCCGCTCCGCGTCGACCCGGCGATCGAGGCCCAGCAGGCGGCCCGGCTGGCGAAGCTCCGCGCCGAACGCGACCAGGGAGCGGTGGACACGGCGCTCGCCGCCCTGCGCAGGGCGGCGGAGGGCACGGACAACGTGCTCTACCCGATGAAGGACGCGCTGCGGGCGCGCGCGACGGTGGGCGAGGTGTGCAACGAGCTCCGGGAGGTGTGGGGGGCGTACGTGCCGACGGACGCGTTCTGAGACGAAGGGCCCGGGTAGGGCACGGGGCATCGATGCGCCGCCCCGCGACGTCAGTCGTGAGGTGAGGTAGGCGGACAGCCCGGTGCTGATCGCCGTCGGCGGGGCGGCAGCGGTGGGCGCGGCGGGCCTGGGCTTCGTCCTCATGCGCCGCTGCACGGCGGTGTCCGGCCGCTGACCCGGCCGGGACCCGTCGTACCCCATCGCGAACCTGGTGGGATGAGACGCCGAGGCCGGGCGATGGAGCTCTCGTCGGGCCGCTTGCCCGACGGCACACGGCGGCGGCGACCGACGGGCGGCCCCGATCGCACCGGCGCCCCCGCGTCCTGAGCGTCGTACCTCCGTGCGAGACTCCGTTCCATGCTGGGTGTCACCGACCTTCCGACCTATCTCGCCGGCCTCGTGCTGATCGTTCTGCTGCCGGGGCCGAATTCGCTGTACGTGCTGTCCGTCGCCGCCCGGCGCGGCGTACGGACCGGTTATGTGGCCGCGGCCGGCGTCTGGACCGGGGACACCGTGCTGATGACCCTGTCCGCGCTCGGGGCCTCGTCCCTGCTGCAGACGACGCCCGTGCTCTTCGCCGTGGTGAAGTACGCCGGCGCGGGCTATCTGACCTGGATGGCGATCGGGATGCTGCGGACCGCGGTGTCGATGTGGCGCGAGCGGCACCGGAGAGTGGCCGAGATCACTGGCGAGGCGGCGGACGGGGCCGGGGCGTCGGCGGCCATGGAGCGGCCGTACCGCCGGGCGTTGGTGGTCAGCCTGTTCAACCCGAAGGCGATCCTGTTCCTGATCTCGTTCTTCGTGCAGTTCGTCGACCCGGGGTACGCCTACCCGGCGCTCTCCTTCCTGCTGCTGGGCACCCTGCTCCAGATCGCGAGCTTCCTGTACCTGTCGGCACTGATATTCGGTGGTACCCGGCTGTCCGCCGCCTTCCGCCGCCGCAGGCGGCTCTCGGCGGGAGCCACGTCGGCGGCCGGCCTGCTGTTCCTCGGCTTCGCGGCGAAGCTCTCGTTCAGCAGCGTCTGACCCGGGCCGGCGCTCTCAGCCGGCCCTCAGGCCGAGGCCCAGCGGCGCGACGTACTCCGCCAGCCCCGCCGTGTCCTCGCCCGCCCAGCCGACGTACCCGTCCGGCCGGACGAGGAACAGCCCCTTGCCGTATGCCTCGTAGGCGTCCATGCGGTGCACCCGTACGGCCGGCCCCGCGAACTCCGGCAGCTCCGCGTCGGTGCCGACCGCCAGCAGCGTGAAGTGCGGGCCCCGGAAGACGTCGAACAGCCGCCGGTCGCCCGAGGGGCCGTCGGGTGCCCGGTCGCCGGCTTCCAGGGCGCCCGCCCGGCCCGCAGACAGCGGCCCCTCGCGGTAGCCGAGGCCCAGTTGCTGGGCGGCCGCGCCCCGCTCCTGCTCACCGCGGTGGATCCGGGTGGACAGGCCGAGCACCTCGGCGGCGATCGGGCGACGCTCCACCTCGTAACTGTCGAGCAGGGCCGCCGGTGCCCCGTGGCCCAGCACCTGGCCGAGCTTCCAGCCCAGGTTGTACGCGTCCTGGACGCTGGTGTTGAGCCCCTGGCCGCCCGCGGGGGAGTGGACGTGGGCGGCGTCCCCGGCGAGGAAGACCCGCCCGAGGCGGAACCGGTCGGCGAGCGCGGCGCGCGGGCGGAAGTCGGATGCCCAGCGCACCTCGGTGACGTCCCGCGCCTCCAGGTGGGTGCGCTCGGCGACGACGGCCCGTACGCCCTCCGGGGAGGTGTCCGGTACGCCCTCCTTGAACTGGGCGACCAGCTGGAAGTCCGCGGTGCCGGGCAGCGGGCAGAGCGTGATGAACCCCGCGTCGGTGTTCATCATGTGCCAGTTGAGCCGGTCGAGCGCGTCCTCGGCGACCCGGACGTCCGCCACCAGCATCGGCGCCGGGTCGACCGTCTCCCCGGTCATCGCGATGCCCAGGGCCCGCCGCACGGTGGAGCGCCCGCCGTCGGCCGCGACCACGTAGGAGGCGCGGACGGGGCCGGTGGACAGCTGTGCGGTGACCCCGTCGGCGTCCTGGGCGAGGCCGGTGAGCGCGGTCGAGAACGCCACGTCGCCGCCCAGTTCGCGCAGCCGGGCCAGCAGGATCTCCTGGGTGCGCCACTGCGGCATCATCCACGGCTCCCCGTAGGGCTCCGCGTCCGTCGGCGCCGCGACCCGGAACATGCGGTGCTCGCCCATCCGCTCACCGCCCTGCCAGACCATCCCGACCGGCGCCGGGCCGCCGTGCTCGCGGACCGCGTCGCCGGCGCCGAGGTCGTCGAGGACCTCCCGGGTGCGGGGCTGGATGCCCTTGCCGCGCGAGCCCGGGAAGAGCGTGGGGGCCTGCTCGACGAGGAGTGCGGGGACGCCGCGACGAGCGAGGTCGCAGGCCAGGACGAGGCCGCAGGGACCCGCGCCGACGATGAGGACCGAGGTCTCTCCGACATTTCCCTTAACGCTGTTAAGTTCCATGTTCCGGAGTGTGTACTTAACGCTGTTAAGTTGTCAAGGAGGGGCTGTTAACTTGTCGTGGTGGGTACGACGAAGATCGACCGGTCCCGAGTGGCCGACACGGCACTGCGGCTGCTGAACGAGGTGGGCCTGGACGGGCTCAGCCTGCGCGCCATCGCCAGGGAGCTGGACGTCAAGGCGCCCGCCCTCTACTGGCATTTCAAGGACAAGCAGGCGCTGCTCGACGAGATGGCCACGGTCATGTACCGCAGGATGCTCGACGAGGGGCTCCCGGGCCCGACCCCGGAGCGCTGGCAGGACCAGCTCGTCGCGTACAACAGCGGACTGCGGACCGCGCTGCTGCGCTACCGCGACGGCGCCAAGGTCTACAGCGGCGCGAGATTCACCGGCACCGACCACGCCGACGGGCTCGAAAGTCATCTGCGGACCATGGTCGACGCGGGCTTCGAGCTGTGGCAGGCCGTCCGGGCGGGCACCACCGCGTACTCCTACACGATGGGTTTCGTCAGCGAGGAACAGGGCGTCCGCCCGATGCCGGACCAGCAGCGCGAGGGCTTCGACATCGGCGAACGGGCGGAGCGCATGGCCCGCTACCCACTGGCCGCGGCGGCCGGCGCGGAGATCTTCGCCCACTACGACGAACGCTTCGAGGACGGCCTGCGGCTGATCGTCGCGGGCATCGAGGTGCGTTACGGGAAGGGGGCGTGAGGCGGCGTCACTCCGCCCGCAGGTACGCCGACGTCGAGACCCGTCCCAGCAGCCGCAGGCGCGAGGAGCCGCCGGCCAGGTGCTTGTCCAGGGCCTCCTGGACCCCCGGCCAGGACACGTCGCCGTAGTCGTCCAGCACCACGACGCCGCCCGGGGCCGCGATGTCCTCGACCCACTCCAGGTCGGCGGCCACCCCCTCCATCGAGTGGTCCCCGTCCACGACGATCACCCCGTACTTCCGGTCGGCGACCTCGGCACGCACTTCCGGATCGGAGGAGAACCCCTGCCGGATGCGGGGGTGGTGCGTCGAACCGCTGCCGGTCAGCGCCAGGTTGGCCCGGACGACGTCCCCGCGCACAGGCGTCCCCGTGGGGTCGGCGGGCTCGGAGGTGCCCGGCTGGAGCTGGGACCCCGCCAGCGGGTCGACGATCGTCAGGTCGGGCTCGATGCCCGCACGGTGCACCATCCGGGTCAGCGCCGCGGCGAACAGCCCGTACAGCGTCCCGATCTCGAGGATGCTTCCGTTCGGCGGGGCGAGCAGCGGAACCGTCGCCAGCTTTCCGCACACATTGGACGTGGAGCCGGCCAGCCGGCCCACGCCGAGCGCCTCCAGTGCCACCACGGTCCGGTAGGCGGAGACGACACTGCGCCGGGCCTGTGCCCCGTCTCCGCTCAACACGCTGATCTGACGGACCAGTTCGTCGATCTCCCGGGCGGGCGGAATCCGGTGCGCGCCCCGCCCCGTGCCGTCGAGCAGCAGGCCCAGGGCGTACTGGCCCCGACGCATCTCCTCGGTGTCCCGCCGCAGTGCGGCGAGTTCGCTCCGCAGCGGTTCGGCGGCACGTTCCGCCCGCTGCCGGATGCGGCGGTCGACCAGGGTGATGGCGGGGCGCAGGGCGCGTTTCGTCAGACGGTTGTTCAGGAGGGAGGGCATGGGACGGAACGTACGCGCGCGGAGCGGGCACCTCCCACCACGCGCAGATGAAGTCTCGGTGTCGTCGCGGCTACGCGGGCGGCCGCGCCGTCCGCCGCCGCACCCGCGTCAGCGTCCAGGGGATCAGGACCGTCGCCAGCAGCGCCGCCAGCGCCCCCGCCCCGGCGAAGGCCCCGGCCCGCAGCCCCGGCGGCCGGAACGTGCAGTCCACCGTCGTCCTCCCGCCGCTCACCGGCACGGCGACCAGGCCGAGATACGAGTCGGCCGGACGGCCCTCGCAGCTCCAGCCCGCGATCCGGGGTGCGGCCAGCACCGCCATCCCTTCGGTGCGCGGCGGCAGTTCGGCCCGCACGCCGTCGCCGGTGACATCGACGTGCGTCGCGCCGGTCCGCTGCAGGCCGGACACGGCGTCGGCCAGGCGCCCCCGGTCCAGGCACCCGAGGGCCTCGTGCGGAACGGTGCCGGGCCGGGCCACCCGCAGCGACACCTCGAGCTGCCCGCCGCCCGCGCCCAGCATCCGCATCCCGGCCCGCCGTCCAGGCAACTTCCCCCGGAAATCGACCTGTTCGCCGGAGGGCCCGAGCTGCGCCCGGCCGAAGAGGTCGGGGGCCCACAGATATGTCTCGCTGCCCGCGGGACAGCTCGCGCTCAGCGTGTACGCACCGGGCCGCACCCGGTAGTCGTACGCCCCCTCGTCCGGGGCCGCCGTGCCGTCCGCGGCGCGCAGGCCGGTCACGGGCACCGTGTACACGGACGCGCCCAGCAGCTTCTCCTGGTTGCGGAACGGCGAGCGGCCCAGCCGTGCACCGGCGCCGTCCGCCGGCCGCACCGTCACCAGCGGCGGCACGTCCTGCCGGGTGACCGTTACCTGCCGGTCGTCGGGGCGGTTCCAGCCCTGGTGCGGATCGCGCGGCACATGGACCCGGGCACCGACCGAGAACACCGCGTCGGTCACCGGATTGTCCAGGCTGTGCAGGGCGCGGCCGTTCGAGGTCCAGCCGGCGCCCAGCGCGAGGAACGTGCGGGTCAGCACGTCGGGGGTGTGGCTGCTGTAGTACGCGCCGCCCTGTCCGCCCACCAGTAGCGGGTCGTTGGCGGTGGACTGCTCCAGGCCGGGGTCGGTGCGGTAGTCCGGCCAGCCGTCCGCTCCGGCGACGGCGTCCCTCTGGAGCTCCTGTCGCTCGCCCCAGGGGGCGTAGTCGTCGAGCCGGTTCAGCCGCTGGCGGTCCGCGTACGCGGTCGTCGCGGCGGCCTGACCGGCCTGCGCCCCGACCAGCAGCAGCGCCGCGAGCACGGCGAACCTGCCGCTGCGGGCCAGGACCAGCGCCCCGGTCACGGCCACCAGGCCCGCCGCGAACAGCGGATACGTCCACCCGGTGACCAGGGAGCTGGACGCGGCCCCGGCCGCGATCAGCACGAGCACCCCGCCCCCGCCGAGCAGGGTCCGCCGGTCCGGCCAGGCGGTGGCGACGGCCGTCCAGGCGGCGATGACCACGAGCCCGGACAGCACGAACGTCTGCCGGTACGGGCTGCCGTTGGGAGTGGCGAAGGCATGCCACAGCAGATGGGTCGGCCCCCACTGCAACGACAGCGCGACCGCGGCCACCAGCCCCGGCCACACGAACCGGTCGGCGCGCGGCACGGCACGGTGGAAGGCGAGCGCGCAGGCCAGCAGCAGGGATCCGGTCCCCAGGAACAGCGCCGGACTGAAGAAGCTGTACGTGGCGGGCAGCAGCCGGGCGGCGACATCGGGCCAGGCGGCCGGGGCGAACGCCCGGTTCCACCCCGGGTAGGCGTGCCGCGTGCCGAGGTACACCGGCACCAGGACCGGCGCGGCCAGCCCGATGCCGATCAGCACCGTCCGAACCGCTCGCACCAGGCCCCGGACCCGTTCCCGCGACGTCCCGTCCTCCAGCAGCAGTCGCACCACCAGCACCAGGGCCGCCCCGAGCGTGGCCATGTACGCGGTGTAGAAGTTCGACACCCAGGCGAGCGTCACCAGAAGCGTCCCCAGCACCGGACGCCGCCCGGTGCGCGCCCACTCACCGGCCAGGCACAGCAGCGGGAAGGCGATCAGCCCGTCCAGCCACATCGGGTTGTACACGGCCTCGACCACCGACCAGCCGCACAGCGCGTACGAGGCGCCGAGCACGGCTGCCAGCCACTCCCGGCCGCGCCCCCTGCGCAGGGCGGTGAGCAGCCAGGTCATGGCCGCCGCGGCCACCCCGGTCTTCACCAGCGTGACCGCGTATACCGCCAGATCGATCCGGTCCCGCGGGAAGACCGCGACCAGCAGGGCGAACGGGCTGCTCAGGTACGTACCGAAGTCCGGGAGGAAGCTGCTGCCGAAGCCGGACTGCCAGTTCAGCAGCAGCCCGCCGTCCGCCTGCCCGTGCAGCAGGTCCCACAGCCTGGTGTGGAACGGGACGAACTGGTTGCCCAGGTCGTTCACGCTGCGGGTGTGCGGGCCGAAGGGGTAGCTGCGGGCCACCGCGTCCCCGGCGCAGACGATCGCGACGGTGAGCAGGGCGGCCAGCGCGGCACCCCGGCCGCGCGGCGATCGGAGCATCGACGGAGTTCTCATGATGAGTCGAATATGTCATCGAACATCGTGAAATCACGGGCGGAGACGGCCGGTTCACCCAATGGACGGCCGGGCTTCACACAGCCGTCCCCGGCCGGTCGCGCACCGCGCCGGTACGGGGGCGGAGCCGATGCCGCGGCCCCGCCCCGTGCTCGGATCAGCTGCCGGACGGCTCGGGCAGCGCCCGGTCCTCGAACGCCGGTGCGGTGCCAACCGTGTTCACGGCCGCGCGCGCGGCGAAGCTCTGCTGGACCTGGTAGACGCGGGTCTGGTTGTCGGCGGTACGGAAGGTGTAGGCCCAGGTCGGGCCGGCGGCGTTGGTGTAGGTGAAGGCGGTCGGCACGGTGGCGGCTGCCTCGAAGGACGCCTGCTGCCAGGCGCGCCAGACGCCGCTGCCCTGGGTCGTCTCCCCGGTGTTGTGGATGTAGCCGTCGGCGCCGCGTGCGGCTATCTCGGTGAGGCCGGTCAGGGGCGAGATGACGGCGGAGGGCTCCCCGTCGGCGGTCAGCCCGGCGACGGCGTCCCAGGTGCCGTAGGCGCCGTTCTCGGCGGACTGGGCCGCGGTGACGATGTGGCCCTGGCCGTCGTTGGCGAACACCCGGATGCGATAGCCGGGGTAGACGACGACCGAGGGCGTCCCGCTGACGTTCTGCGCGCCGAGCCCGGTCCAGGCGGTGAGGGACCCGTCGGCGGAGAACGTGGCCGTGGTCAGCGTCCCCGCGGTGGTCGTGGCGAAGAGCCGGACGCCGTCGCGCACGGTGACCGCCTGGAGGGTGCCGGAGAGCCCGGCGCCGCTGAGGGGCATCCAGCCCATGAAGTCCACGTTGGCCCGCTGCTGGATGCGGTACCAGGGCTTGCCGGCGCCGTCGACGGCGAACTGCGCGATCAGCCCGTCCGGGGTCTTCGCGGTGACCGGGTGGTGGGCCATGGCGCCGGCCAGGTCGATCCAGTCGCTCCAGTCCGCGGAGGCCTTGGCGGTCTGGTTGCGCTGCCAGACGCTGCCGGAGGTGTTCTGCGCGGTGAGGACGACGCGGCCGTCGGCGTGCCCGGTGAGGGTGGGGCGCCCCGTGAAGGCCTCGTTGCCTGAGACGGTGGTCCACTGCACGCCGTTGAAGTCCGAGGCGTCGGCCATCCGGCCGTGCACCAGACGGCCGATGTTGTCCGTGTACGCGAACTCCAGCGATCCGGTGGCGGACTGGGTCACCGCGGCCGGGGTGAAGTTCTCCAGCGGCGCCGCGGGGGACGCCGGGGTGTGGTTCGTCGTGATGCGGCAGGCGTCCGGGGCCCCCGACACATTGGAGTAGTTCTGCCAGCCCGCGTTGCCGACGGTCTTGTTGTAGACCGGGAAGTCGCGGATGTTCTCGTCGAAGCGGTAGTAGTCGGCGACGCCCGCCGCGTTCACGCCGACCAGGGTGTCCCCACCGATCGAGGTGATCCCCCTGCTGTACTGGCGCCAGTCGGCGAGGCTCTCCACGACGTGCCGCTCGATCCAGCGCTGGCTGGTGAAGTCGTAGCGCGACCGGTAGAGCTTGCCGTCGGTCGCCGAACGGCCGTAGACCACGCCGGAATCGGCGGCGACGATCAGGTCGTAGCGCTGCCAGTCCTGGTCGATGATCTTCCCGCTGTCGGCGGTGAAGGACTCGGCGGCCACGTCGTACTTGTACGTGCGCAGCGCGCCCTCGTTGTCCAGCACCCAGATCCGGTCACCCCGGTCGATCGTGACCTGGTCGCGGTCCGCGGCCTTGGTCAGCCAGCCGAAGTTGGGGCTGATCTTCTTGTGGTGGATGTCCCAGACGCCGGTCGCGCTGACCCGGTGGCTCAGATAGAGGCCGTCCGCCTTGATGCCGTAGAAGCGCGCGCCCTGCCCGGCCAGCATCCGGCCGTATCCGGTCCAGCCCGTGTCGATCGTGCTGGGGGAGGCGAGGTTGCCGCCGCTGACCGGGGTCGGCATGTCGTACCGCAGCAGCTTGCCGGCGGAGTCCAGTGCGTAGACGGGGCCCGTGGCCGTGCAGGTGGCGGAGTCCGCCGCCTGTGCGGTGCCGGGCAGGGCCACGAGCAGCGGGAACGCGGTGAGGGCGGCGGTCGCGACGGCGGCCCAACGGGCCGTACGTCGCGTGGTGTGAGAAGTCATGAAGTCGGACGCTAGGCGAGCGGCGGTGAACGGGGCGGTAGCGGCCGGGTGAAGAAGACCTGACCGCAATTGACGGGTACATGAACAGTCGGTGCTTCCGTCGACACGCCTCCCTCACGCTCTCCAACATCAACAGGTCCGATCCATCACGCACTTGGGGGAGCCGTGCCCGCGTACCGAAGAATCGCGCGACGTCTGCTGATGCTTCGCGCGGTACGCGGGATCTGGGGCGCGGGTGTCGGCCTGGCCGTCGCCATGACGCTGGCCGTCGGCTCACTGGCCCTGGCGGGCGCCGGATTCCCGCTGTTCCCGGACAGGCCCGGGGCCGCTGAGGGGCCCGGCCAGCAGTGGGGGAGCGCCGAAGGGCGCGACCATGCCGCGGGCGGGCCGGGCAACACCGACGCGCCGGTGTCGACGCGCGCCAAGTACCCGCTCACGGCCCCGCAGCCGGCCCGGCCTGCGGCCCGGTACAACGTCGCCGAGGTCACCGCACCGCCCGCCGCGCGGACCACCGGGTTCGACCGCGCGACCAGCAGGGAACTCGTCTCCGAGCGGGATGCCCGCAGCCGCACCTACGCCAACCAGGACGGCACCCGCACCACCGAGATCTCCACCACGCCCCTCAACTACCGTGACGCTGACGGCGACTGGCGTCCGATCGACTCCCGGCTGGCCGGGCGCGAGAACACTGCCGGAACCGCCCGCGCGAACGGCGCGGGCACCGGGTGGACCAACACCGCCGACTCCGTCGGCCTTGCCCTGGCCGCACGCGCCGACTCCCCGCGGCTCGCCGCCCTCACCCTCCCGTCCGGAGCGTCGCTCTCCTACGGACTGAGCGGCGCCGCGCCCGTACCGGGAAGCGCGGACGGCGCCAGGGTCGGCTACGAGAAGGTCCTGCCCGACACCGATCTGTGGCTGGACTCGC
Organism: Streptomyces sp. NPDC005761; assembly: GCF_040630635.1. Classification (NCBI taxonomy): domain Bacteria; kingdom Bacillati; phylum Actinomycetota; class Actinomycetes; order Kitasatosporales; family Streptomycetaceae; genus Streptomyces; species Streptomyces sp. NPDC005761. The sequence continues at coordinate 24,124 of NZ_JBEXXX010000039.1, read as the reverse complement.
AGGCCGGCGGGGTCAAGGAGACCCTCGTCCTGCACTCCGCGGCCGCCCCCGCCGAGTTCGTCTTCCCGCTCGCCCTCGACGGCCTCGACGCCACCGTCCGGGACGGCGCCGTCGTGCTCACGGGCTCCGAGGGCCGTACCGAAGCCGTCATCCCGGCCGGATTCATGACGGACGCCCGCGGAGTCACCTCGTACGCGGTCCGCTACACCCTCGTCGACCGCGACGGCCACCCGGCCCTCAAGGTGAACGCCGACCGCGGCTGGCTCTCCGCCCCGGACCGGGCCTTTCCCGTCCGCGTCGACCCGTCCGTCGACACCGGCGCCGCCGCCACCTCCATGTACGTCAGGGACGGCGGCCCCTCCGTGGTCGGCGCCGACGAACTCCAGGTCGGCCGCGGCCCGTCGGGCGCGACCTACTCCTACCTCGGCTTCCCCGGCCTCGACGAGCGGCTGCGCAACCACCGGATCTTCGGGGCGCAGCTCCAGATCGTGAACTTCGACTCCGCCTCCTGCGCGGCGCGGCCGGTCTCCGTCCACCCGGTGACCCAGTCCTGGACCGCGGGCACCACCACCGCCTACCCGGGGCCGTCGGTCGCCGGGGCGCTCGCCACCAGGTCGTTCGCGTACGGGCACGTCGCCTTCGGCGCCTCGAAGTCCAACTGCCCGGCGGCCGGGGAGCTCTTCGACCTCGGCAAGGGCGGCCGCGACCTGGTCCAGCGCTGGGCCGACGGCACCCAGGCCAACTACGGCCTGTCGCTGCGGGCCTCCGCCACCGACACGCTCTCCTTCAAGAAGCTCACCGGCCACGCCACCGCGAACCCGCCGAAGCTGTACGTCACGCACTCCCCGTACAGCGCCTCGTACGCCTTCCCCAAACCCGTCCCCGACCCGCCCGTGCTCCAGAACCAGGCGGGCAAGGTCAAGGTCGCGGTGACGAACACGGGCGCCGAGACCTGGACACCCGGCACCTACTACCTCGCGTACCGCGCCTACAACGGCAAGGGCAAGCTCGTCACCCAGCAGCGGGCTGCCAACCTCGGCGGCAACGTCGCCCACGGCGCGAGGACCGTGCTCGACGCGACCGTCAAGGCGCTGCCCCCGGGCACCTACCTGCTCGACTTCACCATGGTCCGCACCGGCGGCAAGGTCTTCACCGACGAACAGGTGCCGCCCGGCCGGCTCACCCTCCAGGTCTTCGACATCGCCCCGGTGGTCAAGGAGCAGTTCCCGCCCAACGGCTACCAGGCCCAGACCCTCACCCCGCAGCTCTGGGCCGCCGGGGTCGACATCGACGCACCGCCCGGCTCGGCCCTCCAGTACAAGTACGAGATCTGCGAGGCGGACAAGGACGGCAAGCCGACCGGCTGCACCACCTCCGCCTACCAGACGTCGTCCGCCTACCCCGTCCCGGCCGGCCGGCTGAAGTGGGGCGTCACCTACCTGTGGCGCGGCTTCGTCAAGGACGCGTCCAACGAGGTCCCCACCGCGCAGACCGCACTGGTCGCGGCCGTGCCGCAACCCGAGATCACCTCACGGCTGTCCGAAGCGCCGGGCAAGGAGTTCGACCCGAACGTCGGCAACTTCACCTCCTCCGCGATCGACGCGTCCCTGACCACGACCGGGCCCGACCTGACCCTGGTCCGCACGTACAACAGCCTCGACCCCCGCCGCGACCTGGCGTTCGGCGCGGGCTGGTCGACCCGGTACGACATGCGGCTCACCCCCGACGACGACGGCAGCGGCAACGTCGTCATCCGCTACCCCGACGGCCAGGACGTCCGCTTCGGCAGGAACCCGGACGGCACCTTCGCCCCGCCGCCCGGCCGCTACGCCAAGCTCACCCTCGACCCCACGACCTCCACGTACCGGCTCCAGGACAAGTCCGGCACCAGCTACGACTTCAGCACCGGCGGGATGCTCGCGAAGATCACGGACGCCTCGTCCAACGTGGTCGCCCACACCTGGTCCGGCGGGAAGATCCAGAGCGCCGCGCACCCCCGCAGCGGCCGCTCGCTGACCTTCACCTGGACCGGCGCCCACGTCACCGCCGTCTCGACGAACCCGGTCGCCGGCGCCCCGCTCACCTGGTCGTACACCTACACCGGGGATCTGCTCGACAAGGTCTGCGACCCGACGGGCGGCTGCACCCGGTACGCGTACGGGGCAGGCAGCCACTACGGCACCACCGTGCTCGACTCCCACCCCGAGTCCTACTGGAAGCTGGGTGAGGCCGAGGGCACGGCGGCCGACAGCGCCGTCGAGGCCAACCTCGCCAAGGACCGCGGCGTCTCCACCGACGTCACCCTCGGTGCGGCCGGCGCGATCCCCGGCGACCCGGGGACCGCGGCCGGTTTCAACGGCAGCACCTCCCGCGTCGTACTGCCCACCGGAACGCTCAAGAAGAGCCGCGACGCGGCCGTCGAGGTGTGGTTCAAGACGCCGGCCTCCGGCGTCGGCGGTCCGCTCCTCGGCTACCAGGACAAGGCCTGGGGCACCGCCCCCGGCACCGGCGTGCCCGCCCTCTACGTCGGCAACGACGGCAAGCTGCGCGGCCAGTTCTGGACCGGGACCGTCGCACCGGTCACCGACATCACCAAGAACGTCAACGACGGCAAGTGGCACCACGCCGTGCTCTCCGCCTCGGGCTCCACACAGAGCCTCTACCTGGACGGGAAGCTCTCCGGCACCCTCACCGGGAAGCAGCTCGCCGCCGGCGACCTGACCTACAACCAGATAGGCGCCGCACACGCCACCTCCCCGGCCTCCTGGCCCGGCTGGGGCGCCGCCGCGGCCCGCTCCTTCGCCGGCACCCTCGACGACGTCGCCGTCTACCACCACCCGCTGGGCGCCACGGCCGTCGCCGCCCACTACCGCGAGGGCACCCGGACCGCGGACGTGCTGACCCGGACGACGCTGCCCTCCGGCCGCATCGCCTCCGAGGTCGCGTACGACACCGCCCGCGACCGCGTCCAGGAGTACACCGACCGCAACGGCGGCACCTGGAAGATCGGCGCCCCCGCGGTCTTCGGCGACGACACCGACCTGCGGCGCACCGTCGAGGTCCACGACCCGGTGGACTCCCCGTACTTCTACGAGTACGACGGGCTGACCTCCCGGATGCTGCGCTACGGCGAGCCGATGGCGCTCGGCGCCCGCGACTCCGGCCCCTCGCCGAGCCCCTCGGACACCGACCCGCCGCAGGAGGTCTGCACCGAGCCCGACCCGGGCGACCCGGCGTTCTGCACCAACCCGCCCGGCGACGGGGGCGGTGAACCGGACTTCGTCCGGCACCCCGCCGACGGTGTGGCCATCCGCCTCTTCGGCTACGACGACAGGGGCTTCCAGACCGGCATCACCAGCGAGAACGGCGACCGCGTCACCCTCGGATACGACGACCGGGGCAACGTCACCACCCGGACCACCTGCCGGGCCAAGGACGACTGCCAGACCACGTACACCACCTATCCGGCCCCCGCCGGCGACATCGACCTGCGCGCCGACCAGCCCTCGCAGACCCTCGACGGCCGGTCCTCGGGTCCCACCGACACCCGCTTCCGCACCCAGTACCAGTACGACTCCCGAGGGCTGCTCACCCTGCAGACGGCAGCCGACGGCGGCACCGTCAAGAACACGTACACCACCGGCGCCGAGCCGGCCGTCAACGGCGGCAACACCCCCACCGGGCTCCCGCTGACCTCCACCGACCCGCGCGGCAAGGTCACCCGCTACCTGTACTTCACCAGCGGCGATCTCGCCCAGGTGACCGAACCCTCCGGCCTCGTCACGAAGTTCACCTACGACGCGCTGGGCCGCAGACTCACCGAGACCGCCGTCTCGGACGCCCAGCCCGACGGCGCCACCGTCACCCTCGCCTACGACAAGCTGTCCCGGCTCGTCTCCACCACCGAACCGGCCGCCACCAACGTCGTCACCCTCTCCCGGCACCAGCAGCGGACCGTCACCGGCTACGACGCCGACGGCAACACCGTGCGCACCGAGGTCACCGACGTGCTCGGGGGCGACGCCTCACGCGTGATGACCTTCGAGCACGACGCCTACGGACGGCCGGAGAAGGTGACGGACGCCGAGGGCAGCGAGACCACGTACGGCTACGACTCCCTCGGCAACAAGACCTCGATGGTCGACGCCAACGGCAACCACTTCGACTACGTGTACACGGCGCGCAACATGATGGCAGAGACCCGGATGCGCGACTGGGACGACGACGGCGGGGACCCCGACTACACCGTGGTGCAGTCCTACGCCTACGACATGGGCGGCCGCGTCGTCCGCAACACCGACGCCATGGGACGCGACCTCGTCTACGAGTACTACGGCGACGACCTGCTCAAGTCCCTCACGCTCAAGGGCTTCCACAACCCCGACGGCACCCGGCGCGACCTCGTCATCGAGTCCACCACCTACGACGGCGCCGGCAACGTCCTGACCGAGAAGGCGAACAACGGCGAGCTCGTCACCGACTACACCTACGACGCCGTCGGCCGCACCAGGTCCGAGGTCACCGATCCGGCCGGACTCGCCCGCCGCACCACGTACAGCTACGACCTCGCGGGCAACGTGGAGACCACCACGTCCAACGGGGCCCCGTCCAACGTGCCGTGGCCCACGAGCGCCACCCCCGAGACCGTCCGGTACGTCTACGACAACGCGGGCAACGCCGAGCAGGAGATCGTCCAGAACGGCGCGGAGAGCCGCGCCACGGTCTACGGGTACGACCAGCGCGGCCTCGTCACCTCCCGCACGGACCCGGCGGGCAACCGCACCGACTACGCCTACGACGAGGTCGGCCGGCCGCTGTCGGCGACCTCGCCCCCCGTGGCGACCGAGTCCGGCGGCGCCGCCCCCGTCAGCTCCCGCCCCACCACCTACACCGGCTACGACACCTTCGGCGCGGTCACCGAATCCGTCGACGCGCTCGGCAACACCAACCGCACCACCTACGACCGGCTGGGCCGCGCCCTCACCGCGACCGCGCCCGCCTACCGGGCACCCGGCGCCACCACGACCGTCACCCCGACGACCTCCCGGAGCTACGACGCGCTGGGCAACGTGGTCACCGAGACGGACGCGCTCGGCCGGGTCTCCGCGTTCGGCTACGACCGGCAGAACCGGCTCACCACCAAGGACGTTCCCGTCGGCGAGGACGACGAGCACGCCCGGTGGTCGTACACCTACACCCGGACCGGTGAACTCCTCTCGGTCACCGACCCGAACGGCGCCCGCGCCGAGAGCACCTACGACGACCTCGACCGGCCCGTCACGACCACCCGCATCGAACGCGAGCCGCTGCCCGCCGCGTTCACCTCCCGCAGCGAGTACGACGACGCGGGCAACGTGGTCAGGCAGACCGAACCCGGCGGCGGCGTCAGCCTGTACGGCTACGACGCCCTGGGTCAGCTCACCCGGGCGACCGACCCGGGCGGCGTGGTCACCCAGTTCGGCTACGACATGAGCGGCCGCGAGGTCCGCAGCACCGACGGCATGGGCCGGACCTCGGCCAAGCTCTTCGACGCCTTCGGTCAACTGGTCCGCGACTCCGACCTGGACGCCGACAACAGCCCCCTGCGCGCGGTCGACTACGGCTACGACACGGCCGGCAACCTCACCACCTCCACCGACCCGCTGGGCCGCACCACGCACTACGCGTACGACCCGCTCGGCAGACTCACCGGACAGACCGAACCGGTCTCCGCCACCGAGTCGATCACCACCTCCTTCGGATACGACGCGGTGGGCAACCGCACCCGCTACACCGACGGCCGCGGCAACCGGACCCTCTACACGGTCAACACCCTCGGCCTGCCCGAGTCCGTCGTCGAACCGGAGACCAGCCGCGACCCCGCCCCGCAGGACCGCACCTGGACCACCGCGTACGACACCGCGGGCCAGGCGGTCAGGCTCACGGCGCCCGGCGGCGTCGTGCGCGAACGCGGCTACGACCGGGCCGGCCTGCTCGTCCGTGAGACCGGCAGCGGCGCCGAGGCCGCCACCGCGGAGAAGGACTTCGGCTACGACCTGGCGGGGCGGCTGACCCGGGCGTCGTCCCCCGAGGGCGACAACACCTACGCGTACAACGACCGCGGCTCGCTGACCGAGGCGAAGGGGCCGTCCGGCGACGCGACGTACACGTACGACGCGGACGGTCTGCTCACCTCCCGCACCGACGCGGCGGGAACGGCGAACTTCGGCTACGCCCGCGGACAGCTGACCTCCGCCACCGACCCGCTCACCGGCGCCGCCCAGACCTACCGCTACGACGGGGCGGGCTCCGTCGAGCAGATCGACTACGCCGCCGGCCAGTCGCGCACCTTCGCCTACGACGACCTGGGCCGGATCGACGCGGACACGGTCACGAGCAGCGGCGGCGCCACGATCGCGGCGACCGACTACGGGTACGACTCCGACGACCACCTCACCTCCAAGAAGACCACCGGAACCGCCGGGGCCGGTGACAACGCCTACGGGTACGACGACGCGGGACGCCTCACCTCCTGGACGGAGAACGGCGCCACCACCGCGTACGCCTGGGACAAGAGCGGCAACCGCGTCAGGAACGGGGACAAGGCCGCTTCCTTCGACGAACGCAACCGGCTGCTGTCCGACGGGGACTACACCTACGACCACACGGCGCGCGGCACCCTGGCCAGTCGCACCAGCTCCGGCATGACGGAGGACTTCACCTTCGACGCCTTCGACCGGCTGACGAAGGCGGGGGAGTCGGGGACCGAGTACACCTACGACTCGCTGGACCGGGTGGCTTCCCGCAACGGGGCCGACTTCAGCTACGCGGGCCTGGCCCCCGACCCGGTCCAGGACAACAACTCCACCTACGGCAGAGGCGCTTCGGACGAACTGCTGTCCGTCGCCGAGGGCACGGGGGCCGCGCAGCTGACGGTGACGGACAAGCACGGCGACGTGGTCGGGGACCTGTCGGCGACGGACGGGGCGGCCACCGCGCTCACCGGATCCACGGCGTTCGACCCGTTCGGGCAGCCGTCCGCGGCGAGCGAGGCGCAGCCGGGCACGGCGGGCAACGCCGGCTACCAGGGCGACTGGACCGACCCCGACACCGAGCAGGTGAACATGGGGGCACGCTGGTACGACCCGGGCACCGGTGCCTTCGACTCCCGTGACTCCTACTCGTACGCCTCCGGAGCCTCGATCCTCGCGAACCGGTACACCTACGGGGCGGGATCCCCGATGGACTACACGGACCCGGACGGCCACTGGCCCAGCTGCGGCTGGTGCAAGAAGGCGTACAACAAGATCAAGAAGAACAAGTACGTCCGTGCCGCCGTCAAGACCGCCAAGAACATCGCCAAGGCGGTCGTCTACACCGTCCGCCACCCGGTGTCCGCACTGAAGAAGGCCCTCAGCTACGCGGGCAAGGTGGCGAGCTACGTCTACCGCAAGTCCGGGCTCAAGACGATCGTCGACGCCGGCGTGCGGATCGCGAAGAGCGTCGGACGCAGTACCGGGGCCACCCAATGGGCCCGGGAGAAGGCGGCCGAGGCCCGCAGGATCTACCACGAGACCCGGGCCGCGGTCAGCCGCAAGGCGCGGGAGGCGGCCGCGTTCGTCGCCAAGCACAACCCGATCCCCGACATCGTGGCCGCGGCCCGGCCGCTCATGGCGGTGGCCAAGGCGATCGTGACGGCCGATCCCAACCTGCCGGCGATCCTTGTCGGCGCGGCCCGCGACGTGATCGCGGACGTGGCGAAGGCGACGGACGCGATTCGCGAGGCCGTGGTCGAACAGGTCGGGGCCGTCGTCGAGACGGTCCGCGACTCCGTCGACTGGGGCGCGGTGTGGGAGGGCGTCAAGACGGTCGGTGACGTCGTCGGCGATGTCACCGGCTTCAACGACATCAGGGACTGCGTCACCACCGGTGACATGGAGGCCTGCGCCTGGGCCGTCGCGACGGTCGCGGGCGTGGCCCTCGGCGGGGTCGGCGCGGGCGCGGTCCGGGCCGCCAAGGCGGGCCGGATGGCGACGAAGGCCGCGAAGTACGCGGACGACATCGCGAAGGCCGCCAAGAAGGCCGACGACACTCTCGACCGGGTCGAGTCGGCGGTCGAATGCGTCCAGCTCGCCTCCGACCTGGTGGGCAACAGCTTCGTGCCCGGCACCGAAGTGGTGATGGCCGACGGCAGCCGGCAGCCGATCGAACAGGTCGAACCCGGCGACGAGGTCCGGGCCACCGACCCCACCACCGGCAGGACATCCACGCAGGAGGTCACGGCCACGGTCAAGGGCAAGGGCCTGAAGAAGCTGGTCCGGGTCACCATCGACACGGACGGTGACAAGGGCGACGCCACCGACACCCTGACCGCGACCGCCGGCCACCCGTTCTGGGTCCCGTCCGCGCGCAAGTGGCTCACCGCCGGGGAACTGAAGCCGGGCCAGTGGCTGGAGACCGGCTCGGGCACCCGCGTCCAGGTGGCGGCGGTCCGCGCCTGGACACAGCAGGCGGCGGTCTACAACCTGAGCGTCGCCCGGGCGCACACGTACTTCGTGGCAGCGGGCGCCACTCCGGTCCTGGTGCACAACTGCGGTGACGTCGACTACGGCAAGGTGCTTCCCGGTGGGCGCCGCACGGGAGTGACGGCCATCGTCTCCCCGGGCTTCACCAAGGGGACCAAGGCCGGCCGCAGGATCCTGCCCCCCGGCTTCGTGAAGAACTCCCCCGGCCATACGAGGGGGCATCTCCTCCCGCAGTCCCTGGGCGGTGACGGCAAGGTCGAGGCGAACATCGTCCGCACCAACTCCAAGGTGGACAATGGGGCCATGGCGACGTTCGGTGACTCGATAGCCGCCCATGTGGCCAAGGGCAACACCGTGCTCTTCCAGGCGACGCCACGGTACCTGGAAGGGTCGAACGTCCCCTTCAGAGTGGACATCCACGCCTACGACGACAACGGCTGGTCCACCGCTGCTCAATTCCTCGTCGACTGAAAGGTGTCGAAGGACGTGCTCCCCTTCGAACTGGTACGACTGACCGACGACGAGAACGAGGTCAGGATCACGGTGCTGTCGGCGATCGACTCCGCGTTCTGGGAGGCGGAGATCGCAGTCACCAGCCTGTTCGTCAAGGGCAGCACCCTCCTCGTACTGTCCCGCGCCAAGCTGGAGGCGTGGGACCGGGCGCTGGAACGACTCGCCCTGGGCGAGGACGTCACGTGGATGCAACCCGACCGCGGACCCACGGTGAGCGTCCAGCTGGAAGGCGAGCGGGACTGTCCCGAGGTCGTGGTGGAGGACGAATCGATCTCCATGGTGATCGTCCGCATCCCGATCGCCCTCGAAGAGGGCTGGATCGCCGACCATCAGGAGCGCGTCCGCCGTTTCGCCGGCGGGCTGTGACGGCCGTCCGGCACGGGTCTCCCGGTGAGCGGCCTGCGGACCGTGCGGCCGTGGGCGCGGAGGCCTTGGGCCTCCCCCTCCCCGGACGCGCGAACGCACGGGCCCGTGCCCCCGCCCCGGGGCCACCCGCAGGGGCGTGCCCCGGGGCCGGTGGACGGCCCGTGCGCGGCCAGGGGCTCAGCCCGCCGCAGCCCGTTTCAGCGTCCGGGCCCTGCGGGCGAGGCGGCGGACCGTCGCGTTGCGCGGGATGAACGCGAGCTGTGCGGGAACGGCGCCGGGCAGCCCCAGCGCGGTCAGCCGGCGCCTCTTGAAGTACCGCCAGAGGGTGTCGCGCTGCCGGCTGAGGTAGCGCTCGGCGTCGGGGCGCAGGGCGGCCTGGATCTGCGGCTGCATGGCGTAGCCGACTGCGGCGACGAGAGCGGTGGGCTCACCCCGGACCTCTTCCGCGGACGGCAGCGACCAGCCGGTGACCGCGGACGGGTCCTCCAGATCGGGCAGCAGCGCGTCGACGATCGTCAGGGGGATGCGGTTGCTGTTCTGGTACGGGGTGAGCTGCTCCAGCAGAGGGCCGGTGCCGACGCGGGCGACCGGGAGCCCGTAGAACGAGGCGGCGGTCAGCAGCGCGGTGGAGAAGCAGCCGACGACCAGGGCGGGGCGCATCGTTTCGAACAGCGTCTCGGCGAGGACCGGGCTGTCGAGCACGGTGAGGTCCGCGCCGAGCCGTTCCGCCTCCTGCTCCAGCGAACGGGCCCAGTGGGCCGGTGCGCTGGGGTGCGGCTTGAAGACGATCCGGGTGTGCCCGAGGGCGACCGCCCCGCGCAGCATCCGTGCGTGCTGGTCCTCCTCCTGCCGCGGCGTGAGAATGCCCAGCGTGGACAGGTACTGGCCGAGCAGCAGCGCCGGCCCGGGCCCGCCGGGGGCATCGGGGAGGTCCACGGAACCGGCGAGCTCGCCCAGCACCTTCAGGAAGGCCTCGGTCGGCACGATCTCCGACTCGACGCCGAACTCGGTGAGCAGCAGCGGCCGCAGACCCGGCACCAGGTCGAGGTGGAGCAGCCGGCGGATGCGGGTGCCGACCAACTGGTCGAGCCGGCTGCGGGTCGGGCCGTAGCTCATCAGCCCGTCGGCGTAGATGTGCACCGGGCTGCTGCCGAAGATCACGGTGAGGGCCTGGGCGGGGTTGGCCTGGATGGACTCGCAGGCGATCTCGACCGGTTCGTCGCCGAGGTCCCAGGCCTGGCGTACGGCCCGCTCCCACAGGGAGGCGTCCTGATCCCTGGGAGACCAGCCCGCCGGGTGGAACGGCCGGATGAAATCGTTCCAGGACCGCACCGTGTCGAACTCGGCCGCCAGCGCACCGAATCCCGGCCTCCGGTGGAGCGGCGTGCCCAGCTCCGGCGAGGGAGAGGTGTCGCTCACGACGAGGATGCGCCGGTGTTCGTCGCGCGGACCGAACTGTCCCGCGCGCAGGGCGGCGACCAGTGTGGCAGCGGCGTACTGCGTGCACGCCGAGAAGATCTGAGTGGTGGACCGGCCGACCGGCGCGGTGTACGTGCCGGGCATCAGGCCGCGACCTCCCGGGAGACGGAGCGGCGGCGTACCCGCCGCAGCTGGCCCGCGCGGCGGTCGCCCAGCGAATTCAGCGTATCGGCGAGAACTTCCTGAGGCATGCGCCGCAGGGAAGCCGCGCTCATGGAGCGCAATTTCCGTGCCACTGCGGGTTCGAACCTTTCGATGGATTCCAGATGATGGGCCATGACCGCGCAATAGGTGCGCACCGCCTTCGGCAGCAGACGGTCGGCCTCCGGGTCCCGGGACGTTTCTTCGAGAACCTGGTCGAAGGCCCGGATGAAGTCGAGCTGGCGCACATCGCCGATCTGGGTGAGCGAGGACGCGACCCCGCGCCGGTAGAAGACGCCCGGCAGGCCCACCACCGCGAACGATTCGGCCTCCCGGTGCAGACGCCAGATCCAGGGCCGGTCCTCCGCCGTGCGCAGCCCGTCCCGGAACCGCAGCAGCCCCGAGTCCGCGAGCCTGCGGTGATAGGCGCCGGCCCACGCGTACGCGTAGTCCACCGGCGTCGACCGGTCGGAGGGCAGGATCACGTCGCGCGGGCGCAGGACGGTGTCCCGCAGACCGTGCGGGACCCGGTGCACGGTGCGCACCCGGTCCGTGAACTGCACATGGTCCGTACGGACGAAGTCGCACCCCAGCCCCGTGATGGCGGCCAGCAGCCGTTCGTAGTGGCCGGGAACGACCCAGTCGTCGCCGTCGAGGAAGGTGAGGTACTCGCCGCGCGCCGCATCGATACCCGTGTTGCGTGCGGTGGCCAGGCCCCCGTTCCTCTCATGCCGGACCAGGACGGCACCCGGGATCTCGCGCTCGGCGCGCTGGAGGATCTCCAGAGTCCCGTCGGTCGAACAGTCGTCGACGAAGATGAATTCGAAATCATCACGGGCATTGGCCCGCAGACTTCGCAAGGTATCGGGGGCATAGGCCCGTACGTTGTAGAACGGCACGATGACGGAGAGCTTAACCACGCGTCACACGCTAGGCGGAGGTCCGGCATTTGCCCTGGCCCCGACGGGGACAGCAGGTGAACGAAGAATGGCGAAGTGATGAACCAGGTCCATTCCTCGCCGTAAGTGGGGCATTTGTGAGGGTGATTCGCCAAGCGTCGGCGGGCTGTTAACCCGCTGTTGCCGCCACGTTGGGCTGCGAATCCGAATGCCTTCCTAAGTTTTGGGACGTGCCCCCACGTACCGAAAAGACGACCGCCCTCCGGGTAGCCGTGCTCGCCGACTCCGACACCCGATGGAAGTGGGGCGCGCTCACCGCGCGCCGGCTGACCACGGGTGACGGCGGCGCATCCATGCCCCGCGCGGAGATCAGCGGACTGCTGCTGCGCGGCCGGGCGACACCGACGCCCCGCCAGCTCGCCGAGGTCGGCGACGTCGGTATCGACACCGAACGCGTCCGCGAGGTGACGGCACTCGAGTTCCTCGACACCGTGCGCGACGAGGGATACGACCTCGTGGTCCTCGCCCTCGTCGGCGGTGCCGTCCAGGCGATGCTGCACGGCCTCGCCGCGCTCCGGCTGCCGGCCCGGCCCGCCGTCGTCACCGGCTACGTCGGCGTCGTCTACGAGAAGCTCGCCGACGGACTGCTGCTGCGGCACGGTGCCGACGTCGTCCTCGCCAACTCCCGCCACGACGCGGAGCGTTTCCGTGCCGTGTACGGGGGAGTGGGCGCCGACGCCTCGGCCGTCGCGGAGGCCGCGCTGCCGTTCCTCGGCGGTGCCCCGCACCGCCCCGAACCGGGCCGCGACACCGTCGTCTTCGCCGCCCAGCCCTCCGTACCGGCCTCCCGCGCCGACCGTACGTACCTGCTGCGCAGGCTCGTCGAACACGCCCGGCTGCACCCGCGGCGCGAGGTGCTCCTCAAGCTGCGCTCCAAGCCCGGTGAGCACACCACGCACATCGAGGAACTCCCGTACCAGCGCCTCGCCGAGAAGCTGCCCGGCGGCCTCCCGCCCAACTTCCACCTCGTGTACGGGCACATGGGCGAGGTCCTGGACCGCACCGACCTGCTGGTCACCGTCTCCTCGACCGCCGCCCTGGAGTCCCTGCACCGGCGCATCCCCACCGCCGTCCTCACCGACCTCGGGGTGCGCGAGACCCTCGGCAACCACCACTTCATCGGCTCCGGCCTGCTCACCTCCTGGGACCACCTCGACGGCGGCGCCCACCCGGAGCCCGACGCCGAGTGGCTGGCCGGACAGGGCGTCGCCGCCGACGGCACGTACGACTCGGCCTACGACACCGCCCGGGCCCGGGTCGCCGCCCTGCTGGCCCAGGACCGGCTGCCGCACCTCGCGCCCTACTACACACCCGCCACCGCCCCCGGCTACCTCCCCGGCATCCTCGCCCGCCACCACCTGGCCCCCGACGGCCACCCGCTCCCGGGCGCCGCCGCGCCCAAGGAGGCCGGCCGGGTCAGGGGAGCGGTGCGCGAGGCGGTCCGCGACGCCGCCCGGGGTGCGTACCGCCACGGCGTCCAGCGGGTCGCCCCGGTCATCCGACGGATGGGCGAGCTGTGAACACCACCACCCCAACCCCTCCTGGAGCAGCGATGACGCAGCCCACCGTGCTCGCCGTGATCCCCGCCCGCGGCGGATCCAAGGGCGTACCCGCCAAGAACCTCGCCCAGGTTGGCGGCGTACCGCTCGTCGTGCGCGCGGTCCGCGCCTGCCTCGCGTCGAGCGAGGTGACGGACGTGGTCGTGACGACCGACGCCCCGGCCGTCGCGGAGACGGCCCGGGCAGCGGGCGACGCGCTCGGCGAGACCGGCCGGCTGCACTGCGTCCAGCGCCCCGAAGCCATCGCGGGCGACACCGCGACCAGCGAGGCCGCCGTCCTGCACGCGCTGGACACGTACGAGGCGGAACACGGCCGGACCGTGGACGTGGTCCTGCTCGTCCAGTGCACCAGCCCCTTCATCACCCGCGAGGACATCGACGGTGTCGCCGCCGCGGTTGCCCGGGAAGGCGCCGACACGGCCGTCACCGTGGCCCCGTTCCACGGCTTCCTGTGGCGCGACGGCAGCGCCGTCGAGGACCACAACTACGGCGTCAACCACGACAAGGCCGTCCGACCTCGCCGCCAGGACCGCCCGGAGGACCTCCTGGAGACCGGCGCCGCCTACGCGATGGACGCGGCAGGATTCCGCACCCACCGCCACCGCTTCTTCGGCCACACCGCGCTGGTGCGCACCGACCCGGCCCGCGTCCTGGAGATCGACGACCCGCACGACCTGGCCCGCGCCCGCGCCCTGGCCCCGCTCCTGGACCCGGCACCGCTGCCCACCCGCGACGACATCGACGCGGTCGTCCTCGACTTCGACGGCACCCAGACCGACGACCGGGTCCTCATCGACTCCGACGGCCGCGAGACCGTCGCCGTCCACCGCGGCGACGGGCTCGGCATCGCCGCCCTTCGCAGGGCGGGACTGCCGCTGCTGATCCTCTCCACGGAACAGAACCCGGTCGTCGCCGCCCGCGCCCACAAGCTCCGCGTCCCCGTCCTGCACGGCATCGACCGCAAGGACCTGGCGCTCAAGCAGTGGTGCGACGAGCAGTCCATCGCCCCCGAACGGGTCCTGTACGTCGGCAACGACGTCAACGACCTCCCCTGCTTCGCACTCGCCGGATGGCCCGTGGCCGTCGCGAGCGCGCACGACTCGGTACGCGCCGCGGCGCGCGCCGTGACGACCACCCCCGGCGGCTTCGGGGCCATCCGCGAGATCGCGGCCTGGCTGCTGGGCCCCACCCTCACCGTCAACACCCCCCTCCCCAAGTAAGGAAACGCACCATGAGCACCTCCCGACTGCGCACCCTCGGCGACCGCACCGCGGGCCCCGGCCACCCCGTCTACGTCACCGGCGAGATCGGCATCAACCACAACGGCGACCTCGACAACGCGATCGCGCTCATCGACGTGGCCGCCGATGCCGGCTGCGACGCCGTCAAGTTCCAGAAGCGCACCCCGGAGATCTGCACCCCGCGCGACCAGTGGGACATCGAGCGCGACACCCCCTGGGGCCGCATGACGTACATCGACTACCGCCACCGTGTCGAGTTCGGCGAGACCGAGTACCGCGCCATCTCCGAGCACTGCGCCGGGCGCGGCATCGACTGGTTCGCCTCCCCGTGGGACACCGAGGCCGTCGCCTTCCTGGAGAAGTTCGACGTCCCCGCACACAAGGTCGCCTCCGCCTCGCTCACCGACGACGAGCTCCTGCGCTCCCTGCGCGCCACCGGCCGCACGGTGATCCTCTCCACCGGCATGTCGACCCCGCGCCAGATCCGGCACGCCGTCGAGGTCCTCGGCTCGGACAACATCCTGCTCTGCCACGCCACGTCGACGTACCCTGCCAAGGCCGAGGAGCTGAACCTCCGCGTCATCAACACCCTCCAGCAGGAGTACCCCAACGTCCCGATCGGCTACAGCGGCCACGAGACGGGCCTGCAGACCACCCTCGCCGCCGTCGCGCTCGGCGCCGCGTTCGTCGAGCGCCACATCACGCTCGACCGTGCCATGTGGGGCTCCGACCAGGCCGCGTCCGTCGAGCCCCAGGGCCTGACCCGCCTGGTCCGCGACATCCGCACCATCGAGGCGTCCCTCGGCGACGGCGTCAAGAAGGTGTACGAGTCGGAGCTCGGCCCGATGAAGAAGCTCCGCCGGGTCCCGGGCGTCGTGGCAGAGAGCGGCGAGACGGCCCAGGCCGCCGAGCCGGTCGCGGTCTGACGGGCAGACCGGTGAACCTCGCCTTCGTCGAGAGCCCGGTCCAGCTCCTGAACGTCCTGGAGTGGGCCTACACAGAGGGAGGCGGCGGCCGTGTCGTCGCGGACGTCACCGTCGTCGTCCTCCCTCCGGTCGACCCGATGTCGCGCGGTCAGCTGCGCCGGATGGCGGAGCTGGCCCGCGACGAGGGCATCACCGTGCGCTGGCAGGAGGCGCGCGGCGACTCGGGGACGCCCCTGAAGTCGCTGCGCGCCCTCACCGGGCTCGTGCGCAACGCCGACCACATCGTCATCGGGGACCCGTTCTCCCGCTACGTACAGCTCCTGCTCTCCCTGGTCCGCCCCCGTCGGCTCACCGTGGTCGACGACGGCACCGCCACCATGGAGTTCGTCGCCCTGCTGACGCACGGCGAGCGCCTGGTGCGCTGGCACCGCCGCGGCGGCTCCGGCCCGCGCGACCTGGCCCTGGCCCCGGTCACCGCCACCGCGCGCCGCCGCTTCACACCGTCCGCGGCGCGTGAGGTCGAGCTCTTCACCGCGATGCCGGTCGTCCCGCCGCCCGGCATCACCCTCATCCCCAACACCTTCTCCTGGACCCGCTCCCGGTTCGGCCCGCCGCTGCTCACCAAGGGCGCGGACATGGTCGGCACCTCGCTGGTCGAGACGGGCGTCGTCGAGCGCGCGCCCTACCTGGAGGCGGTCGCGGCCCTGGCCCGTACGCACGGCGCCAGGCGCTACTTCGCCCACCGCCGCGAGTCCACCGAGAAGCTCCACGCCCTGGAGGCGGCCACCGGCCTGGAGATCGTCCGCCCCGACCTCCCCCTGGAACTCATCGCCCGCCGCGGGCCCATCGGCCGCACGGTCCTGAGCTTCCCCTCCACGGTGGTCCACACCCTCCCCCTGGCCCTGGTCGGCACCGAGGTCAAGGTCGCGGTCTGCGACATCGCCCCGGAATGGCTCCGCGAAACGGCGTCCCCGAGGGCGCAGGGCTTCCTGGCGGGCGTCACGGAGACGGCCCGCGACGTCCAGCGGCTGGCACCGTGGCGCGTTACGGCGGTGACGACGGAGGCGTGAGGGCGGGGGCGGACGTGGGCGGAGTGTCGTCGGGGCCGGGAACGGACCCCGGCAGCGCACCCCGTAGGCATCGGCCGAGGTCGTGCCGGAGCCTGGGCGGCCCGCTGATCGCCGACGGGGACGAGCGTGCGCCGCAGTGCCGGCCGCGGGTGCCGGCCCAGTCGGGCGGCGAGTTTACCCACCCCGCGCCTACCCCACACGCCGTAACGCAGTCATTTATTCGTCTATGTGGCTGAACTTTTCTTGTTTCATGGTCAGTTGGAGGGGGAACGGACTTACCCTTCACCAGTGAACCACTCGACGCCCCGCGACCGCGAAGACCGCCCCCTCCCCGGAGAGGCCCTGCCCGGCACGCTGTCCGCGTCCTTGCGCGCCGAGCTCATCGCGTTCCGCCGCGATCTCCACATGCACCCCGAGCTCGGCAACCAGGAGTTCCGCACCACCGCGGCCATCAAGGCCCGGCTGGAACAGGCCGGCCTCGAGCCGCGGGTGCTCGCCTCCGGGACCGGCCTCATGTGTGACGTCGGGACCCGGCGCGAGGGCACGCGGCCCATGCTGGCGCTGCGGGCCGACATCGACGCGCTGCCGATCCCGGACACCAAGGCGGGCGTCCCGTACCGCTCCACCGTGCCCGACCGTGCGCACGCCTGTGGGCATGACGTGCACACCACCACCGTCCTGGGCGCCGGCCTCGTGCTCGCCGAGCTCGACCGGCAGGGGATGCTGCCCGACCCGGTGCGGCTGATCTTCCAGCCGGCCGAGGAGGTGCTGCCCGGCGGGGCGCCCGACGCGATCGAGTCCGGGGTGCTGGAGGGCGTCGGCCGGATCATCGGGGTGCACTGCGACCCGAAGGTCGACGCGGGCCGGATCGGGCTGCGGGTCGGGGCGATCACCTCCGCCTGCGACCGCCTGGAGCTGTCCCTGGACGGCCCCGGTGGCCACACCGCCCGCCCGCACCTGACCACGGACCTGGTCACCGCCGCCGCCAGGGTCGTCACGGAGGTGCCCGCGCTGCTGTCCCGCCGGGTCGACGCCCGGGCCGGGCTCGCGGTGACCTGGGGGCGCCTGGAGACCGGTCACGCGTGCAATGTGATCCCGCAACACGCCGAGCTGTCGGGCACGGTTCGCTGCCTGGATCTGGCGGCGTGGCGCGACGCGCCGGACCTGGTGCACGCCGCGATCGACGAGGTGGCCGGAATGTACGGGGCCAAGACGGTGATCAACTACATCCGGGGCGTTCCGCCCGTGGTCAATGACGCGGCCGCGATCGACCTGCTCGGTGGCGCGATGGCCGCCCGCCGCGGTTCGTATGCGATCGAGGACACCGAACAGAGCCTGGGCGGGGAGGACTTCTCCTGGTACCTGGAGCACGTGCCGGGCGCGATGGCGCGCCTCGGTGTGCGCACGCCCGGCGACACGCGCGGGCTCGACCTGCACCGTGGCAACTTCGACGCGGACGAGGAGGCGATCACCGTAGGGGTGGAACTCTTCACCGCTTCCGCTCTGCTCCACGGCAACCATCCGTAACCGGACAGGTCGCCCCCGGTTCACGACGATCCGATAACGGCTTCCGTACAGGGCTTTATCTGACATCTACGCGCGTTACGATCGCGGCGAAACCAGCGCCGGAAGAGGCGCTTCGGTCAGGTTTGAAGGAGCCTTCCCTTGCGCCGGATCACTAGGATTGCCGCTGTGGGCGTCATGTCCGCGGCACTCGCGCTCAGCGTTACAGCGTGTGGCGACTCGTCCTCCTCGTCGAGCAGCAGCTCCGACTCGAAGGAAAAGAAGACCGCCCTCGCGTACGACATCGGCGGCCGCGGCGACCAGTCGTTCAACGACGCCGCGTACGCAGGTCTGGCCAAGGCCGAGAAGGAGCTCGGGGTCAAGGGCACCGAGGCCGAGCCCTCCGACGGTGAGTCGGACGCGGACAAGGTCCAGCGCCTCACGTCCCTGGCCCGCGCCGGGAACAACCCGGTCATCGGTGTCGGCTTCGCGTACGCGCCCGCCATCAAGAAGGTCGCGCCGAAGTTCCCGAAGATCACCTTCGGCATCATCGACGACGCCTCGGTGACCGGCCCCAACATCGCCAACATCGTCTTCAACGAGGAGCAGGGCTCCTACCTCGCGGGTGTCGCCGCCGCCAAGGTCACCAAGACCAAGACGGTCGGCTTCATCGGTGGTGTCGAGACCCCGCTGATCAAGAAGTTCGAGGCGGGCTTCACGCAGGGCGTCAAGGACACCAACTCCGCGGTGAAGGTGATCCCCCAGTACCTGACCCAGCCGCCGAACTTCGACGGCTTCTCCAAGCCCGACCTCGGCAAGGCCGCGGCCCAGGGGCAGCTCGACAAGGGCGCCGACGTGATCTACTCGGCGGCCGGTCTGGCCGGTTCCGGTGCGATCGAGGCCGTCTCCAAGGCCGGCAAGTGGAACATCGGCGTCGACTCCGACCAGTACAACCAGAAGGGCCTCGCCGCCTACAAGGAGTCCATCCTGACCTCGGTCACCAAGGACGTCGAGGACTCGGTCTTCAACCTGATCAAGTCCGTGGTGGACGGCAAGCCGCAGACCGGTGAGATCCGCTACGGCCTCGACAAGGACGGCGTCGGCCTGGCCATGTCGAACCCGAAGTTCACCGCGATGACCGATGTCGTCGACGCCGTGAACAAGGCCAAGCAGGAGATCATCGACGGCAAGATCACCGTCAAGACCACCCCGTAACGACCCCGGTCGTACGGCTGTATTTCCGTGGGCCCGGAGCGCGCAGCGTCGCTGCTCCGGGCCCGCGGGGTACTCCGCGAAGTAGTTCCGCCCGTTGCACTGCCCTCTCGGACAGGCCTCGAACCCGGCGTTCGGGCCGCGCTGTGCACATGCGTTTGACGATTCGGCAACGCTACGCGTGTAGACAGCCTTCAGGCGCGATAACTTCACCCCGCCCCCAGGGACACCCCCTGCCCCTCCGCTCCCGCTCCTGTCCGGCCAAGGAGAGTGCGTCATCAACGCGTCCAGCAGTCCCCCCGCCGTAGAACTGCACGGCATCACCAAGCGTTTCCCCGGCGTCGTCGCCAACCACGACATCGGCATCACCGTCCGCAAGGGCACGGTGCACGCCCTCGTCGGCGAGAACGGTGCCGGCAAGTCGACCCTGATGAAGATCCTCTACGGCATGCAGAAGCCGGACGAGGGGACCATCGCCGTGGACGGCGAGCAGGTCTCGTTCGGCAATCCGGGCGACGCCATCGCGCGCGGCATCGGCATGGTGCACCAGCACTTCATGCTCGCCGACAACTTCACCGTCCTGGAGAACGTCGTTCTCGGCGGCGAGAAGCTGCACGGCATCGGTTCCGCCGCACGGAAGAAGATCAAGGAGATCTCCGACGCGTACGGCCTGGGTGTCCGGCCCGACGCGCTCGTGGAGGACCTCGGGGTAGCCGACCGGCAGCGGGTGGAGATCCTCAAGGTCCTCTACCGGGGCGCCCGCATCCTCATCCTCGACGAGCCGACCGCGGTGCTCGTCCCGCAGGAGGTGGACGCGCTCTTCGCGAACCTCCGCGAGCTCAAGGCCGAGGGCCTCACCGTCATCTTCATCTCGCACAAGCTCGGCGAGGTCCTCTCCGTCGCCGACGACATCACGGTGATCCGGCGCGGTACGACCGTGGGCACCGCCGATCCGGCACACACCACGACCAAGCAGCTCGCCGAGCTCATGGTCGGCAGCGAACTGCCGTCGCCCGAGACCCGTGAGTCCACGGTGACGGATGTGCCGATGCTCCGCGTCGAGGGCCTCTCCCTGACCATGACGGACCCGGACGGAGTCGTCCGCGACGTCCTGTCCGATGTCGGCTTCACCATCCACAAGGGCGAAGTCCTCGGCATCGCGGGCGTCGAGGGCAACGGCCAGACCGAGCTGATCGACGCACTCATCGGGATGAAGGCCGCGGACAGCGGAGTGATCACCCTGGGCGACGAGGACATCTCCCGCGTGCCCACCCGCAAGCGGCGCGAGAGCGGCATCGGATACATCCCCGAGGACCGGCACCGCCACGGAGTCCTGCTGGACGCTCCGCTGTGGGAGAACCGCATCCTCGGCCACGTCACCGAGAAGCCGAACAGCCGCGGCTTCCTGCTGGACCCCAAGGCGGCCCGCCACGACACCGTGCGGATCGTGCGCGAGTACGACGTCCGCACCCCCGGCATCGAGGTCACGGCCGGCTCCCTGTCCGGCGGCAACCAGCAGAAGCTGATCGTCGGCCGCGAGATGAGCCACGCGCCCAAGCTCCTGATCGCCGCCCACCCCACCCGTGGCGTGGACGTCGGCGCACAGGCGCAGATCTGGGACCAGATCCGCGACGCCCGCCGTGAAGGACTCGCCGTCCTGCTCATCTCGGCGGACCTGGACGAGCTCATCGGGCTCTCCGACACCCTGCGCGTCATGTACCGCGGACAGTTCGTCGCGGACGCCGACCCCGCCACCATCACCCCCGAGGAACTGGGCTCGGCCATGACCGGAGCCGCCGCAGGTCACCTCGAAGCAGCACCGGAGGACGAGGCCTGATGAAGAAACTCGACAAGGACCGGCTGATCCTCGGCTTCGCCGGGCCGGCACTCGCCCTCGTCGTCGCGTTCGCGCTCAGCACCCTGGTGCTGCTCGTGTCGAACCGCGATCCGTTCGAGCTGTACCGGCTGCTGTTCGAGCAGGCGTCGTACTCCGACGTACAGGTACTGATCATCAATCAGGCCGGTACGTACTACCTCGCCGCTCTCGCGGTCGCGGTCGGCTTCCGCATGAACCTCTTCAACATCGGCGTCGACGGCCAGTACCGCCTCGCGGCGATGATGGCCGCCCTCGTCGGCGCGAGCGTCAGCCTCCCCGGACCGCTCCAGATCGCCCTGATCGTCGTCGTGGCGATGCTGGTGGGCGCGTTCTGGGCGGGCATCGCGGGCATCCTCAAGACCACCCGGGGAGTGAGCGAGGTCGTCTCGACGATCATGCTCAACTCCATCGCGACCTCGCTGATCGCGTGGCTGATCCTGCCGAAGAACTTCGGTGACCAGGCGGCCGGTTCCAACAACCTGACGACGGGCGAGATCCACGAGTCCGGCTGGTTCCCGGGGCTGTCCCTGGGGGCCGAGTCCGGAGAGATCTACGGCTTCACCTTCGTCGCAGCCGGCTGCGGACTCGTGTACTGGTTCGTCCTCAACCGCACCCGCTTCGGTTTCGACCTGCGGGCCACCGGTGCCAGTGAGAGCGCCGCCCAGGCGTCCGGCGTGGACGCCAAGAGGATGATCCTCACCTCGATGCTGATCTCCGGCGCGGTCGCAGGCCTGGCGGGCATGCCGACGCTGCTCGGCGACACCCACACGTACAGCCTCGACTTCCCGGTCGGCATCGGCTTCACCGGCATCACCATCGCGCTGCTCGGGCGGAACCACCCGGTGGGCATCGCCCTCAGCGCCCTGCTGATCGCGTTCCTGGACAAGGCGTCCTCCCCGCTCGACCAGTTCGGGTTCGAGAAGGAGATCGCCACGATCATGCAGGGCCTGATCGTGATCTCCGTCGTCATCAGCTACGAACTGGTCCGCCGTTACGGGACCCGCCGTCAGCAGCAGAAGGTCGGCGAAGAGCTCGCCGCCGGCCACGCCCTCACGACCGAGAAGGAGGCGGCCCTGTGAGCACCAGCAAAGTCTCCGCCGCACGCGTCGCCCCCAAGAGGGGCGGCCGCCGCAAGCTCTCCGTGCCTGTCGTCCTGCTGATCGTGGCTGGCGCGCTCGCGCTCGTCTCGCTGGTCCGGCTGATCAGCGGCGCGAACGACGTGACCTCCGTCGGCCAGGTCTCGGGCGCCCTGGAACTGGCCGTTCCCATCGGCCTCGCCGGCCTCGGCGGTCTGTGGGCCGAGCGGGCCGGTGTCGTCAACATCGGGCTCGAAGGCATGATGATCCTCGGCACCTGGTTCGGTGCCTGGGCCGGATTCCAGTGGGGCCCGTGGGTGGGCGTCCTGTTCGGCATCATCGGCGGTGCGCTCGGCGGTCTGCTGCACGCGGTCATGACGGTCACCTTCGGCGTGAACCACATCGTCTCCGGTGTGGCCATCAACATCCTCGCCGTCGGCGTCACCCGCTACCTCTCGAACTTCACCTTCGCCAACGACCCGGGCGGCTCCTCCAAGCAGTCCCCCCGTCTGGAGGAGATCGACAAGATCACCATCCCGGGGCTCTCCGACTGGTTGCAGGACCTCCAGCAACACCACTGGTTCTTCGTCTCCGACCTCGCCGGCATCATCGGCGGGCTCGTCACCGGCCTGTCGCTCCTGACCGTCGTCGCCCTGCTGCTGATCCCCATCACCTGGTGGGTGCTGTGGCGCACGGCGTTCGGTCTGCGGCTGCGCTCCTGCGGCGAGAGCCCGGTGGCCGCCGAGACCCTCGGCGTGAACGTCTACAAGTACAAGTACATCGCCGTCACCATCTCCGGCGGCCTCGCCGGCCTCGGCGGTGCCTTCCTCTCCATCGTCGCCACCAGCATCTACCAGGAGGGCCAGACCGGCGGGCGCGGCTACATCGGTCTCGCCGCGATGATCTTCGGTAACTGGATGCCCGGCGGCATGGCCCTGGGCGCCGGACTCTTCGGCTTCACCGACAGCCTCAAGCTGCGCGGCGGCGCGGAGAACGTCCACGCCATGCTGCTG
Organism: Streptomyces sp. NPDC005761; assembly: GCF_040630635.1. Lineage (NCBI taxonomy): Bacteria > Bacillati > Actinomycetota > Actinomycetes > Kitasatosporales > Streptomycetaceae > Streptomyces > Streptomyces sp. NPDC005761. The sequence continues at coordinate 686 of NZ_JBEXXX010000039.1, read as the reverse complement.
CTCCTGGCGATCCTGCTGGTGATCGTCGCCTTCTGGCAGCTGTACCGGAAGAAGTACGTGGCCGCGGTGATCTCGGCGGCCTGCTCCGCCCTGCTGTTCACCTGGTACGCGCTCACGGACCAGGTCCCCAGCCAGTTCGTCGACGCCGCCCCGTACGTCACCACGCTGCTCGTGCTCGCGCTCTCGTCGCAGCGCCTGCGGATGCCCAAGGCGGACGGTGTGCCGTACCGCAAGGGCGAGGGCAAGTGACCGCGGGCGTCATGGCCCCGGCCGACTGGGAGGCGCTGCGTACGGCCGCCCGGGACGCGATGGCCCGGGCGTACGCCCCGTACTCGGGCTACCCGGTCGGTGTCGCCGCCCGCGTCGACGACGGCCGCACGATCGTCGGCTGCAACGTCGAGAACGCCTCGTACGGCATCGGGCTGTGCGCCGAGTGCGGACTGGTCTCCCAACTGCACGCCACCGGCGGGGGCCGCCTGACCCACTTCACCTGTGTGGACGGGGCGGGCGACGTCCTGGTGCCGTGCGGCAGGTGCCGGCAGCTGCTGTACGAGTTCGGCGGACCGGAACTCGTCCTGGAGACGCCGGACGGCTTCCGCACGCTCGACGAGATGCTGCCGCAGGCGTTCGGGCCCGCGCACCTCGGCTAGTGCCGCGTCGGCGGGGGGGGGGGGGGGGGCGCCGCC